>CAIVKH010000192.1 GCA_903906425.1 uncultured bacterium
GCCGTTGATGATGAGCGCGCCGTTGTTGATCGTGGTGGTTCCCGAATAGGCTTGCGCGTTGTTGAGCGTCTGCGTGCCCGTGCCGAGCTTGACCAGCGCGATGCTTCCCGCGCCGTCGGCGATGATGCCGGAGAACGTCGCGTTGGCGTTGTCGTTGCCGACGGAAAGGGTGGCAGGCAGCGTCGAGTTGTTCGTCACAGTGCCGCCGCTTCCGTTCATGTCACCGAGCGAGCCGACGGTTTGTTGCGCGCCGAAAAGATCGAAGGTGGTTCCGCTGGCAATCTTGAGCGCCGTCCTGACGGGCAGAAGATCCGAGGCACCGGGCGTGCCGAGATTGTAGAGCGTGGCGATTTCGGCGGGCGTCAGCGCGCGGCCATAAATGTTCACGTCGTCAATGCTGCCGTTGAGATACTCGCCGCCGGAATAATCGTTCGCAATGCCCATCGTCTCGCCAGACTTCATGAGCAGCGGAGCCACGGTATTGTTCGTGGCGAAGGCATTCGTTGCGATGCTCATTCCGTCGGCATAGATCGCATAGCCGTTCGTCCAGACCGCGATGGAAACCATGTGCCAGGCACTGAGGCTGAGCGAATAGTTGGCGTCAGCCGTTGTCGTGATCCAGTTGGTTCCGCCGCCAATGTCGCAGTGAATCTTGCCCAACTGATATTTCATGTCGAACGTCGTTTCGCCGCCGATACGCGTGCCGACGATGCCATAGGTGCCGGGATTGGCGGTCATGTAAAGCCATGCGGAGACCGTGAAGTTGCTGAGCGCCAAGGCGGGATCGTAGGGAACCTGAACGTACTGCGCGCCGGTCACATTGAGCGCCTGGCCGAAGCGTCCGGAGACATAGCTCGATCCAGCCCCGCTGATAGCTCCATTGTGTCCGTTGCCCGTCGCGTCGGTGGTGTTTCCGTTCAACATCCAGCGCGCAACCGCGCCGGTGGGCGCGGTCATGCCGAAACGCAGCGAGCCGTTGCTGATGATGGTCGCGCCGCCATAGTTGTTCGTCACGCCGATGATCATTATTCCCGCGCCCGCCTTGATGAGCGTACCGGTTCCGTTCGCGCCGAGGGCGGGATCTTCGAGCGTGCTGCTGACAAACAGCGTCGCGCCGGTTGTCACGTCGAACGTCACGCCGCCGGCTTTCGCGAGCTGCGTGCGCGGCGCGGCGATGGTCGAGCTGCCGCTGGCAGAAACGCTCCCGCTCAAAGACCAGTTGCCGAGCGTTGCGTCAGGCGTGCCGCCGTTCAGGATTGAACCGGCGAGTGTCAGCGTGCCGGCGATCATATTCGCCGCTCCGTTTGACGAGGTGAGCAAGCCCGAAGCAGCGACAGTGACAGGACAAGTGCCCGATCCGTTGAAGCCGTTCGAGAAATCCACGTTCACCATGGCGTTGCTGATCAGGATGCTGCTGCTCGAACCGATCGTGCCGTTCAACGCGTTCGCCGCCGCCAGTTCAAGTATTCCGCCGTTGACGATCGTCTGACCGCTGTAGGCTTCGGTCGTCGAGAGAACCAGTGTTCCGGCACCGGTCTTCAGCAGCGCGCCCGCGCCATCAACGAGGCCGGTCAAAACAAGATTGAATCCGGCCGTATTGATCGTGTTGGTCGCGACAGCCAGCGTGATCGGCGCGCCGATAACCGGCGTGCCGGCTCCGCATAAAATCGTTCCGCCGTTGTCGGTGATCGGGCGGAGGACGACGGGTGACGGCGGAGCCCAGAAATTCAGCGTCCCCGCAGAACCGATCGTGATGCGTCCGACGCCCGCCGTCACGGTCGTTCCCGCTTCGATGCTGAAAGTGCCCTGATTGATTGCGATGTTGCCATCGGAAATATTTCCGCCAACAACCGCGATGTAGTTTGCGCCCGTCTTCGTCAGCGTGTTGCCCGCGAGATCCAACACGGCGGTGAGATTTGTCGTGCGGATGTCCCAGCGCTGCGCGCCGCCAAAGGTCGTGTTGCCTGTCAGCGTGACTTTTTGCAGCGCGTTGATCTGTTGCGCGACGGAGTTGATGATCGCGCCGTTGGCGTTTGCGCCTGCGCCCTGCACATAAACCGGCACCGCTCCGAGCGTCTGACCGCCCACATCGAGCGACGTTCCGTTTGCGACGATGACTACGGCGTTCGAGCCGCCAAATGCGTTCGTGCGGCCCGCCATGAGCGTTCCGGCCTGCACGTTGATCGCGCTGGCATACGCATCGTTTGTCCCTGCCAGCACAACAACACCCAGGGAACTCTGTCCGGGAATTCCGGCAAAAACATTCGTGCCGGTTCCGATGGTCGGGATGTAGGTCAACGTGCCGTTACCGCCGCCGAGGTAGAGATTCGTGCCGGCGAACGTGAGCGGGCCGTTGAACGTGTACGAGCCTCCAGCCGCGCCGAAATACCAGTTTGCAAGACCTGTCAGGTCCAGCGCGTTCGTGTCGTTGGCGCCAAGTGCAAGAACGCCGGGCGAGGATGCGATGCTCAATCGCGATGTGAACCATGCGATGAAGTTCTGATCCACGGCATACGTCGCACCGATGCCTGCAAAATTTGTCGCAAGCGTAATCGTGCCCGCGCCGATCGCGTTCGTGTTGCCAACGAGCAGAATGCCATTGTTGATGACGGTGTTTCCGCCATACGTGTTTGTTGCCGTCAGTGTGAGCGTGCCTGCACCGGCTTTCGTCAGGCCGCCGTTCGTTGCGTTCGCAACCGGTGTGATCGTATCAACGCCCGCGCCGCTTCCGCCGCCGCCCTGTAACAGGACTGTCGGCGACGATGAATAGTTCACGCCGGGACTCGTGACGACGATGTTCGTTACCGAACCAAGGTTCACATCAATTTGCGCATAAGCCGTCGCGCCGGTCCCCCCGCCGCCGATGAGCGTGACAAGTGGAGGACCGACAAAGCCCGCGCCGCCATTCGTCAACGTCAGGCTCGCGACACCGTTGCCGGCCGGCGCGAGGAGCGGCTGTGCGACGGTAATGTTGAACGTTTGCGAATCGAAATTCGCGCCACCAAGCCACACGTTCGCGATGTCAAGGCCCTGCATGAATGCGGGGTTGCCCGTGCTTGCGCGCAACGTGCCGCCGTTGAAGTTGAAGATCGCGATGCTCGCATTCGCCGCGCCTTTTCTCACCGCGGGCGTCGCAATCGTTCCGCCGGCTGCGAGACTGACGATGCCTGTTCCCTGTTCGCTGGCAGCCTGCCATCCACCCAGTGTCAGGGCTTGCCCCACCGGTGTACCCGTCAGATTCACGAGACCTGTCATCACATTCAGCACGCCGTGGCCTTGCTCGCCGATGATCGTTCCCCAATTCGGGCTGACCCACTGGCCGCCGAGGATGTTCATGATCGCGCGGCTGCCCGGATAGCGGCCCACGATCGGCGCGCCTCCGCCGTTCGTCAATCCGCCGCCGATGAGATCCCACTGGGCAAGGCCGTAGCCGCCCATCTGGAAGTTGCCCCCATAGGTGAACGAACCGCCGGTCTGAAGAACGTAGCCATAGGCATTGCGATCATTGGTGCTGCCGCCGCCACCGATGCGCCAGTCGTTGGCGGTACCCAGCGAGGTTATGTTTCCGCCGGTGAGATTCAAGACCCCGACTCCGCTTCCGTTTTTGCCGACGTACAGCGTCTTGGCCGCTACCGCCGCCGAATCGGCGATATTCAAAATCCCGGTAGAGCCGGTCAAATCGCCCAAATTGAGATCACCTGTCGAAACGACGCGCCCGGTTCCGCGGACGGTCAGCGTCGCGCTCGTCGAAAGAAGCTGGCCGACGCTCATGTAGCTCAGCGCCGTCACGACTGATCCGCTCTCGATGAAGTTCGATCCCTGATGGAACAACATAATCTGCTGGTTCACCCCGGCGTTCGAAATGACCAGCGAACCCGCGCCCCATTTTGCGAAACTGCCCGCGGCTGACACATTGCCGACCGCGCTCGTGATCGTGAATGTATTTGCCGCGCTGGCGATGTCGAAGCCGCCGTTGAACGTTGACCAGTTCACCGGGTGCGGGTTGAGATTTTGAATCGCCGTTCCGACAACCTGTATCACAGCGCCGGAGATGCTGAGAGGCGTGTTTGCGCCGCCGATGTTCGCATCCTGCGAAATGCTGAGTCTTCCGCCGGTCGCATACGTTCCGCCGGAATATGAGCTCACATTGGTCAGGGTTGTCATTCCCGTCCCTGATTGGACAACCATGCCGGTTCCCGAAATCGCGCCGCCAAAAACGTTCGTGTCAGTCCTCGCGAAAATGAGGCTGCCGTTGTCGGTCACATCGCCGGCGATCATGCCTGCGGTGCTGTTGACGCCAAGTTGCAACGTGCCGCCGCTGATCGTCGTGCCGCCGGAATACGAACTGTTCGCACCGAGCGCAAGCGTGCCTGCGCCGGATTTTTGCAGCCCGTTCGTGCTGATGAGCGGCGAATAAATCGTCGCGCGGTTTGTGGTCACCAGAATTCCCGGCGACCCCGTGCTGACGGCGAGGTTGATCGTGCCGTTCGTCAAAATCCAATTGTTGGCCGGCGAGCCAAATGTCAGACCGCCGATGTCCAGCGGCGCATACGAATTGCTCACGACACGATCCGCCGTGATCGCATTGGTGAAAAAGGCGGTGTTGTTTGTGCCAAAGCCGATGACGCCGCCGACCCAGTTGTTTGAAACGCCCCAAATACCGTTTGCATTGGCGGACCACGAGCCGTTCGTATTTCCAGGACTCGCCAGGACGTTGATGACGCCCCCTCCCGAAAAGATGCTATCGTTGGTGTGCGCCGCCCCGCTACCGGTCGCGCCCCAGGTGCCAGCCAGCTGTAGCGCGCCGTTGACGGTGAAAACCGCAGCCGTCGCGCTGACGCCGTTGGACAGGATGATCGTCGCAGACGCGCTCACGTTCAGGGCCGTGCCCGTCGGGATCGCGCTGCTGTTTTGGAGATCGAGCGTCGCGCCAGCGACAGTCGTCGCACCGGAATAATTGTTCGTCGCCGCCAGCGAAAGCATCCCTTTCTGCGCGTTCAAACCGCCCGCGCCCGAAACTGGCGCAGCCGCGACCAGGGCACCGCTGCCAAATTTTACGGCGTCATTGTTCAGGACAATCGGCACGGAAATCGTGTGCGAGCCGGACGGCGTGCTCAAAATGGAAACGCCTCCGGGTTCGGATTGCAACGTGAGAAGCGACGAGTTGGTCGTCGCCAGCGTGTAGGCAGCCGGCCCGTCGAAGGAGATGTGCCCGACGGTCGTATTCGCATCAATCGTCACGACTGCCGGCGCCGCCTGCGTCGAAAACATCGCCGACAAACCCGCCGCGACCGGCGCGCCGAACGCCGTGCCGCCATCCAACCGCATCCAGTTGACCGGATCGTTGAACGAACCGCCGCCCGCGACGTTCCACTGGTCGTTGAAAATCTGCCGCTCGCTGAAGCCGTAGAAGTGGAACGTATTTCCTGCGACTACCGGCGAAAAAATGACCGACTCCGTGGCATTCGTCGCCGCGAACGTGTACCTGAGCAAACTGCCACCACCGGGATCTTGCTCAAAAAGAAGCGTCCCGCCACCCGATGCCGACATGTTTATTGAACGATCATTGACGCCTGGCGACCAAGTCTGGCTGTAGAACGCAGCCGAATACACCAATCCCGCCGTCAGATTGCTCACGATGAGAGTTCCCGGATTGCCACCATACTGAAACCGATCGAAGAGCGCCGTGATGTTTCCTGTCACGTTGCCCTTGTTTCCCGGTGGTGTCGTATATTGGTTTCCCAAACCGATCAGTGCCCAGTTCGTGCCGACTGTCGCTGTGCCGCTGCTGGTGAATGCAACGCCGTTGATCATGACCGTCGCCCCGTTCGTGCCGATCACGTCCGCGGCGATCACGTAATTATTGTTCGTGCTCAGCCCGACATTCGTGTCGTTCATCGCCCCCACGGCAAAATTCGTCGACGAGAACACCCCGGCGAATGCCTTCGCGCCAAACAGTGCCACCACAACCGCGATTTCGATTTTACGCAACTTCATGACGAGCCTCCTGACGGACTGACTGCGAACCGAACAAAATTTCCAATGATTGGAAAAGCACGGTAGCCAGATTTCCAATCATTGGAAAGTCCGGCGCACAGAAATTTTCGGAAGGCGGAGCGGTTCGCCGCCCGCGATTTTCCCCGCGAAGAAAATCTTTCGCGCGTTTTTTCGCGGCGGCGACTATCTTGCCGCGAAACAGAAATGAACGAGCTGGAAATAAAACTGGAAAACGAGCGGCTGAAGGAATCGTGGGACTGCTTTCCCGCCGAGCACCTCGCCGATTACCTCGCCGTCAACGAGCAGGACCAGCGCATCAACGCGCAGAGCATCCTCACCCGCGCGCTGCTGGCCGACACGCTCTGGCCGAAAAAATTCAGCGGGCTGATCAACGAGGAGCTTCGCTTCGGCATCGTGATGACGTGGCTCTACGAAAAGCTGAAAGCCGGCGCGGACCGCTTCAAACTGCTCGATGAACTCGGCGGCGGTCGCCCGAAAAAAGGATCGGAAATTCCCGAGGCGATCCGCCAGACCGCGGCGTGGCTGCGCGGCGCCGACTGCCCGATCCCGAATTATGTGACCGACGCACTGATGTTCCTCACGCCCGACCAGCCCGGGACGCTTTTGTTCGAGCCGGCGCTGAACACGTTCCTGAATTTGTGGACCTCGCAACTGCGCGGCCTGTCCGCGGAGAAAATCAGCGTCCTCGAAATCGCCTGCGGCTCCGGCAACGAATACCGCGCGCTCGACGAATTCGGGCTGGCCGCGCACATCAATTATTCCGGCTTCGACATCGCCTCGAAAAACATCGCCAACGCCACGAAGAATTTTCCCGGCGTGAAATTTTTCGAGGCCAGCATTCTGAATTCGGGCCTGCCGGACAATTCCACCGACTACATTTTCCTCCACGACGTGCTCGGCCACCTTTCGCTGGAGGCGATGGAAATCGCGCTGAAGGAAATCATGCGGATCGTCCGCAAGGAGGCGTGGCTGCACTGCTTCAACGCCGCCGACATTCCGGAGCACGTGAACCATCCCGTCGAGCTGTACCACCGCAATCGGCTCAGCATTTCGCGGCTCACCGAATCGCTGCGCGCGGCCGGCGCCGCCGACGTCGAGGCGATCCCGATCTCCGCGATGCTGCAAAACAAATTCCATTTCACGCAGGACTACACCGCCTCCGCCGTCACCTTCATCGTCCGCAAGCAGCCGTAAATGTTTTCCGCACCGCATCCGGCCGGTGAAAATTTCCAATGACTGGAAAATTCCAGCGCGCAAAGTTCCAATCATTGGAAATTTTCACGATCCGCCGCGGGAAAGCGCCGGGCTTCGGGCGGGGACGAAAGGCGTGAGCAGGCCGCGCTTGTAGAGCAGGCGCACGGCGTGGCAGTCGAGGTGGTGGCCGGCGCGATAGGATTCGATGTGGCCGACGAAACGGCCTTCCTCCAGCAGCGCGATTGCGGCGAGCAGGTCGAGCACGGCGCGGTGCCAGACGGCTTCCAGCGATTTGCCTTCGTGAATCAGCCGCGGCTGGTTGTAGTAGGTCTTGCGGCCGGCGACGAGGAGGTTCTTGTCGGTGTAGCCGAGGTTGCGGATGTCGGCGAAAAGTTTGCCGACGGTTTTGCAGAAAAGCATTTTGCTGAACGGCGAGTTGGTGCGGGCCTCGGCGCCGCGGCGGAAATGTTCGCAGTTGAGCGGAAATTTTATGCGCTGCCGGCCGATGGCGTTGGGAAAATCAATCGCGCAGTCAACGGTGAGCTGCGGCTGCGGGCCGACGGCCGGATGAAACGTCACAAAGCTCCGGCCGTCGCCGTTGGCCACGGTGACTTTTTCTTTCACGGTGAAAAACCGGACTGGCCGGTCCTGTTCGACGCGGCCGGCCGCGTCGAGCGCTTCCACGAGATCGAGACTTCCGCGCTCGAACAACGGCGGATCACCGGAATTGACGCGGATCATGAGGCTGTCAACGTCGCTACCGAGTTTGAGCGCGACGATGTGTTCGACCATGCGGACGTAATTGTTGGGCGGGCCGCTTCGCAGGACGATGTTGCTGACGTAGTCGGCAGTGGTCCAGACGTTGCGGATGGAGACGCGGATGGGCAGGCAGTCGTCGGAAAGATCGTCGCGCGAAAACCACCAGCCCTCCAGGTCGGTCGGTTCGAACGTCAGAGTGCGGATGGCTTTGCCAAAAAAGGTGCCAGGCCCCGAAACCGTGACGGATTTCGCGATGGTTTTCTGGCAGCGCGGTGCGTCGTCCGACGGCGTGCCGGACAAATCCAAGTCCACCGGCTGCTGCTGGAAGGCATCGTGGCAGCGCCGGATGTCCTCGACATTTCCCAGCAAAATTTTCCCAAACGGTTCAACGCTCATGATTCGAAAAGCGGCGGACTCTAGGCGAGAACGGTGGATGCGACAAGTAGTTTGCCCGGCGCACCGCAAGTCGCCGGATGCCGGCGGCGGAAAATTCACGAAGGTTCGCCGCGCGGTATTCGTATGGAAATCGGAGACGAACCAGCTATGTTGAATGAAGAGATGAGCCAGACCTTTCACACGCACCCGCACAAACCGCCGACCACGGGGCTGGAACAGACGGACGCGCCGAGGAGAAAAATAAAGCTGCCGCCGTACATCGGGATGCAGCCGCCGCCGCATCTGCGGCACAAAATTCATCCGCCGTGGCTCACGGTCGGCCTGACGGTCTTCGGCTTCCTAGCCATCGTTGCGCTCTTCGCCGACATGTTCAGTTTTTCCCGCGCGGTGAATGGTGTGGCCCCGGTCCCGAAGGCGCCGGCTGATCTGATGCTCGCCATCACGACGACGACCAACCGCTATTTCGATCCGCTCCACCGGTTCTCGATCGCGCTGCCGCCGGGCTGGACCGCATCGTTCGGCGATTCGAACGTCGAATATGACGCGATACTCGAAGGGCCGGACCGGCTGGCCTTGCAGGTCGTCATCGGCGATGCGCCGGGCGAAACCATCACGAACTTGGTGAAATCCTTTTCGGACATGGAACAGGAAGTGAACCGCGACACACACATCACCGTGACGAATTTCCGCGGCCTGCCCGCCATTTCGCGCTTCACGCGGATGGACGTCAATGCACTGCGCACGCTCGATTTTCTTGCCGGCACCAACACGGAGTTTCATCTCATGGGCATCATTCCGCGCGAGGAGTTCGATACGCGCCGGCCGATCATCGACGCGCTCATCGAAACGCTTCAGCCCGGCAACGTTCCCTGACCGGGAACGGTCCGGCCGGTTCGCCAGTTGAAAAATTTTCGTGCCACGCGCCGCCCCGTTGTTGTAGTTTGCGCGCCCTTAAACAACAGGAGCATTCGATATGGCAAAGATTGATTTTGGCGGAGTGGTGGAAAATGTGGTGACGCGGGCCGAGTTCCCGCTGTCGAAAGCGCGCAAGGTTTTGAAAAACGAAACCATCGCGATCATCGGCTATGGCGTCCAGGGCCCGGCGCAGGCGCTGAACCTGAAGGACAATGGCTTCAAGGTCATCATCGGTCAGTCGCAGGCGTTCAAGCGCGACTGGGACCGCGCCGTCGCCGACGGCTGGAAGCCCGGCAAGGATCTGTTCGACATTGAGACGGCCGTCCAGAAGGCCACGATCATCCAAGTGCTCCTCAACGATGCGGCGCAGCGCCTGGTCTGGCCGACGATCAAGAAGAACCTCAAGCCCGGCGACGCGGTGTATTTCTCGCACGGCTTCTCGATCACCTACAACAAAAAGACCGGCGTCGTCCCGCCGAAAAACGTGGACGTGATCATGGTCGCGCCGAAAGGCTCCGGCCTGAACGTGCGCCGTAATTTCCTCGCCGGCGCCGGCATCAACTCCAGCTTCGCGATTTTCCAGGACGCGACCGGCCGCGCCGAAGAGCGCTGCCTCGCCGTCGGCATCGGCATCGGCTCCGGCTATTTGTTCCCGACAACATTCCCGCACGAAACGAACAGCGACCTGACCGGCGAACGCGGCGTGCTCATGGGCGCGCTGGCCGGCATCATGGAAGCACAATACGACGTGCTCCGCGCGAACGGGCACTCGCCGAGCGAAGCGTTCAACGAGACCGTCGAGGAACTCACGCAGAGCCTCATCCGCCTCGTTGACGAACGCGGCATGGACTGGATGTACTCGAACTGCTCCGCCACCGCCCAGCGCGGCGCGCTCGACTGGAAGCCCAAGTTCAAGAAGGCAACGCTGCCCGTGTTCAAGGCGCTCTACAAACGCGTCTCCACCGGCGCGGAAGCCGAACGCGTCATCAAGTCGTGCGGCGGTCCCGACTATCAAGTCCAGCTCGGCAAGGAACTCGCCGAAATCCGCGACTCCGAAATGTGGCGCGCCGGCGCGGCCTGCCGCGAACTGCGCCCGAAGACGACCGGCAAAGCCGTCAGCACTTCCGCAAAAGGAACCGGCGGACGCGCGACGAACTAGGAAGAAATTCCGAATTCAAATTGAAGGCCCGGCGAAAACGCCGGGCCTTTTTTTTACGGTCCGGTTCCGCCGGCCCGATCCAATCCCTGCGCGCCGATCCGCAATCGAATCGTAATTTCCAATCATTGGAAGTTTGCGGCGCGGAAATTTTCAATGATTGGAAATCACGGCGACGGGGCGGCCCAGCGGATGGCGCGCAGGAGAAGTTCCTTGTAGTTCGGGTTCTGCCAGGCTTCGTTGTCGTGGCCGAAGATGAGGTAGCAGATGCGGCTTTTTCCGTACTGGCGCGTCCAGGCGATGTCGTGCCCGCATTTCGGGTGGTCGGTCGTCAGCAAAATGTGCGAGTCGGGCGCGACGTAAAAGTGGCCGTAGGTTTCGTCGTGGATGACGAAATCGGCGAGGCCCTTGGTGATCGGATGTTCCTTGTCGGCGATGGTGACGCTGATTTCCTGGCCGTGGTCGTAGGTGGATTTAACGAGTTCTTTTCCATCGATCGTTTCGTTTTGGGCCAGATATTTTCCGCCGATGATCTTCCTGTATTCGGGCCAGCCAAGGTTCGCGCCGAGGTTGTGATGCGTCGCGACCAGGCCGATGCCGGCGTTGAGCAGCGCGACGAAATCCTTCTGCTGTTCGGGCGTGATCTGTTTGACCATGTCGTAGGTGACGATGACATCGAATTGTTTTTCCAGCCCCGGCTTGAGCAGGCCGGCATCCTTCGGCATTTCGGCTTTCGTGCAGGTGATGCCGGGCAGCGCATCCCAGAAGGCGAAAAATTCCTTCTGCTGAAATCCGTGGCCGCCGAAGGTCAGCAGCACGCGGAGCGGTTTGTTATCGGCGGCGTTGATCACGCCGGCAACGAGAACTGCGGCGATCATCATCATGAATTTCTTCATCATTTGTTCTCCTTCGGAATCAGCGCGTGCAGGATCGACTCGACCCAGCAATCTTTTTTCATGTCCCACAGAATGAAATCGCCGTCGAACTGCCACCACGCCCAGCTCCAGCCGTTGGCCTCGGCGGCGCGCGCGACGGCATCGGCGTAGCGGACGCGCGACTCCATCGGCGCCTTGTCGTAGGCGCCGAATTCGCCGAGATAGATCGGGCGGTTGTGCGCCTTCGCCCACGCTGCGACCTTCGCAAAATCATTGCTGACCGCGGCGCGCTGCTTGTCATCCTTCGGCCAGGCGATGTCGTGTTTGTCCTGCTGCCCGGCCCAGCTCGCGCCCTGATGGGTGAATGACATCGGCGAATAGTAGTGAACCGTGACGATGATGTTCGAGTCGTTCTCCGGCAGTTCCAGCTCGTTGAGGTGGTCCGCGGAATTCCAGAAGCCGGGGCCGATGATGACGGTCCGCGCCGGGTTTTTTTCGCGGACAATCTTCAGCGCGTCGGCCGCATATTGGTTCCACAGCTTCGGCGTCATCTCCTTGTTCGGCTCGTTGAGAAGTTCGAACAGCACGGTGCCGGGCGTCGCCACGCAATGTTCGGAAAGCTGCCGCCAGAACGAGAGAAACTGCTCCCTGTGGCTGGCAGGATTACGGGCCATGCTCTGGAATTCGTGAAAGTCGAGGATCACGGAGAGTTTTTGCGCGGTCGCCTCGCGCACGACCCAGTCCAGAGTGTGCCACCAACTCTCCGGCAGCGCCCAGTTCTTGTCGCGGTCCATCTGGCGGAACGGAGCGAGGTTCACGCGGACGTTCTGGAAACCGGCCTCGCGCAGCAACTGAAGATGTTTTGCCTGAAAGCGGCCCTGCTCCAGCGACCGCCAGATCGGATCGTAGCCGATGATGTTCACGCCGCGGCCAAGCTGCCGGTTTTGTTCGAAGACATCCGCCGCGCGCAGCGATGTCGCGAACGCCAGCCCGGCCCCAAGAATCAGAAACGGAAGAAGTTTGTTCATGTTTTCTCCGCCCGCTAATTCGCCGCCCGTCCGCCAACTTCGCACCGCCGATGCTCAAGGACACGGCACTTCCAATGATTGGAAATTTCGGGGGCGGACTTTTCCAATCATTGAAAAAAAACGCCCCGCGAAAGGCGGGGCGTTTTCGATCGCGAATTAACTCGCGGTCAGCGGACTTTGTTTTCGGCGCGGCGCTTCTTGACGATTTCCTCGGCCTGCGAAAACGGCACGGCTTCGTAGTGTTCGAATTCCATGCTGAAGGCGGCGCGGCCCTGGCTGAGCGTGCGGATGGTGTTGGCATAGCCGAACATTTCTCCGAGCGGAACCTTGGCGCGGATGATCTTCGAGTTGCCCTTGGTTTCCATCATCTCGATGCGGCCGCGGCGCTGCGCGAGCGAACCGGTGGCTCCGCCCATGAAGTCTTCGGGCGTGACGACTTCGACGTCCATGATCGGTTCGAGCAGCAGCGGCGCGGCGCGGAGGAATCCCTGTTTGAAGGCGACGCGGCCGGCTTCCTGGAAGGCGATGTCACTGGAGTCCACATCGTGGTAGGAGCCGTCGTAGAGCGCGACGGTGACGTCAACGACGGGATAGCCGGCGTAGGGGCCGGAGACCATCGCCTTGACGATGCCTTTTTCGACGGACGGGATGAAGTTCTGCGGGATGCGCCCGCCGACGACTTCGTCAACGAAGGTGAAGCCCGCGCCCTTTGCGGCCGGTTCGATGCGGATGCGGACGTGGCCATATTGGCCGCGGCCACCGGACTGTTTGATGTGCTTGCCTTCCTGCTCGACGGTGGCCGTGCAGGTTTCGCGGTAGGCGACTTCGGGGCGGCCGACCTGTGCGGCCACGCCAAATTCGCGTTTGAGTCGGTCCACAATAATTTCGAGGTGAAGCTCGCCCATGCCGGAGATGATCGTCTCGCTCGTCTCGTGATCGAAGCCGACGGTGAAGGTCGGATCCTCGTCGGCGAGGCGGTGGAGCGACTCGGAAAGTTTTTCGTTGTCGGCCTGCGTGTCGGGCTTGATGGAAATCGAGACGACGGGCGCCGGGAAATCAATCGCGAGTAGATGAATCGGATGATCTTCGTTGCACAGCGTGTCGCCGGTTTTCGTTTCGCCGAGGCCGACGAGCGCGACGATTTCGCCGGCGTAGGCTTCCTCCAGCGGCTCCTGCTTGTTTGCGTGCATGCGCAGCACGCGGCCCGCGCGCTGGGTGCGGTCGCGGGTGATGTTGTACACGGCTTCGCCCTGCTTGAGCGTGCCCGAATAAATGCGGACATACGTGAGCTTGCCCATATGTTTGTCGGACATAATTTTGAAAGCCATGCCGCAGAACGGCGCCTTGTCGTCGGCCATGCGCGAGTTGGCTTCTTTCTCAATCGCGCAGATCACCGGCGGGATGTCCACCGGCGAAGGCAGATAATCCACCACCGCGTTGAGGATGATTTGCACGCCTTTGTTTTTGAAAGCGGAGCCGCAGAAAAGCGGAACGATTTTGCGCGCGATGGTCGCCTTGCGGACCGCCGCCATCACTTCCTCGTTCGTCAGTTCGGTGCCGTTGAGATATTTTTCGAGCAGCGAGTCGTCCTGCTCCGCGGCCTTTTCGATCAGATTGTGCCGCCACTTTTTCGCCTCTTCGACCAGTTCAGCGGGAATCGGCCCCTCGATCATTTTCTGGCCCTGCGATTCTTCATCGAAGCGGACGGCGCACATTTTCACAAGGTCAACGACGCCCTCAAATTTTTCCTCCGCGCCAATCGGGATCACCATCGGCACCGCGTTCGCATCGAGGTGCTGTTTCATTTCCGCATAGACGCGGAAGAACTCCGCGCCGGTACGGTCCATTTTGTTCACGAAGGCGATCTTCGGCACGCCATATTTTTCCGACTGCCGCCACACCGTCTCCGACTGCGGCTCGACGCCGCCAACTGCGCAGTACAACGCGACCGCGCCGTCCAGCACGCGCAGCGAGCGCTCGACCTCGGCGGTGAAATCCACGTGTCCGGGAGTGTCAATCAGCGAGACCTGATGATCGCGCCACGAAAAGCTCGTCGCAGCCGACGTGATCGTGATGCCGCGCTCGCGCTCCTGCACCATCCAGTCCAGTTGCGTCGCGCCGTCGTGGACCTCGCCGATTTTGTGAACCTTGCCCGAATAATAAAGAATGCGCTCGCTCGTCGTCGTTTTGCCCGCGTCAATGTGGGCCATGATGCCGATGTTGCGAACCCGGTTTAGTGGAACTATTCTCGCCATATTGTCTTTCGTGCCGGCCTCGCCGGCTTCTGTTCTTCCCTTAAAAAAAGTCGCGCAATATGCCGCGCCCCCCGCCGCACGGCAAGAGGAATTCCAAAGTTTCCAATGATGGAAGTCCGACGGAAATCCGCCTGTGAACATCACCCTGCACCCCGATCGCGCGGCCGGGTTTGCAATTTGACCTCGCGCTACAAACGGCTAAGGTTTCGGGCATGAAAACCAGGTTCGCAACAAAGTTGATAACCGCTGCGGCGGCTGCGTTGATTCTCTCCGGGTGCGGGACCATGTCCGAAACGGCCGGCGCAGCATCGCCGGACAGGGTGCTCGCCAACGACGTGCGCGAGCGGGTGAGCAGCGATCCGGATGCGGGACGATGCAACATCGGCATTACCGTCACGGATGGCGTCGTGACGCTTGACGGCAATGTCCCCAACGACAACGTCCGGCTGCGCGTGAAGGATATTGCGCGCGGGACGGAAGGCGTAAAGGGCGTCGTGGATAACCTGCAGTCGCATTGAGCCTCCTGCCCAGCGGAACACGATGCTGCGCGCATCTCAATTCTGCCTGCTTCTGATCGCCACCGCGATGGCTGCGGGCTGCGCAACGGCGCCAACGCCGGGCGAATTGTTTCGCAACAGGGCGGCCGTGCATGGCGATCGCGCCGTCGTCGTTTTCGGCGTGCCGGATCTTCCGCGCCGCACCGGTCCGGAAGATGGCGCACGGATGTTGGCCGATCTGGCGATGTTCTGGCAGAAGCCGCTTTCCTACAGCAATGCCGCGACCATGATGGCGACGCGCGGCAAATTGTCCGTCGAGGAGGCGCTGGTCGCCAACGCGGAAACGCTGGGGCTTTGGGCCTTCTCCCTTTATGGCTCGCCGGAGGAAATCGTCAGCAAACTGCGCAGCGGCGTGCCGGTGGTCGTGCTGTTGCAAGATGGGACGAATATCGAATCGCGGCGTTTCAGCGTCGTCGTCGGGTTTGACGATGTTTCAAAACAGTTCCTTTGCCACGACGGCGCACCGGCAGCCGCGATCTGTGACTACGACCAGTTTGTCCGCAAGTGGATTCCCGTGCGCCAGTGGATGGCGGTGATCTGCCCGCCCGAAATGGCGCGCTGGCCGATGAGCGCACAGGATCTTTGCGCCCGCGCACGATTCTATGCATCGCAAGGCCAGCTGCCGGCGGCCCGCCGCGATTTCGAAAGCGCGCTGGCGACCCAGCCGACGAACGATGAAATCAAATATGCCTGCGCAAATATCCTCCAGGAGTCGGGCGAATTTGATCACGCGGCGACGCTGTTCCGCGAGTTGCGCGCAAAGAACCCTGACGACACGCGCATCGCGAACAATCTCGCGTTCGTGCTGGCCAAGTCCGGTAAATCGCTGGACGAAGCCGAGCGCATCGCGCGCTCCGTCGTGCAGCGCGAACCGGCGAATCCCGCCGCGCTGGACACGCTCGGCTATGTCCTGACCCTGCGCGACAATTTCTCCGAGGCGATCCCGCTGCTGGAAAAGGCCTACGACCGCGCTCAGGTTCTTGGCCCGCGCGCGCAGCGCGAAATCGCCGTGCATCTGGCGCTGGCCTACATGGGCGACCGGCGCGAACAGATGATGAAGAAGATCGTGAACGAAATCATGGACGGCGCACCGGATTTCGTGCTCCCCGACGAATTGAAGAAAAAGATCAACGCGCCCTGAGCCGCGCCCGCGGATTCACTCGCTGCATGCTTTCTTCCGACCCGCGAATGTTCATTGGAAAACGCGCTCAGGCGTCGCGGAGAACGCCGGTCGGAATCAGAGGCGCGGGCCCAGCCACTCTGAGATGTCGGCAATCACTTGATCGCGGCAGAGGTCGTTGTGGACTTCGTGGTGCGCGCCGTCATAAACGATCAACTTCTTCTCCACCGATGAGACATGATCGTGAAGCCATCGCGAACCGTCGGGATGATTGATGCGGTCGGCCCCGCCGTGCAGCACGAGCAGCGGCGTACGGATTTCCGCGGCTCGATTTTTCACCCGCTCGATGGTCGCGAGGATTTCCGTTCCCCAGCGCGCGCTGATAAGCCGGTGATTGAGCGGATCGTCTTTCGAATCCTTGTTGACGTTCTCATCGCGGCTGAGCTGGTCGGCCTTGATGCCGAGCTTCATCGTGAATGTCGGCCAGATGCGCGAAAAAATTCTCGCCAGAAAAATAAGAAACGGGTTGGCGACCTCGGCGGGCTGGACCGGCGCGCCGCAGACGATGGCCGCGGCCGCTTCGCCCGGGCGCTCGATCAGGAAATCGAGCACGACCATCGCGCCCATGCTGTGGCCGAACAAAAAGACCGGCGCGGCCGGCCGCGACTTTCCCGAAAGAAATTCTTCCCTGCCGCGGATGAGGGCGAGGAATCCGGCCAGATCGTCGCGGTATTCGCTCCACGAATTGATGTGGCCGCGCTTGCCCGGCGACAGGCCGTGGCCGCGTTGATCGAAGGCGAAAACGGAAATGCCGGCCCCGTTCAGCGCGGATACGAAATGGCCGTAGCGCCCGCCGTGCTCGCCAATGCCGTGGGCCACGACGAGCGCGCCGCGCGGATTTTCCGCCGGCCACCGGTGCCATTGAAGATGGAATGCGTCATTCATGCGCGGCAAAAAAGTTTGCTTGGCTTCCAATCATTGGAACTGTGCGGGCCCGGCTTTTCCAATCATTGGAAGTTCCGGAAGATCTCAAGATTCGAATCTGAAATCGCAAATCACTCGATCCGCCTGGCGTCGCGCCAAAGGGTTTCGAAGGCGTAGTAACGCCGCGCGGCCTCGGAAAAAACGTGGACCACCACATCCCAATAGTCGGCCACCAGCCAGCCGCTCTCCGGCTTGCCCGCGTGGCGATACGAACGCCCGCGATGGTCGCCCAGCACATCCTCGCATTCGTTCATCATCGCCTTCAAATGCGGATTGTTGTTGCCGGTGGCGATGACGTAGAAATCGGTGACATCCGAAAGGCCGCGCACATCCAGAATCGTGACGTCCACGCCCTTTTTTTCCAGCAGCGCGTCGCGCGCCGAGAGGGCCAGATCGAGAGATGAAATTTTCTTGTCGCTCATGCTTGGTATAATTTCTGAGCCGCAATGTAGCCCGCCACCGCCTCAGGCACAAGGTTTCGAATCGTTTGACCACGCGAAATCCGCGCGCGGATGTCCGTGGATGAAATGTCCATCGGATGCCCCGTCACGACGCCCGCCAGCAATTTCTCCGGCCACGGCGGCGGCAGCGCCGGTTGCATCATCACCTTGTTGAACCCCGGCCGCGCAATCGTGATCACGCCGCACATGCCCAGAATCGCGTCAATTTCCCGCCACGTCGGTAGCTCGCGCAGCGTGTCGCCGCCGATGATCAGAAAAAATTCGTCGCCCGGCCGCGCGGCCCTCAGTCGCCGCAGCGTTTCCACCGTGTAGGAAATTCCGCCGCGCCGGATTTCATCGTCGCAGATTTCGAAGCGCGGCTCGTCCGCAATCGCCAGCCTCGTCATCGCTAGCCGGTGCTCCGCCGCAGCCATCCCGTCGTGCCGCGACTTGTGCGGCGGCGTCGCCGCGGGGACGAAGAGCACGCGGTCCAGCCGGCGCAATTCCAACGCATCGGCGGCCATCATCAGATGGCCGAGATGCGGCGGATTGAACGAGCCGCCGAGTATGCCGGTTTTCGCGCCCATGTTTTTCGCTTTGTAGCCGCGGCCTTGCGCTGCCGCTACACAAATTGCAGGCGGCTGCTATAGTCCGGCCGCCATGAAACGCTGGACGGAATTCCTGATCCTGTATTTTGCGATCCCCGCGACCTGCATTTTCATCCCGAGAATGCACGTCTTCCTGATTCCCGTACTCGTGGTGATGTCCGTCTTCTGTTTCATCCGCCTGCGGCGCGATCCAACTTTTTACCGCAAAGTGCTCCGCTTTTCGGGAACGGTGCCCGCCGTCGCGCGGCTGCTGCCCGCCGCGGCGCTGGCCTTCGCGGTGCTCGCCGCCTGCGTCTGGCTCTTCCATCGCGAGACTTTTTTCCTGCTGCCGCAAAAACATCCCGGCCTTTGGATCGCGATTTTGGTTTTGTATCCGGTGCTTTCCGTCGTGCCGCAGGAAATGATCTACCGCGTCTATTTCTTCCACCGCTTCGAAAGACTTTTCTCCTCGGCCGCGCTGGCGAACTTCATCTGCGCCGCGATTTTCGGCCTGCATCACTGGATTTTCCACAACTGGGTGGCCGTCGCCCTCACGCTCGTCGGCGGCTGGAAATTCGCGGCGACTTATCGCCACACGCGCTCGCTCTGGGCCGTCAGCATCGAGCACGCGATCTACGGCGGCATCCTTTTCACCGTCGGCCTCGGCCAGTTTTTCTACACCGGAACCTGGCGCGTCGCCGAGAAACTCATCGGCCACTGACCGCCCGCCGCGCCACCGCGCGTTAATCGTCGCGGATACGGCGCCATCGCGGAGTTTCCAATGATTGGAAAAATCCGGCCCGCAAATTTCCAATCATTGGAACTTTTGCGTGGCCGCCGCGGGGCGGCCCGTTACCGGGCGGCGGGCGGGACTGCGCGGGCGGCGGGCGCGCGAACAGTTGCCACGGCACTGCGCGGCGGGTACGTTTCGAGCAGTTGCCTCCGGGCATGGAGTACGGATTATGTCGATAAAGATGTTGGGCCGCGGGCTGGGCTGGATGATCGTTGCGATGCTTCTGGCCACGAACCTGCTGTTCGGTTTCAAACTATATTCGCAGGAGACCGCCTCGACCGAGCGCGATGATGCCTACGCGAAAATCGCGCTGTTCACCAAGGTGATGGAGCAGGTGCGCGCCCATTACGTGGACGTGGGCAAGGTTTCCTATTCGAACCTCGTCTTCAGCGCGCTGCGCGGAATGCTTTCGTCGCTCGATCCGCACAGCCAGTTCCTCGATGAGACCGGCTACACCGAATTGAAGGATGACACATCCGGGCAGTTCGGCGGCCTCGGCATCGTCGTCGGAATGCGCGACGGCTACCTGACGATCATCGCGCCGATGGAAGACACGCCGGCGTTCCGCGCGGGGCTGCTTCCCGGCGACCGCATCGCGGAAATTGACGACAGGATCATTGACATCGTGGACCAGAACGAGGCCGTGAAGAAACTGCGCGGCGCGCCGGGGACGAAGGTGAAGCTGAAGGTGTTCCGGCCCGCGCGGCAGGAATATAAAACGTTCGCGCTGGTGCGCGAGGAGATCAAAGTTCCGACCGTCAAGGACGCGCACATCATCGAGGACGGGATCGGTTATGTCCGGCTCACGCAGTTCAGCGAGCCGACCGCCGACGCGCTCCAGACCGCGCTCGATTCGCTCACGACCAACCACCTCAAGGCGCTCATCCTCGACCTGCGCAACAACCCCGGCGGCCTGCTCACTTCCGCGCGCGAAGTCGGCGAAAAATTCCTCCCGCGACAGTCCGTCATCGTTTCGACGCACGGTCGCAGCGCGGATGACGTGAACATTCTGAAGGCGCGCGGCTCCGTTCATCTCACAAATTTCCCGATGGCCGTTCTGATCAACGGTGGCAGCGCCAGCGCATCTGAAATTGTCGCCGGCGCGTTGCAGGATCACAAACGCGCAATCCTGCTCGGCGAAAAATCATTCGGCAAAGGCTCCGTCCAGACCGTCATGCCGATGGACGGCAACACCGCGATCCGCATCACCACGGCGAAATATTACACGCCCAACAACCGGCTCATTCACGAGAAGGGCATCGAGCCGGACATCGTCGTGCCGATGTCGCCCGAAGTCTGGCGGAAGATCGCGCAGCAGCGGCTCGAACCGGGCAACGCCGCGACCATCGAGGACATGAGCGATGAGGAAAAGGCCGACGCCATCCCCGCCGGCAGCACGACGCTGCGCGACATCCAGCTTGAGCGCGCCGTGGATGTCCTGCGCGGAATCATGACCTTCACCGCGCAGAACAGCGGCCACAACAACGGCTGACATGCTCGTTCTGGGTATCGAAACTTCCTGCGACGAAACTGCCGCCGCTGTCGTGCGCGATGGCCGAGAGATTTTGTCGAACGTGATCTATAGCCAGATCGCGCGGCATCAGGCCTACGGCGGCGTCGTCCCCGAGATCGCCTCGCGCGCCCACGTCGAAGTGCTGCCGCGCATCATTGAAGAGTCGATGACCGAAGCCCGCGTCTCGTGGAACGACCTCGACGCGATCGCCGCCACGCGCGGCCCCGGCCTCTCCACATCGCTGCTCGTCGGCTTCACCGCGGCCAAGGCGCTTTCATTGCGGCTCAACAAACCGCTCCTCGGCATCAACCATCTCGAAGGTCACGCCTGCTCGGTTTTTCTCGGCGAACGGTCTCCGATTCAGGTTTCAGAATTCTGCCCTCTCCTCGTTCTGCTCGCCTCCGGCGGACACACCTCGCTGGTCCTGATTCGCGCCATCGGAAACTACGAAATTCTCGGCCAGACGTTCGACGATGCTGCGGGCGAGGCGCTCGACAAAGGCGCGAAACTTCTCGGCCTCGGCTATCCCGGCGGACCCGAAATTGAGCGGGTGGCCCGGGACGGAAATCCGGATGCCGTAAAATTTCCGCGCGGTCTCCGCGGGCGCGGCGACGATCCGGAAACGCGATATGCCTTCAGCTTCAGCGGCCTCAAAACCTCGCTGCTTTACCACCTGAAATCGCAACCGCTGCAGCCCGGCGATCCGCGGCTGCCCGACCTCGCCGCCAGCTATCAGGAGGCCGTGGTGGACACGCTCGTTTCGCGAATTGACCGCGCGCTGGACAACCACGTAGTCAACGGCGTCGGCTGCGCCGGCGGCGTCGCACGAAACAAGCGCCTGCGCGAAAAACTCGAGCGCCTCGCCGCAAAACGAAAGCTGCCGCTGCTGCTCGCCGCGCCGGATTTCTGTACCGACAACGCCGCGATGATTGCCGCTGTCGCATCGGCCAATCTGGATTTCAGACGCCACGACGCATCGGAGCTCGACGTTGATCCCACCTGGCCGCTCGCCTGAAATTTCGCCACTTCGGGATCATCGGCGCGAGCGCCCGCGCTCCCGAAAACTTCCAATGATTGGAAACTGCGCCCTTGAAAATTTCCAATCATTGGAAGCATGCCTGCCGGCGGTTCAAATCGCGCTTGTTCGCGGAGCACGACTGGCTAAAACTGCCGGACGGGAATAAATCTTATCTGCGATGTTGTACCGCCTCATAGTTTTGACCGGGCCGCTGAAGAACCAGCGGATCACCGTTGACCGCGAACCGATGACCATCGGGCGCGCACCGGATTCGCAGATCGTGCTGCCCGATGACGAGGTCGCGCCAAAGCACGCGGTGCTCGAACACAAGCCGGATGACGGGCTGTACATCAACGATCTGGGCACGATGCACCGAATCATCGTGAACGGCCGCGAACTGAGGCACGCACGGCTGAAGCACGGCGACATGGTCGAAATCGGCCGCACACGATTTCTCGTGCAGGCGATCGTTGCGGCCGATGTCTCGGGGCTGGGGCTGGCACACGAAGACAAATCGAAGGGCAAAGTTGTCGCGATTGCGGCGATTGTGATGGTGCTGGCGGTCATCACCTGGATGCGCTGGCCGCAGACGCATCCGAATGTGAAGCCGCCGAAGGCCGAGCCTGAGCCGCCGGTGACAGCGCTGGCGCAGACAAATGTTCCGAACATACCGCCCGCAGTCGAGACCGCCGCCGCGCAAACCAATGCGCCTGTTCCGCCGCCGGCAGCATCAAATATCGTGATCGCGAAAATCGAAACCAACGCGCCGCCGGTCGAAATTTCGAAGCCGGCGAGTGTGGCGCCGGCCGTGGCATTCGATGCGCTGGGCAACGCGAGCCAGGCAACGCAGATGACGGCCGAAATCCGCAGGATGCGCGAAGACCTGACGGCGATGCATGAGCGGATAAAAGATCTGAGCCGCCCGCCGATGGTCGTGACGGCAATGCCGCAGGTTGTCGTGGTGACGGCTGCGCCTCCACCCATGATCGTGGTGACGTCAATTCCGCCTCCGGTATTCACATCACCGGCACCGATCATCGTGATCACGACGACGCCGCCGACAATCGCGACGTCCGCGCCGGCAAAAGAAATCGCAACGGTGGTTGATACAGCGCCACCGAGCAATCTGCCGGCACGGCCGCCGCCCGTGGCGATAACGAATCTTCCCGTTGAACAATCCGCAAACGTTGCGCAATCCACCGCGACCGACCGCGTGATCCGCGTCCTGGCCGTGGAGCAATCACGTTTCCAGTCCGGCGACGACTTCGACGACATGCGCACGCTGAACGTGACGCTGAGCCAGATGAATCCGCACGTTGATATTCGCAACGCGGACGTGCGCCTCGAAATTTCTTTCTTTGACGAGGATCTCGCCGCCGGCGTTTTGCACGCATCGCGATCGGTCGGGCCGATCCGCGATTTGCGGCCCACGCAGCCGTGGGGATCGGACCGCCGCTGCTCGGTCAGCGCGACCTACGTGTTGCCGAAGGGCCAGCTTGCGAAGAACAAGGCGGAGGGCCACGACGAGCGGTACTACGGCTTCGTCGTCCGCATTTTCTATCGCGACATTTTGCAGGATGAGTGGGCGGCGCCGCGCAGCCTTTTGAAACTTTCACCCGAGACAGGCGCGGCGAACGATGCCGCGGCAAAGCCGGCCCCGTGAAACCGCCCGACATGCGCCCGAAGATTTCCGCCTGCGTGATCGTTTATAACGAGGATCGCAAGATCCGCCGCTGCCTCGAAAGCCTCACCTGGTGCGACGAGGTCGTCGTCGTGGACAGCTTCAGCACCGACCGCACGCCGGAAATCTGCCGCGAGTTCACGGCCAAATTTTTCCAGTACGACTGGCTCGGCTACGTCGGCCAGCGCAATCTCGTGCGCAGCCACGCGAGCCACGACTGGATTCTCTATCTGGATTCCGACGAGGAGGTCTCATCCGGCCTTCGCGACGAAATCATCGCCGAATTCAAACGCGGGCCCGACGGATACGTCGGCTACGAATTTCCGCGCATCGTCTATTTTCTCGGCCGCTGGATTCTCCACGGCGAATGGTATCCCGACGTGAAGCTGCGCCTCTTCCACAAGAGCCACGGCCGCACCGAGGGCATCGAGCCGCACGACCGCGTCGTCGTCAACGGCCCCGTCAAACGCCTGCGCAATCCCGTCTGGCACTACACCTATGACGACATCCGCGACCAGACCGAGACGGCCAACCGGTTTTCGACCATCACCGCGCAGCAAAAATTTGTCGCCGAGGCGCCGTTCCGCTGGTTCGACTTTTTGTTCCGCCCGATGTTTCGTTTCCTGCGCTGCTACTTTTTGCGCGGCGGATTTCTCGACGGCACCCACGGCTTCGTCATCGCGACCACGCAGGCCTACGGCGCATTCCTGAAATACGCGAAGCTATGGGAACTTCACCTGCGCCAGAAAAAACAATTTCACGACCTGCCCGACAAAAACTCCGGCCCCGGCGCGACCTGAAGCCGCTCATCAAAACTTCCAATGATTGGAATTTTCCGGCCACGAACTTTGCCAATGTTTGGAAAATTACGAACCGCGTTTTTCCAATGATTGGAAATTTTGAGGGCCGACTTCGCGGGCTGCGTCAGGCGGATTCGCGGATGCGTTTGATTTTCGTCGCGCGGCCCGTGGCCGGGTCAACGGTTACGATCACGCCTTCGAGGCAGAGATCGCCCGTGGCGACATCCAGTTTGTGCGGCATGCCCGTGAGAAATTTCTTTATGACCGGTGCGATCTCGCGGCCGAGGACGGAATCTTTCGGGCCCGTCATGCCGAGGTCGGTGATGTAGGCGGTGCCTTTCGGCAGCACGCAATCATCGGCGGTCTGCACGTGCGTGTGCGTGCCGGCGACGTGGCTGACACGGCCTTCGACGTAACGGCCGAACGCGATTTTTTCGGACGTGGCTTCGCCGTGGATTTCGGCGATGACTATTTTTCCGGTGTCGCCGCGCTTCAAAATTTCATCGGCGGCGCGGAAGGGACAGTCGGCGGGCGGCATGAAAACGCGGCCGACAACCTGAAGAACCGTGATGCGGCCTTCGGGCGTGTCCACGGAATACCAGCCGCGGCCGGGGCAGCCGGGCGCGAAGTTCGCCGGGCGCAGGACGCGCGGTTCGCGATCAATCCACGGCGCGAGTTCCTTCTGGTCCCACGCGTGATCGCCCAGCGTGATGACATTGGCGCCCGCGGCAAGAATTTCGTCGGCGAGGGCCGGAGTGATTCCTCTGCCTGCCGCGGCGTTCTCGGCGTTGGCGATGATGAAATCAACTTCCCCTTCGCGGCGCAGACGCCCGGCCACGCGGGAAAATATCAGCCGTCCCGGCGAGCCAACGATGTCTCCAACGTGCAAAATTTTCATCGGGCGTATTCCGTGCATCGCGATTCGCGGATCACGACGACTTTGATCTGGCCGGGATATTCGAGGTTGTGTTCGATCAGCCGGCAGACATCGCGCGCCAGCACGGTCGCCTGGTTGTCGTCAATTTTCGAGGGCTCGACGAGAATGCGGATTTCGCGCCCCGCTTCGAGCGCGAAGCACTTGACGACGCCGGGAAATGATCGCGCGATTTCTTCGAGCTTTTCGAGACGCTTCAAATAAATTTCCGTCGTTTCGGCGCGCGCGCCAGGCCGCGCAGAAGTGATCGCATCGCCCGCGCGCGACAATTCGGCATACCAGCTTTCGCCGGGAACTTCATTGTGGTGGGCGGCGACCGCGTTGCAGACGACCGCCGTTTCACCGTGCTTTCGCAGGAAGTCCGCGCCGGCCATCGCGTGACTGCCCTCGGTTTCCTGCGTGAGCACTTTGCCGATGTCATGCAGAAGTCCGCAGCGTCTTGCGATGGATTGATCGAGGCCGATTTCCGCGGCCATCAGGCCCATGATCCGGCCCATTTCGATCGAATGAGCGAGGACATTCTGTCCGTAGCTGTGGCGGAAGCGGAGCCGACCGACGAGATTCAAAATTTCCGGCGCGATGCCGCGAAGTCCGAGTTTTTCTGCGGCCTCTTCGCCGGCTTTCTGGGTCTCAGCATCCATCTCGGCATGGACTTTCTGGGTCATCTCCTCGATCCGCGAAGGATGAATCCGGCCGTCCACGACAAGTTGCTCAAGCGTTCGCTTCGCGACTTCGCGGCGGATCGGATCGAAACTCGAAAGCACAACAACATTGGGCGTGTCATCAATGATGACGTTCACGCCAAGCGCCGCTTCCAGCGAACGGATGTTGCGACCTTCGCGGCCGATGATGCGGCCTTTCATTTCCTCGCTCGGCAGCACAACGGTCGTCGTGCTCGCATCGGCGATCTGCTCCGTGGCATAGCGCTCAACCGCAATCGTGATGATTCTGCGCGCCTGCTCTGCCGCGTTCGCGACGGCCTCGTCGTGGTTCCGGCGGATCAGCGCCGCCTTTTCGGACGCCAGTTCCTCGTCGACTTTCCGGAGGAGAACAACCTTCGCGTCTTCGGCCGACAGTCCCGCGACTTCCTGAAGTTTCTTCAGACCGGCCTGCGACTGATGTTCGATTTCCTGCCGCCGCTCATTCAGCCTCTTCTCTTCATCATCCAGCGACGAGCGTTTCAAATCCAACTGAAGTTCTTTTTGATTCAACGACGTATTGCGCTGGTCCGCGAGCGCCTCGCGTTGCGCGATGCGCTCCTCCGACTGTGCGATCTCCTGCCGGCGCAGATGATTTTCGTTTTCCACCTGCTCGCGCACGCGCTGGATTTCTTCGCGCCCCTTGACCTCGGCTTCGCGGACGATGACATCGCCCTTCTTCTTCGCGTTTTCGATGATTTCGCCGGCGATGTGTTCGGCATTCGTTTTCGTCATGCGCGTCGCGATGACGTGGATGGCATAGCCGAACGCGATGCCGACGACCCAATAAAGCGCGGGCAGCAGCCAGGGAACTTCGATGGGAGCCATCGTGTTCAAGCGGGTACTCCGGCGTTTTGCGTCATCGCTTTTGGCGCGTCAATCAACTCCGCCCACTCGTTCGTGCCGTCATAAACGCGCTGTTCCGTCACGACAAAATTCAGCGGAACATCGTGCGGCTCGACCGGCACGACCGCCAGCCGTTGCGCCTCGAAAGCCAGGCCGATCTTCGGACCGACGTGGCTCGACAGCAGCCGGTCGAAGTTTCCGCCGCCGTGGCCGAGCCGTTGCAAATACCGGTCGAACGCCACGACCGGCACGATCATCGCATCAACATTCATCATCAACCACCGCGGATGAAGCGGCTGATAAACGCCGTGGTGCCCCGGATGCATCGGTTCGTTCGCCGCAAATTCACACATCGAGTACCCCGCCGTTCCCTGGTTCCACGCCGGCACGCAGAGCCGCTTGCCTGCCGCCAGCAGCCGATTGATGAGGCCCGACGTCTGCACCTCGTGCGGCATCGCCAGGTAGCAGCCGATCATGCCCGCGCTTTGTACCGCCGGCAGCGCCATCACGCGCTCCGCAATCTGCGCGCTCGCCGATTCGATCCACCGCGGGTCAAGTTTTGCGCTCACGCGCCGGATGATTTCGCGCGCCATGATTTTCGGATTCGGGCTGCTCGTGTTCATTTCGCTCATGCTTTGGCCTCGTCCCGCAAATTTACCACTTCCAATCATTGGAAAAAAGCGGATGCGCAATTTCCAATCATTGGAACTTACGTTTTGTGGCCTCCGTCAGCCGCGGATTTTTCCGCCCGTTGTTTCCGCCGGATTTCCGCCCATTGCTCCAACCGCTGGCGGATGCGCGATTCATAGCCGTTTTCCGTCGGCTTGTAATAAATTTTCGATGTCGGCACATATTCCTGATCGACGACGTGGCTTTCAAAATCGTGCGCGTATTTGTAGCCCTCGTGACCGAATGCCTTCGCCGCACGCTTCGAACCGGTGCTGCGCAGCGGACGCGGAACAGGCAGCACGCGGCCTTCCTTGATGTCGTTCGTCGCTTCTTCAAGTCCCATGTAAGCCGCGTTGCTTTTCGGCGCGCACGCCAGATACGTCGTCGCCTGCGCAAGCGTGATCCGCGCCTCCGGCATCCCGATAAAATCCACCGCCTCCATCGCCGCAACGCAAAGCCCAAGCGCCGTTGGGTCCGCATTGCCGATGTCCTCGCTCGCCAGAATGATCAATCGCCGCGCGACGAAACGCGGATCTTCGCCCGCGTAGAGCATCTTCGCCAGCCAGTACAGCGCCGCATTCGGATCGCTGCCGCGAACGCTTTTGATGAACGCCGAGATCGTGTCGTGGTGGCCGTCCTCGTCGTGATCGTACACGACTGCTTTTTTCTGAATTGATTCCTCGGTGACCGCGCGCGTGATTTTGATCACGCCGTTTTCATCCGGCTGCGTCGTCAGCGCCGCGATTTCCAGCGCGCCCAGCGCGCGCCGCGCATCGCCCTCGCAAACTTTCGCCAGATGCACGATCGCGTCATCGTCAGCTTCGATCTTCAAATTCGCCAGTCCATCCGGATGCGAAATCGCGCGGCAAAGAAGGCCGACGATGTCAGCCTCAGAAATCGATTCGAGTTGAAAAATCTGCGAGCGCGAAGTGAGCGGACTATTGATGAAAAAAAACGGATTATGCGTCGTCGCGCCGATCAGCGTGATCGCGCCTTCCTCGACGTACGGCAGCAAAACATCCTGCTGCGCCTTGTTGAAACGATGAATTTCGTCGATGAAAAGAATCGTTTCGGTGCCGTTGATTTTTTTCCGCTGCTGCGCCGCTTCGAGAATTTCACGCAGCATCGCGACGTTCGCCAGCACGCCGCTTGTACGTTCGAACCGCCTCTTCGTGACGCGCGCGATCACTTCGGCCAGCGAAGTTTTTCCGCAGCCCGGCGGGCCGTAAAGAATGACGCTGCCCAGCCGGTCCGCTTCAATCGCGCGGCGAAGAAGTTTTCCGGCGCCGAGAATGTGCTGTTGTCCGGCGATGTCTTCGAGCATCCGCGGACGCATTCGCGCCGCGAGCGGAATATGGCGCAAACCGGGCGATGCCTCTTGCCGGTCGCCCTGCTCGCGATCTTCGTTTTCGAACAAATCCATGAACCAAGACTTACGCAAAGGCGCAAAGACGCAAAGAAAAAATTGCGAGCAACTTTCGGCGTTGATCCGGGAAAAAGTTCGGGGCCGGAAAAATGCCCCACCACAAGTCGTTTCAAGGCACTCGCTCTGACACCTCGAAATGAGGTGGGTACTCTACGACGCGATTTCCAAGTCCCCGTGAAGGGCATTTGGTCGGCGCGCCAATCGAACACCCGAATAAT
The DNA here is from genome assembly GCA_903906425.1 of uncultured bacterium. GTDB lineage: Bacteria > Verrucomicrobiota > Kiritimatiellia > CAIVKH01 > CAIVKH01 > CAIVKH01. Next base: position 28,881 of record CAIVKH010000192.1, read on the forward strand.
ACTTTATTGGGTCAGAGACGCTTGGCCGTTACTACGAACAAGGCAGGGCATTTTTTCGACCCCGAAATCAAATCAACTCACTCAAAGAACACGCGGCATTCCTCTGCCTCATTTGCGCTTGTTGCCGCCAAAACTTTCAAGCGAAAAGACGAACAGCGGAACAATCAAAATCAAGAAACCAAAGACCACAAAGAACCAAATCATCTTGTTCCCTTCTCGCTGGAGACACAATAGCCACAGTGCCGCCCCGCGTCAATTCGCGACGCGCAAAAATATGAAAAAATCCGGCGAGAATCTGTCCGCTTTTCACCGGCCAACTGAGGCGCTAGTCTGCACGCATGAAAGCGAATCGCGACCTCTCCCGACGGGAACTGATCACACGAGGAATTTGTGCCGCCGCCGCGATGGCCGGCTCGCGCGCATTCGCCGAATCCACCGCACCAAGAAAACTCGTCTGGGGGAATCTCCTCCATCTCGGTTTCAACATGTGGGCCGACCGCCCCGTAGATAGCTGGGGCGGCCCGATGCCGGAGACGAAAGACTGGGTCACCGCCTCCGACAGACTTCGCTTCGACCGCAAACTCTGGAACGATTTGTTCGTGCAGATGGCCGCCGCGAAAATGAATCTCGTTGTCATCGATCTCGGCGAAGCCGTCCGCTACGACAGCCATCCAGAACTTGCCGTACAAGGCTCGTGGACGCCCGCGCAGTTGCGCGAAGAACTCGCCCGCATCCGTTCACTCGGAATCGAGCCGATTCCAAAATTGAATTTCTCCTCCGCCCACGATGCATGGCTCGGCGAATATTCCCGCATGGTTTCGACGCCGAAATACTACGAAGTCTGCAAGGACCTCATCGCCGAAGTCGTTCGACTTTTCGACGATCCGCGTTTCTTTCATCTCGGCTACGACGAAGAAACCGCCGCGCACCAGGCCAAATATTCCATCGCCATCGTCCGCCAGTACGAACTCTGGTGGCACGATTTTGAATTCTTCACCGGCGAGGTTTCGCGCCACGGCGTCCGCCCGTGGATCTGGGCCGACTACGTCTGGAACCATCCTGAATTCGCCGGCCGCGCCGCGAAAAACATTGTGATGAGCAACTGGTATTACGGCACGAAATTCGATGAAAAGGACAAAATGGTGAAAGCCTATCGCGATTTTGAAACGGCCGGCTACGACCAGATTCCCACCGCGTCAAACTGGAGCGCTCCCGAAAGTTTCAAGCTGACCGTCGAGCATTGCCGCCGCGTCATCGATCCCGCGCGTCTGCTCGGCTTCCTGCAAACGCCGTGGATGCCCACGCTCGAAATCTGCCGCCCGCACCACGAAGCCGCCATCAAGCTCGTTGGCGAAGCCATCGCAAACTTCCAATGATTGGAAAAAATCGGAGCCGGTCTTTTCCAATCATTGGAAGTTTGCGGCATCGCGGCGGCGATGCCCGCCGCGACTAGCTTTCGCGAATTTCGGCGCGGATTTCGGCGCGCAGCGCGGCCTTCACTTTGTCGTGGAACCTGTTCGCTTCCTCGTCGGTCAGCGTCTTCGTGGATGAGCGATAAATCAGCGAATAGGCGACGCTCTTGCGGTCCTTGCCGATCGCTTCGCCGGCGAATATGTCGAACAGTTCGATTTTCTCCAGTTCAGCGGGCGCGGCTTTCTTCATCACCGCGACGATTTCTTCGTGGCGGATTTTTTCGTCCACGATCATCGCGACGTCGCGCTGGATGGACGGAAACGCGGGAATGTCCTTGAACGCCGAAATCTTTCCTGCCTCCGCGACGAGCGGCGCGATGGAAATTTCGAGCACCGCCACCGGATCGGCCAGCCGCCATTCCTTCCGGATCGCGGAACGGATCACGCCGAAGCTGCCAATGACTTTGTCGCCCGCGCGAATTTCTACGCCGAGTCCAGATTCGAATTGCGGCAGCGACGACTGCGAAAGAGAAATTCCGCCAATCCGGCACGCGCAAACGATGCTTTCGAAAAGTCCCTTCGCCCACGCAAACATTTCGCCCGCTTCGACTGTGCGGCGACGATCAAGCGCCGCGCGACCGATCGGTCCCATCAGCCCGGAACAGAGACGATCTTCCTCGCCGAATTTTGAGAACACGCGGCCGATTTCGAAGAGGCTCGCCATTTCGATTTGGTGCGCGCGGTTCTTGCCGAGCATCTCCACCATCTGCGGAACAAGCGACGGACGAAGGATCGACTGATCCGCGCTGATCGGATTCGGCAGCACGATGCGCGACGCAGCATCCATGCCGAACAAATTCAGCAGCGGCTCAGAGACGAGGCTGTAGTTGTAGGTTTCGCGAAGGCCCAACCCGACGAGCTGGCCGCGCAAATCCGAAACAGCCCGCGAACGGCGATCATCGCCGGCATCCACCAGCGCGCGCGGCTGCGGCGCGGGAACTTTTTCGAGGCCCCAGACGCGCGCGAATTCCTCGACGAGATCAACCTCGTTTTGCAAATCGCCGCGGAATGTCGGAACGGTGACTTCATTCCAATCATTGGAAATTTGCGAGACCGGAAGTTCCAATGATTGGAGAACCGCGGAAATTTCCACGTCACTCGCGGCGACGCCGACGCGCTCGCGGATGTAGTCGAAGCGGAACTTGAGCTGTCGCGAGGCGACGGGCTGCGCGTAAACGTCAATCAGCGTTTCGTCGCAGGTTGCGCCGGCGAATTCGCACATCAATTGCGCGGCGCGGCGACTCGCCCACTCGACGGTCGCGGGATCAACGCCGCGTTCGAAGCGATAGGACGATTCGGTCGAGAGGCCGAGCGCCCGCGCGGCCAAACGAATGTCGTTCGCGCGGAATGATGCGGCCTCGAGAAGAACGGTTGAAGTGCTGTCGTTGATTTCGCTGCCTGCGCCGCCCATCACGCCAGCAACCGCGACGGATCGCTCGGCGTCCGCGATGACGAGCATCGTGGGATTCAGTTCGCGTTCGATGCCGTCGAGCGTGGACATTTTTTCGCCAGATATCGCACGGCGGACGATGATCTGGCCGCCCTTGAGCAGCGAAAAATCGAAGGCGTGAAGCGGATGGCCGCATTCGAGCATCACATAATTTGTGATGTCCACGACGTTGTTTATCGCGCGGATTCCCGCGTTTTCGAGGCGTCGCTGCATCCAGTCGGGCGATGGGCCGATCTTGACGTTTTGCAGCAGGCGCGCGGAGTAGCGCGGACAACCGACGGAATCTTCCACCGTGACGCTGGCGCTCAGTCCGATTTTCTGTTTCGCAATTTCGGCGACCGGCCATTTCAGTTTCTTACCGGTCACCGCCGCGACTTCGCGGGCGATGCCGATCATCGAAAGACAGTCGGGACGGTTCGGCGTGATTTCCAATTCGAGGACGGTTTCGGGCGGGCCGAACACTTTCGACAGCGGCGTGCCTGCGGCCCATTTCGAATCGAGGACGAAAAGTCCGTCGTGTCCGCCGGGCTGGCCGAGTTCGTCAGCGGCGCAGAGCATTCCGTTCGACTCGACGCCGCGGAGCTTGGCTTTCTTGATCGCGAATCCGCCGTTCGGAATCGTCGCGCCGATCTTGGCGAACGGATATTTCCCGCTCGCTTTCACGTTCGGCGCGCCGCAGACGACCTGCACTTCGCCGACGCCATCGAACACTTTGCAGACGGTCAGCTTGTCGGCGTTCGGGTGCTTCGCGACTTCGCGGACTTCGCCGACGACGAAGTTTTCGTAGGTCGAGCCGATTTGCTCGATGCCTTCGATTTCGGTGCCGGAAAACGTGAGCTTGTCCGCGAGTTCCTTCGCAGAGATGTCAACGTCCACGTACTGTTTGAGCCAACTGATCGGAACACGCATGGTCAGCCACCAATCCTAAAATTGCGCGAGGAAGCGCACGTCGTTGTCGTAAAGGAACCGGATGTCGGGAATGCCGTAGAGGATCATCGCGATGCGCTCGACGCCCATGCCGAACGCGTAGCCCTGCCACTGTTCGGGATCGATGCCGACGAGTCCGAAGACTTTCGGGTTCACGAGACCGGCACCGGAGATTTCGATCCAGCCGCTGTGTTTGCAGACGCGGCATCCCTTGCCGCCGCAGACGTGGCAGGAGAAATCGTATTCGACGCTCGGTTCGGTGAACGGGAAAAAGTGCGTACGGAAACGAACCTTCACGTCCGGCCCCATGAGCTGCTTCGCGAAATAGCTGATGTCGCCTTTCAAATCGGCCATCGAAACTCTGCGATCCACGTAGAGGCCTTCGATCTGGTGGAAATTCGCGCTGTGCGTCGCATCGGTCGTATCACGGCGATAGCAGCGGCCCGGCGCGATGATCCGCAGCGGCGGCGTGCGCGATTGCATCACGCGAATCTGCACCGGCGACGTGTGCGTGCGCAGCAGCGATTCGTGCGGTGCCTTTTCGTCGAGATAAAATGTGTCTTTGTCCGCGCGCGACGGATGATCGGCGGGAACGTTGAGCGCGTCGAAATTATTGAACGGCGATTCGATGTCCGGCCCGTCGGCGACAGTGAACCCGAGCGTGCGAAAAATCGCGGTGGCGCGCTCGATGATCTGCGTGATCGGATGTTTCGAGCCGAGTTGCGGCCACGAACCGGGAAGCGTGTAATCGAATGCAGCCGATTTTGCGGCCTCGGCCTGTGCGGCGAGAATTTCTTTGCGCGCGTCCACCGCGGCCTGAACCTCGTTGCGAAAGCCGTTCGCCGCCTGGCCGAATTCTTTTTTCTCCGGCCCCGGCACGTCCTTGATCGCGGCCATGAATTGCGGAAGCAGCCCGTTTCGCCCGATAAATTTTACGCGCGCGGCTTCCAGCGCCGCCAGATCGCCCGCCGCGTTGACCTCGGCAATCGCCGCGGCCTTCTGCGTGATGATGTCGTTCGTGTTCATTTTGTTTTTTCCAATGATTGGAAGTCGCGCCCCGGCAAATTTCCAACGATTGGAAGCTGCGGAACATTGCGAATCGGCGCGCAAATTGCACCATGAAATTTTGTTGGTGCGGCGCTTTCAATCGCCTAAAAGGCTGCCGGACGTTTATTCGTATGGCTGACAAGAATCCAAAATCATCGCCGCGTTTCGGGCGCTGGCTGCTTTGGCCGTTCAGGGCGGTCCTGAGGGTCTTTGGCTGGGTTTCTCTGGCGCTGGTGGTGCTGGCGCTGACGCCTGTGCCGTGGAGGATCTACCGCGGGCTTGGCGACGATGGGTCGCAGTTGAAGTGCGGGCCGGAGTTCATCGTGGTGATGGGCGGCGGCGGAATTCCGAGCGAGTCGGGGCTGATGCGCACGTTTGCGGCGGCGGAGGCGGCGCGCAAGTTTCCCGGCGCGCGCGTCGTCATCGCGACGCCGGGCAATGTGGCGAGCACGAACAGTACGGCGGCGAAAATGCGGGAGGAACTGGTGATGCGCGGGGTCGCGCGGCCGAGGATTATTTTCGAGGACAAGGGCCGCCACACGCGCGAGCAGGCGGTGAATTGTTTCGGGCTTCTGCACGCCGGCGGGCGTCAGCCGGCCGTGCTCATCGTGACGTCGCCGGAGCATATGCGGCGCTGCCTGCTGAGCTTTCGGAAGGCCGGTTTCACGAATGTTGCAGGCTCGGCAACGGTGGATGCGGTGGTGGAAGCCGACCTGCGTTTCAAGACCGAGGAACTCAAGAACAGGCACGTGCCCGATGTGGGGCAGAGCATGATGATCCGTTATCAATTCTGGAACACGGTTCAGATTGAGGGCCGCGTGCTGAGGGAACTCTCGGCGCTGGCCTATTACAAATTACTCGGCTGGATTTGACGCGCCGGTCACTGGATGGCGAGGACGGCCGTGGCACCGCCTTTTTTCGAATCATTGCGCGCGGTGGCGACGGCCCAGCGACCGGGCTTGAGGAAGAGGCAGGATTTCGACGCGGCTGCCGGTTCGGGCGGCGGCAGCATGACGCGCCAGCCGTCCGCGCTCATTTCGCCGGCGATCTGCGCGATCATTTCGGCGGGCGTTCCCTTGCCGGAATAGAACCGGGTCTTGGCGTTGCCGCCAGAGACAGCCGCGGAAGTTTCCAGCCAGACGTTGGCGCCTTTTTTGTTCGCGACGGCGGCGCTGTGTTCGAGCGTGCTGTGCCAGAATCCGGCGAGGTCGGGGGTTTCCGCCGCGGTGAGGCTGACGAGACAGCGACCGAGGGGTTTCGGTTCAAGCGAGATGCTGAGCGTGCGGCCGTCCTTGACGAGGGCGGCCTGCGTGCTGCGCAGGTGATCATAATGCAGGGCCTCCTGCATGGATTGATCGTCGCCGCCTTCGGAGGTTTTCGAATCAATGTTCAGGTAGCGTTCGGTGATGTCGGTCCAGCCGCGGACGGCGAGTTGCGACAGATAATAATCCATGATGTCGGCGCAGACGCCGTGCGCGAGAAAGACACAATTCACCACCGGCAACCCGTTGATCACGGCGGCACGCGCGGATCTTGCGCCAATGGCAGGGACGGACGGCAGCGTGACCAGCGCACGGATGGCAGGCGCGACGCGCGGGTCTGTCGGCTGCGGCGGGGCGTCATCATGAGACGGACGAACTATCTGGGCACGGGCCGAGGCACCGGCGATGATCCATTTCGGGAGGATCCATGCAAGCGTGGCGAGCGAAGCAATGATGACAATGTAGCTGGCGGCGCGCGATTTCATGCGCGAATCAGAGCGCGGTCTTCCACGCGTCCTCGACGAGCGGGAAATAGGTTTTCAGGATGTTCAGATGGAACAGCGCCATGTCGGCCTTGCTGTCCTTGATGTCCGGCCAGCAGGCATCGCCTTCCACCTGGGAAAGGGTCTTGGTGAGACTCTTGTCTTCCTTCTGCTCTTTGCGCGCCTGATCAATGATGGGGAATTCGGCATTGAGGAACATGAGCGGATAGGGCAGCAATTTGTTGGGAGCATGTTCGGCGATGATCGGCGACACGCCGTAGGTGACCTGATCTTCGTAGAGCTTGCCCTTCGCCCACGATTTCGGAATCTTGAGCAGGTCATCGGAGCCGCCGGATGTCGAGGGGGCCGCGATCGTCTCTTTTTCCTTCCGCTGGTTCTTGTGTTTCCATTTGGCGAGGTCGGGCTGGTAGAAAAATTTCCGGTAGAACTCGTCCTTGTTTTTGCCCAGCTCGCTCTTGGCGCCGTTGCCGCAAATCCACGCCGCGTGCCGCGCGGCCTCGATGCAGGAAATGCGGTTGATGTACATGTGCGCCATGACGGCGGCCATCGTGAGCAGCATGCACAGCAGTGCGAGGCCGATGACGCCCTCGGTCATCGCCTGCCCGCTCCGGTTTTTACGAAACGATTTCATGTTCAGTGCAGGATGCCCATTTCCTCGGCGGACTTTCCACCGAACCACTGCCTCGACATGGCGTCCACATCCAGTTTCACAGGAACGATCGTTCCCTTCGCCTGGCACCGGCCCACGCCATCGAGATTCTGTGTGCTCTTCGACGAGATTGCGCTGGGCAGCGACTTGATCATCTTCTTGAAATTAGTGGCGTCGAGCAGGCCCTCGGATGTGCCGCTGGCAATGCCCATGAGCGGCGCCAGCGCGACTTCCTCGTTCGGCGAAGGATTGAGGAACCAGAACATATCGCCGGCAATTTGCCCGGAACTTTTCGTTGTCGTGTAGTGCAGGAGGCCGCCGACACGATTGGTCATGGCCGTCGCCCACGTCAGCGTCGGCACGCCCGCATTGACCCAGTGGTAATCATTCCAGCCGTCGCTGCGGGTGCCGCCGATGTCCAGCCACGGCGTGGAAATGATTTTCATGAGCCAGTCGGGCAGGACCCACGGAAAATCCGTCATGCTGCCGGAGCTGAAGAACACCTTTTTATACCCGAGCATCGGCGCGGTATCCGTGACATCGCCCAGAAGATTTCCCCACGCCTGGTCGGACCCGCCCCACGCGTTCAGCGGCACGGCGTGCAGCGCAGACAGGCCCAACTGGCCGGGAACGGTTGCCCCGTGCTTGGAGCCGCCATGTTCCCACAGCATCGAGCAGCCCGTGCCGTCGTCCGTGTGAATCATGCAGGACTTGAGAAAATTGTGGATGGGGAAAAGATTCTTCACCGTCTTGTAGGCCGGATAGTTCGTGTAGGTCTGGGCCGCGACGAAATACGGATCGGCCCCGTTGGCGGCCGCATAGCGGTCCGACTCCAGGAACATTTCGCGCATGGCCATCTCGATGGCCCGGGTCTGCGAATTGTAGATGGACTGCGCCATGTGCTCCTGGGCGTCGTCAAATTTGTTGCAGTTGTCGCATTTGTCGAACTCGTTCCCGCAGTCAATGCACGCGCCGACATCCAGCCCGAGCGAAGCGGCGCACTCGGTGCAGGGAACCCAGGTCTTGAGGCAATGCACGCAGATGAGGATCATCGGCAAATACAGCGCCGCATTGAAAACATAGTGCGCGTTGTCCAGCGATTGGACCATGTTCACGCCGCGCGCCTGCCACAGCGCGGCCACATCCGCCGCCGCGTCCGACGCGTTCTGGATCTGGAGCCGCCGGTAAATTTCCTCGCTCGCATTCATCGCAAAGATCATGAACACGACCAGCAGGAACGCCATGAAACCCGAAAGCAGCAGCGCCTGCGCCGAATCGTTGCGCCGCAAGCCCCGCGCCCGCTCCATCGGGCTGACCAGGAAAAGCAGAAGTCGGACCGCGCGATTTTTCATGGCAAAACCCCCGGTCCCGCGCCCGCTCCCGGCCGGCCGGCCGCGTGATCTCCAATCATTGGAAAATTCCGCCTCCCCAACTTCCAATCATTGGAACTTGCGGCGGCGGCGGCGGAATGGATGGGCTGGTTGTTCATGGCTCAAAGATGACCGAGGTCCTGCATCTGTTGCGCGAGGGCATCAAGCTGCTTTTGCACCTGCTTGATCTGCGGATCGTATTGCGCCTGGCACGCCGCCTGTCCGGCCGTTCCCGGATGATCCGCGAAGCACTGCTGCTCGGCCTGCTGCAATTGCGTGAGCTGGGTTTGAAGCGCCATGATGGAGGCCTCCGTCGCGGCGATGCGCTGCGGATCCACCGACTTCATCTGGTCCGCGTACGGGTTGCCGGTCTTCCCCTCGCTTTCGAAATTGCGGTAGAACGTTTCGTAGCCGACGGAGCATTTGCCCAGCTCCGTGTAAAAATAATACATCAGCGACGGCGAAATCTGCGCGTATTCCGAGTTGAGCTTATCACTCGAGAGCGAATCCCAAAGCGACGCGAAGCCGGGAACCATGAGCGGATAACTGTATTTCAACTCCAGATTGATCTCCGTCAGTTCGCTCGCCCCGGCCATCTTCTCCTGGATTTTGTCCGGCAGTTCGCCGGCCACCTTGTGCGCGATCTTCGACGTGCCGAGCTTCGACGCGAAGACCGACTGCTTGCCGTAGGCCTGCTGGAACGGCCCGGAGGGATCGTAGTAGAGCCGGTTCCACGCCACGAACAGCCACGCCAGCTTGTCGTCGCCCTGCGAGCCGCCGATCACTCCGTCATAAATCGCGGGCAATTGATTGAGCAGGTTCAACTGAAATCCCGCCGAGTTTTGCAGGAAGCTCTTGATGCCCGCCGAACCGCTCGCGCCCGTGCGCTGCGCATAAAAATCGAGTTCGCCATTCACCGGCTTCGACACCGGCATCAGCGCCAGCGCCGCCGCACACTTCGCCTTCTGCTGCGCCCCCGCAGTGCCGATATGCGCGTCCCACACCGCCGCCGCGCGCGCCGCGGAGAACGCCGCGAAGCGCGTCATCATGTTCGACTGCCAGATCATGATCAGTTGAAACGTCATGAAGACGACGAAAAGGATCACCGGAATGACGATCGCAAATTCCGTCATCGCCTGCGCCTTCTCATCGCGAACTATGGCCGCGGATTTTTTCATGGCGCGGTGCCCGCCATGACCAAAACCAGAAGCGTGCCGGCCGCAATCGCCAGCCCATAGGGAACCGTCCGCTGAATCGGCGGTGCTCCGCCGCCCGCCTGCGCCGTGCCGCCGCCCGCGCAACGCCGCGCCAGCCGGCCCGCGCGCAGCCAGAATGCCCGCTGGCTCAGAAGACGGAAGACCGCGAGCAGCAGGCCCAGAAATGCGGTGTAGGCGATCGCCGGAACGATCAGCGGATAACCCAGCAGCGCGCCCACCGCGCCCATCAGCTTCACATCGCCGCCGCCCATTCCTCCGTACAGATAGAAAATCAGCAGGAAGCCGAAGCCCATGCCGAAGCCGATCAGGCTGGCGCGAAAGGTGATTCCCCCCGGCAAATAGCCGAGCAGCAGCCCCGCGCCCACACCCGTCATCGTCAGCCAGTTTGGAATCCGCTGCACCGTCAGCTCCGTATAAACCGACCACGCCAGCACAACCACCAGCACGCACAATCCTATGATCCGACTCGTGTCCATCTCACCCGTTCGCATTCATCTTCCGTCATTCTTTTCACGGACCCGGCATGAACAGCGCGTGGCCGATGAAATTGTACATCGCGCGCAGCCCGGTATAGATGTTGAATTTGACGTTGGAACCCAAATCCTCGCTCCAGGTCAGCGTGTCGTTCGGGTCCAGCAGGAAGAGGCACACCACGGTCACGAAGAGCGTGAGTATCACATACTCCGTCATCGCCTGACCGCGCTGATCTGAAAAAAGCCTGCGCAACATTTCTTCGCCTCCGCCTCTCGCCTCGCATGGTTTTGTAGCCCCGCCTCATGGCGAAGTCGAGTCGCGAATCGAAATGCGGACCGGGATTTCCGGCGCGTTCGTGTCCGCCGTTCGCAACACCAGGTTGCCCGCGTCCGCCGCCGAAAGCGCGCCGCGGCTTGAAACATAAACGCGGTAATTCGCCCCGCCGGGTTCCGGATAAATCTCGCACGCAAAATTCGTCGAAGGCGGAACCGCATCAAGCAACGAAACCGGGCACCCGCCCGTCTGCCGCACCAGCACGACCCGCTGCTGCGGCGCTCCGCCTCCATTGAACGACAACGCCAGCGGAATGACGCCGAGCGCCTGCGGAGACAGCGCCAGAACCCGCACCGCGCAAACCGGATCGCCCGCCGCCGCCGACCGCACCCGCAAAATCCCCTGCGTCCCGGCCGGCCCCGATGGGCCGACCATCCGCACGCGAAGCACGAACGCATCGCCGTCCGCCGTCACCTCGCCGCTGAACCGGTCGCAATCCGACTCCACCACCGACAGCGGCGCGGAAAGTTTCTGGCGCGGCACGATCCTCATCGCGACCGGCGGCGCGCCGCCCGCGCCTGCCGCCGGGAAAATTATCTGGCGCGGCGACTTCGCAAAATTCACCGCCACCCGCGCAGCAATCGCCAGCAACTGCCGCGGCCGCCCGGCATCGTTCGATTCAATTTCGGTCAGCTTGTGTACCGGGCCTTCGAAACCGTCTGGATCGAACATCACTTCCAGCGCCGCCGACTCACCCGGCGGGATCACATTCCGTTCCAGGCGCGTCCGCGTACAGGCCGCGCACTCCGGCCGCACCTGGCCGATCACGAGATTCGCATCGCCGCCATTTCGCAGCGTGAAAACGTGATGCTGCCGCGTGTCATCCGGGACCGTCCCGAAATCGAACTGCCCCGGATCAATCTCCAGCCGCGGTGCCGCCGTCAGCCGAAGCGCCGCGGCCGCCGCCATCGCAAACAATATTTTTTGTGCGGACCTCATGAAAATCTCCGTCGCTTCCAATCATTGGAAAACTTCGCGATTGAACAAGTCCAATCATTGGAAGTTTGCGCGCGCGTTTTTTCCAATGATTGGAAACTGCGGCGGCGGGAGCCGGCGGGGAGCCGGCACGGGGCGGCGATGTTTGGTGAAGCTTTGGCTTGATGGCGCGGAGTTTTTTCTCCACAAGGCAACGATCAAACGAGGAATCATCATGAGCAACGAGTCGAGTTCGCCGATCGGGAAGTACCGCTGGACAATTTGTGCGCTTTTGTTTTTTGCCACGACGATCAACTACATCGACCGGCAGATTCTCTCGCTGATCAAGGAATTTCTCGACGCGCAGTTCGGCTGGAACAAGGCGCAGTTCGGGCTGGTGAATTCGATGTTCCAGGGCGCGTACGGACTCGGGCTGCTCTGGTTCGGCTGGTTTGTGGACCGCCGCGGCGTGCGGCTGGGCTACACGGTTTCAATGATCGGCTGGAGCATCGCGGCGATGGCCCACGCGCTGGTGAATGTGCTGCCGCAGGGCCACAGCATGACGTTCGGCGGGCATGTGGTCGAATACACGGCGCTGGCGGTCGGCGCGTTCGGGACCTGCCGGATTCTGCTCGGGCTGGCGGAGGCGGGGAATTTCCCGTCCGCGGTCAAGGGCGTGGCGCAGTGGTTCCCGAAACGCGAGCGCGCGTTCGCAACGAGCATTTTCAACTCGGGCACAAACGTGGGCGCGATCATCGCGCCGGCGGTGGTGCCGTTCCTGGCCTTTCATTATGGCTGGCCGATGCCGTTCATGATCGCAGGCGTGCTGGGCTTCGCGTGGTTGTTCTTCTGGATGCCGATGTACAAGACGCCGGACCAGCATCCGCGCGTGTCCGCCGCGGAGCTGGCGTTCATCAACAGCGACCGCGAGGACCTGCAGAATCAGAACAAGGTCCGGTGGCTGCACCTGCTGCGCCATCCGCAGACGTGGTCATTCATCACGGCGAAATTCCTGACCGATCCGGTGTGGTGGTTTTTCCTGATCTGGCTGCCGGACTTCTTCAACGAAACGCTGCTGCTGAACATCAAGAAGAGCTGGGTGCACCTGGTGACGATCTACACGATCATCACGGTGCTGAGCATCTTCGGCGGCTGGATCACCGGGCATCTGAACAAGCTCGGCTGGAGCGTCACGCGGGCGCGCAAAACCGGGATGCTCGTCTTCGCGGTGTGTGTGGTGCCGGTCATGTTCGCGACGCACTTCGGCCGCTTCGACGTGAACGCCGGCTTCTTCGAGCGGCTCAAGACGGCGACGTTCACGGTGGACAAGGTCACGACGGTGGACGGCAAGACCGTGAAGGAGAAAATTACTCAGCCGGTGCCGGCGGAGATCGGCGCGGCGTTGCAGGCACTGAACGGCAAGAGCTACCGGACGGCGGAAAGTTTCATCCAGGCGGCGGGCGATGTGATCACGGTGGACAAGGCCACGCTGATGAAGCAGGCGCTGGCGAATTCCGCGCGCGACAACGGGCTGTTCTGGATCGCGGTGCTGCTGATCAGCCTGGCCGGCTCGGCGCATCAGGCGTGGTCGGCGAATCTTTATACGACGGTTTCGGACATGTTCCCGAAGAAGGCGGTGGCCTCGGTCATCGGTATCGGCGGCATGGCCGGCTCGCTCGGCGGGATGATCTTCCCACTGCTGACCGGCGCGCTGCTGGATCATTTCAAGGCGAAGGGAAGCGTGACGGCGGGCTACAACATTTTGTTCGGCATCTGCGCATTCGCCTATCTGGTGGCCTTCGCGGTGCATCATCTGCTCGCGCCGAAGTTCGAGCAGGTGAAGATGGAAGATATCTAGAAACCTGAACCCTGAAACTTGAGTTTGAAGAACGCCCAAATTCCGCGTTCTTCAGTGCGGCGTTCGAATTTCGGCGTTCGGCATTATCCGCTGACGCCCGAAACCGTTTTTTCCAATGATTGGAAATTCCGGCGCCGCTTTTTTCCAATGATTGGAAGTTGTCGCGGCGCGGCGGCGTTTGCTAGCGTGCGCGGGATTCGATTTTCGACAGGAGATGGCAATGCGTTTGCGTCTGATTATTCTTTTGAGCGCGGCGGCTTCGTTCGTGTGCGGCATGGCACGGGCGAAGGACGACGTCATGATGGCGCCGGCGTGGGCGGCGCCGGAGCAGCAGCCGGCGGCGCAGGCGGCGGAGCGGCCGAAAAACATGGCGCACTTCTTCTCGCGGCCGAAGGGCACCAACGCGCAGGAGGCGATCGAGTTTTCCGCGGACAGTTTTCAATACAGCGCGGACCAGAAGGTGGTGACGGGCCGCGGCAACGTCGTGCTGAAGCAGGGACCGGAGACGATCACCTCGGACTACATGTCGCTGAACAAGGACACGGGCGACATCTACGCGCGGGGCAACATCATTTATTCCGCGGGCGACCGCGTGTGGAAGGGCGAGCAGCTTTCGTATAATTTCAAGACGAAGGTCGGGCGGCCCGGCAAGTTCACCGCCTTCATCCCGCCGTATTTCATCAGCGCGGAGGATTCGGAGCGCGTCGCAACCAACAAGACGATCCTGCACAATCTGACGGTCACCACCTGCGACGGGGAGAACCCGGAGTTCGCCGTGAAGATGCGCGAGGCCGAGCTGTATGAGAACGACGAGGACAACAAGGTGCTGTCGGGAAAAGGCGTGACGACCGAATGGGGCGGGATGCCCGTGTTCTGGATGCCGTCGTATTCGCGCGTGCTCACCACGCACGATGCGTGGTTCGAGTTCATGCCCGGCTACGGCAACCGCATGGGCGCCTTCCTGCTCACGGCCTACAACCGCCGGCTCGGCGATGAGGTGCTCTCCACGACGCACCTGGACGGGCGGACCAAACACGGCATCGGCGCGGGCCAGGATTTCACGTGGAAGGACGAAAGCAAATCGCTGAAGACAAACTCGGTCATGACCATCCTCACAAGCACGAACAAGAACGGCCTCGTGACGGTGACGACCAACATCGCCGTTTCGACCGCGCTCAAGAAGAACGAGGCGTGGGAGGGCGATTTCAAATCATACTATCTCGACGACTCGAATCCGTTCCGCTCGCCCACCGAGCAGCAGGAATTCCAGGGCGTCGAGGACAGCACGCGCTATCGGTTGAAATTGCAGCACAGGCAGGAATTCGACACGCGCGACTACTTCATCGGGCAGATGAATTATCTGAGCGACCCGAACATGCTGCGCGATTATTTCGACGACGAGTACCGCCGCGGCGTGCAGCCTGAAAACCGGATGGTGATGACCCACCGCGGCGACGAGTTCACCGCGAGCCTTCAGCTCAACGACCGGCTGAATGATTTTTACGACAACGTCAACCGCCTGCCGGAAGGCCGGCTCGATGTCAACCGCCAGGAGCTTGGCGACTCGGGGCTCTATTACGAATCGCACAGCAGCGGCGGCGAACTGCAGCGCGTCTTTCCGCGCGGCGACACCAACTTCCTGAGCAACCTCGGGATTTCCGGCGTGCAGAGCAACTACAACGCGTTCCGCTTCGACACGGCCCACGCAGTCTTTTATCCGACCCGCAACTTTGGGTTCCTCACCTTCACGCCGAGTGTCGGCTACGAAGGGACGTTTTATTCGCAGACCTACAACACCGAGACCCAGTCGGTGCTCAACATCGTCACGGGGACCAACGGCACGCCGACAGTCACGACGAATTCCGTGGTGAGCACCATGGATAACGGCGCGGCCCTCCGCAACCTCTACACGCTCGGATGGGAAAGCTCGTTCAAGGCGTTCCGCACATGGGACGATCTGATCGTGCTGGAGGGTGGCGACGGGCTGCGCCACATCGCGGAGCCGTACCTCGTTTACAAGTACACGCCGCGGCCGAATCTGGAGCCGGGCGAGCTGCCGCAATTCGATGCCATCGACGCGCTCGACCTGGAACACGACATCCAGATCGGCATGAGAAACAAGCTGCAAACCCGCTACAACAACCAGGTCTGGGACATCGTGAACTCCGACATCTGGACGTATTACCGGATCGAAAAAGCCGTTCCGACCCAGACCGACTTTGACTTCATCCGCACGCACGACGAACTGCGCATCCTGCGTTCGCTGCCGATTGATTTCGACCTCGCCTACGACGAGTACAATCAGGAGGTGAATCAATACGACACGCAGATCGCCTACCTCTCCAGTGACCAGAGCCGCCTCGGACTTGAATACCGCTACCTGAAAGGCGGCGAACAATTCATAACGCCGTTCATGATTCTCTTCCCTCAGGACAAGGTCAGCTTCGACCTGCAAGTCCGGCACGACTTCAATCTCCAGCGGATGGAAGAACTCGACGCCTTTATCTGGTACAAGACCTCATGCTTGAGCTACGGCTTCGGCTTCCGTCAGACCGCCAACAACGACACGCAGGGATGGGCCGAGGTCTCCCTGCTCGCCTTCCCCAACACGCACCTGAATCTGGGCCGGTGAGTGGAATGACCGAATTTCTTGTGACCGGCGGCGCGGGTTTCATCGGATCGAATCTAGTCCGTCGCCTCGTTCAAGACGGCAAATCCGTCCGCGTCTTCGACAATTTTTCGACGGGCCGCCGGACGAATCTCGCCGGCCTCGAAAACAAAATCGAACTTCGCGAAGGCGATCTGCGCGATGCCGCGGCGGTCCGCGATGCGGTCCGCGATGTGAAGTTCGTGATCCACTTCGGTGCGTTGCCATCGGTGCAGCGCTCGGTCGAGGATCCGCTCACGAGCAACGAAGTGAATGTCACCGGGACGTTGAACCTGCTGATCGCCGCGCGCGACGCGAAGGTGCAGCGATTCGTCTTTTCGTCCTCATCGTCCGTGTATGGCGACACGCCGACGCTGCCAAAGCGCGAGGACATGACGCCGCAGCCGCTCTCGCCGTACGCACTCTCGAAGCTGACCGGCGAACATTACTGCCGCATTTTTCACCGCCTCTACGGACTGCCAACCTTCGCGCTGCGCTACTTCAACGTTTTCGGACCGCGGCAGAATCCGAAATCGCAATACGCCGCCGTCATTCCGCTTTTCATCAACTCGCTGCTGCGCGGCGAGCCTTGCACGATCAACGGCGACGGCGGACAGACGCGCGATTTCACGTTCGTTGAAGATGTCGTCGCTGCGAATCTCTGCTGCTGTCGCGCGCCGGCAAGCGCTACGGGCGCGGTCTGCAATGTTGCGTGGGGCAACCGCACGTCGCTGCTGGAACTGGTGGCGATGCTGCAAAAGATCATCGGCGTGAGTGTGCCGTCCATTCACCATCCCGCGCGCGCCGGCGATGTCCGCGATTCGCAAGCCGACTCGACCCTCGCGAGGAAGTTGCTCGGTTGGTCGCCGGCCGTATCGTTCGAAGAAGGACTGCGCCGCACGATCGCGTGGTTCCGGGAGAATCCGAATCCATGAGCCTGCCTGATCTCAGCCTTCTGCGAGACTGCGCCATCGCGGCATCGAATGCCGCCGCCGAACACGCGTTGGCAAATCTTCCCCGCCGCCGCGAAGCCGACGCGACGTTTCCGCACGATGTGAAACTGGCGCTCGACCGCGAGTGCCAGGAGCAGGCCGAGGCGGTCATCCGGAAGAAATTTCCGTCGCATGAAATTCTCGGCGAGGAGAGCGTGGAAAAGGTCAACAGTACCGGCCCGCTCTGGATCATTGATCCGATTGACGGCACGGTGAATTTTTCGCACGGCCTGCGCTACTGGTGCAATTCGATCGCCGTGCAGATCGGCGGCCAACTCGTCGCCGGCGTCGTGCAGGCGCCGCAGCTCGACGAACTCTACACGGCCACACTCGAACAGCCCTCGGAGCTCAACGGCGAACGCATCTATGTTTCGGACACGCCGCGCATGGCCGAATCGCTCGCGCTGACCGGCATCGCGAAGGCCTACGATGTTGACGCGATGTCCATGGAGTTCCTTCGCGTCGTCGGCGTCCGCGTGCGCAAGGTGCGGTTGATGGGCGCGGCGGCGCTGGACATCTGCCAGGTGGCGGCGGGCCGCGTCGAGGCGTTTTTCGAAACGGGAATCAACCTGTGGGACATCGCCGGCGGCGACATCATCGTGCGGCAGGCCGGCGGAAAATCCGCGATCCTCGAAACGATCGCGCCGCTGAAATACCGCTATTATTGCAGCAACGGTCTGATCCACGACGAAATGATGGAGCTGCTCGCGAAGATCCTGAAGAAGTGAATCACGGCTTGGCCGGCGCGTCGGGCGGGGCGATGGTGGCTGGAACGGAAATATTCGAAAGCGGCAGCGGCGGCGGGTCCATGCGCAGGGCGAGCTTCATGGAGAGCGACGATCGCGTTTCGCTTTGCAGCGAAATGATCCGCCACGGAATTGTATTCGTCTCGCTCGGCTTCGTCAGCGTTTCGGAAATCGTCCAGTCCGTCCCGCAAAGCTTCTTCATCGCCTCGGGACTTTCGTTGCGTACCACGGCGGCCTCGATCCGGTTCATGACGAGATTGCCGGCGAAGACCTGCGCGCTGACATCGTCGGACTGCATCGAGGTCATCAGTCCGCGCGAAACCGCCGCGACGAGGATGGCGATGATCGCAAGCGCCACGACGATTTCGACGAGCGAAAAACCGCCGGTGGATCGCGCACTCCGTGCGCGATTCGTCGCGCGGAGCGCGACGTCCACCTTATTGGTTCGACGATGAGAGGTCTGCGGCATCGCCGTCCCCGCCCGGTTCGCCATCGCTGCCATAGCTGATGATCTCGAACGACTCGCCCTTGCGGCCGGGGCTCAGATAAATGAATTCGCGGCTCCACGCGTCCTTCGGCAGCGTCCGCGACGAAAGGTAGCCGTCCTGCGGGAACGTGGCCGGGACCGGCTCGGTGGTGACCTTCGAAACCAGCGCCTGCAGGCCCTGCTGCTGCGTCGGCAAAAATCCGTTGTCCGTCTTGTACATCTGCACCGCCGTCTGCAGCGACTTCAGGTTCGCCTTCGTCGCCACGATCTTCGCCTCCGCCGGCTTGTGCAGCACATTGATCGCCACGATGGACGTCAGGATCGTGATGATGGCGATCACCACCAGGATTTCCATGAGCGTAAAGCCGCCCCGATTTCGATTCATTCGTTTCATGCGGCCACTATGCCCCCCCGCATTTCCCCGCGCAAGCGGCGCGATTCGGAAATTCCAATCATTGGAACTTTGCGCCCCGGTTCTTTCCAATCATTGGAAAAGAGGCGCACGAAAATCGCCGCGCGGCTGTCGCGCGGCGCGGGTGCGGTGTACTTTAGCGCGCGTTTTATGATTCCGGACATCGCCAGGCTGCACGCGGGACATGCGCGTGAATTCACGGAGCGGCTCTTGGGCTTCGCGGGCACGTATGTGCTCATGTGCGCCCTGATCATCCTAAGCGACATTCGGTGCGGGCCGCATCTTCTGTTGGCGATCACCTTCGTCATTCCCGTTGCCCTGGCCGCCTGGTATCGCGGCTTCCGCTTTGCGATGGCCCTGGCGATTGCCCTGGTGGTCTGCCGCATTCCCGTCGCAGTTCTCCTGAAGCAGATCACCCCCCTGCCCTACGCGATTGCCAACGCCGCCATCCGCATCGCCGTCCTGTGGCTCGTCGCCAAGCTGGTCACCACGACGGGGCGGCACACGAAAGAATTGGAAAAGGAAGTCAACGAACTGGAAGGCATGCTGCCGATTTGCGCCAACTGCAAAAAGATTCGCGACGAGAAGAACGAGTGGCAGCCCATCGAGCAGTATATCTCGAAACATTCCGAAGCCAGCTTCACCCACGGCGTCTGCCCCGACTGCCTGCAAAAGCACTACGGCATCAGCCCCGACGACCCCAACGGCGCGCTCTGACCCCCTGAGGCGCGCTGGCCCAGCGCGCCGCGGACGGCTCGGCGAGCCTCTCTTTGCCACCTGCCAATTTGGCAATGACCGGAAAAACGTTTCGGAAGCCACTGCCAAAATGGCAACGACCAAAATAACGTTGTTTTGCCATCTTTTTTTTGGCGATGACCAAAAGAACGTTCCGGAAGCCATTGCCAAAATAGCGATGACCAAAAGAACGCTCTGGAAGCCATCGCCAAAATGGCTATGACCAAAAGAACGCTCTGGAAGCCATCGCCAAAATGGCTATGACCAAAAGAATGTTCCGGAAGCCACTGCCAAAATGGCTATGACCAAAAAGACGTCTTTTTGCCACCTCACGAGCTGCGAAGGACCAAAAAGACGTCTTTCCGGCATTTCACAGGATTTGAACGACCTTCCGCCTCGCCGGAGATTATCGCCTTGAAGGCGGGGCCAAACCGCGGCAATAACGTGGGCTGAAGAGCTCAATCCAATGTCGCTGATCACCATTTTAATCCTGGCTGTGTCGCTGTCGCTGGATGCGTGCGCGGTGGCGATGGCGTCGCGTGCGGCGGGGCGGATGAGGGGCCGGCGCTCGGCGGTGCGGCTGTCGTTCCATTTCGGTCTTTTTCAGTTCCTGATGCCGGTGGTGGGATGGGCGGCGGGCAGCCGTGCGCAGCCTTTCATGGAGCACGTGAGCCATTGGATCGCCTTCGCGTTGCTGGCGGGCGTCGGCGGGCGGATGATCTGGGGCGCGCTACGCAGCTCGCCGGAGGCGGCGGCGGACCCGAGCCGCGGGATGTTGATGGTGTCGCTGGCGGTGGCCACCAGCATCGACGCGCTGGCGGTGGGTTTCTGGCTGGCGACAGTGAAGGTGTCGGCGTGGTATCCCAGCGCGATCATCGGGGTGGTGACGATGGCGATGGCGATGCTGGCGATTGCCGGTGGCGTACGCGCGGGCCGGTGGCTGGGGACCAAGGCGCAGGTGGCCGGCGGCTTCGTGCTCATCGTCATCGGCCTGCAGAACGTCCTCGCCCACGCGGCCTGATTTGCGCCGGCCCGGATTTTTTCAATGATTGGAATTCCACGAGCCGCTTTTTTCCAATGATTGGAAGTTTGCGCGGCGGTCGTTTCCAATGATTGGAAGGTGCGGTCAGAGTTCGAGGGTGTCGCCGCGCTTGGGGAGAAAAACGTCGGCGATCTTTTCGTCGCGGATGGCGGCGGCGAGGGCGGCGCGCTGTTTGGTTTCGCCGTGTACGAGGACGATTTTTTTCGGGCGCAGGATGCGGAAGTAGGCGAGCAGTTCGTTGCGGTCGGCGTGGGCGCTGAAGGCGTCGAGGTTGGCGAATTCGGCTTTGACGTCGTGCTGGTCGCCGAAAATTTTGATCTGGCGCTCGCCGTCCACGAGGCGGCGGCCGAGGGTGTTTTCGGCCTGGTAGCCGACGATGACGACGGAGTTACGGGGGTCGCCGACGCCGGCCTTGAGGTGGTGGAGGATACGGCCGTGTTCGCACATGCCGGAGGCGGCGATGACGATGTGCGGGCCGAGCGTGGCGGTGACGGCTTTGGATTCTTCGCCGGTGCCGACATATTTGACCCACGGCGGGCTGAGCATGCAGCCGAGTTCGGCTTTGAGTTTTTTGTAATCGTCGTCGAAGCCGGCGTCGTTTTCGTCGAAGATTTTTGTGACGGCGGCGGCCATGGGGCTGTCCACATAGACGTTCAGTTTGGGCAGGGTGCCCTGAAGGTAGAGGGCGTTGATGTGGTAGATGATTTCCTGCGCGCGCTCGAGGGCGAAGGCGGGGATCAGCACTTTGCCGCCGCGGGCGAAGGTGCGCGCGATGATGTCGCCGAGCTGTTTGCTGGCGTCAATCGCGGGGCCGTGGAGGCGGTCGCCATAGGTGCTTTCGCTGACGAGCACGTCCACCGGCGGCATCATTTCGGGATCGCGGATGAGCGGGAGATTTTTTCGGCCGAAGTCAATCGTGAAGCCGACGTGGACTTCGCGTCCGTTTTCATGGAGGCGGTAGCGTGAGATCGCGGAGCCGAGGATGTGGCCGGCTTCGTAGGTGGTGACGGTGATGCCGGGGGCGATGTCCAGCGGCTTGTGCAGCGGGTTCGGACGAAATTGCCGGATGCATTTTTCGGCCTCGTCAATGGTGTAGAGCGGCTCGACGGGCGGGAGGCCCTTGCGGTTTGTTTTCTGGTTGAGGTAGGCGGCGTCCTGTTCCTGGATGCGGGCGGAATCGCGCACCATGACGGGCGCGAGGTCCACGGTCGGATACGTCGCCCAGATCGGGCCGCTGTAGCCGCGCGCGCACAGCGTCGGGATGTTTCCGCAGTGGTCAATGTGCGCGTGCGAAAGTTCCATGGCCGCGAGCGAGTCGGGGCGGAATGGAAGAGTGCGGTTGATGCGCTCCGCCTCCTCGCGCTTGCCCTGGAACATTCCGCAGTCGCGGAGCACGAGGCTGTCGCTGCATTCGAGAATGTGTTGCGAACCGGTGACGGTGTCGGCACCGCCCCAAAAATGAATCTTCATGAAGCGTCCTTTGTCATTTGTCGTTTGTCGTTTGTCATTCGTTCTGGACGTGGACAGTCACTGCGACGAATCTGTCAGCAAGCATGAGCGAAGTGAAACAACTTTTGCCGCCACTGCGCGAAGTTTTCGACGCGCTGCTCGGGCGCTTCGGGCCGCAACACTGGTGGCCGGGGCGCACGCGGCTGGAGATGTGCGTCGGCGCGATCCTGACGCAGAATACGGCGTGGAAGAATGTCGAGAAGGCCATCGTGAATTTGCGGGCGGCGCGCGCGCTCAATGTCCGCGCACTTCACAGTGCCGACATGAAAATGCTGGCGCAGTGGATCCGGCCAGCGGGCTATTTCAACGTGAAGGCGCAGCGTCTCCGCGAATTCACGACGATGCTGGTTGATGATTTCGGCGGATCGCTCGACAAACTTTTTTCTCTGCCGACGGAGAAACTCCGCGAGCGGTTGCTGGCGGTCAAAGGTATCGGCCCGGAGACCGCGGACTGCATCGTGCTCTACGCGGCGCGGCGGCCGGTCTTTGTGATTGATGCCTACACGAGGCGTTTCATGTCGCGGCACGACTGGGCTGCACATGCCGCAAGCTACGACCATCTCGCGAAAGTTTTCGAAGCAGCGCTGCCGCGCGACGAGACGTTGTTTAACGAATATCACGCGTTGATCGTGGCGCTGGGGAAGGAATTCTGCCGGACGAAGGCGCGATGCGACGGATGTCCGCTGCGGAAATTTCTCCCGGAAAAACAACGTTGAACTTTTCGTCCTGAACGTCGAACGTTCGGCGAATGACTTCGAAATCAAAAGGTCTGCCGGCCGGGATCGCCGCGCTTGTCGCGACGATCCTGCTGCCGGCCTGCGGCACGCACGCGCCAAGAATGGCAGCGAACCCGGCGGCGCCCGCCAATCCGCTCGCATCGCGTCCGGCAGATTTGCAGTTCAACGGCAAAGTTATTCGCGTGAACGCGGAAGAGCGTTATGTTGTGATAGAATGTGCGGTCTTGCCAAACATCGGCGAAGAGGCGAAAGTGGTTCGAAATGAACGGGACGTTGGTCGCGTGCGGTTTTCGGGACCATTCTCGTTTCCGTATGCAGTCGCTGATGTGGTCGGGGGCCAGCCGATGACTGGCGACCGCGTCCGGCAATAAAAGGGAAAGAAAATGCTAAAAGGTTTATTTGGTGAACATGGAATTCTGATTCTGATCGTGATCTTGCTGCTGTTCGGATCGAGCAAGATTCCCGATCTGGCCCGTTCGCTGGGCAAAAGCATCAACGAATTCAAGAAGGGGCGCGAAGAAGGTGCGAACTCCAGCGCCAAGGACGACCAGCACCCGACGACGCCCCCCAACAAGCCGGCCTGATCCGGTTGTGCGTTTTGTCCGGCGGCCCGTTTTCCAATGATTGGAAAGCGGGCCGTCTGTTTTTTCCAATCATTGGAACCTGAGAAAACCCGCGCAGATTATTGCATTCATTCGGTCCGCCGCGCAAACAGGCGGGAGAGGATTCCCGTGCGGCCGGCCGGCGTCGGCTCCGGAACGGCGGCGGAGGCGAGAACCTGCAAGTAGCGCGCAAGATCGGCCGCCAGATCGCCTGCGCTCTGGTGGCGTTTCTTCGGGTCCTTGCTCAGCGCCTTCATGCAGATGGCCGAAATGGCAATATCAATCTGCGGATCGATTTTGTCGGGGGGTGTCGGCTTGTCGTGAATTACCTTGTGCAGGATTTCGAGCAGGGATGATCCGGTGAACGGATCATCGCCGGTGAGCATGGCGTAGAGGATGGCGCCGAGGGAATACACATCGGAGCGGGCATCGGTTTCGGCAGTGCGGCCGCGCGCCTGCTCGGGAGACATGTAGGCCGGCGTGCCCAGGATGTCATCACCTGCGGACTGAGTCTCTTCATCGAGGTGTCGAGCCAGACCAAAATCGGTGATGACCGGCTCGCCTTTGTTGTTGAGGATGATATTGCCAGGTTTCAGATCGCGATGAATTATGCCGTTTGAATGCGCGTATTCGACAGCCTCCGCAATTGCCTTCGCCAGACGCGCGGTTTCCATCGGCGGGAATCTTTGCTTCACGATCATCTTGTCCATCGACTTGCCATCCACAAAATCCATCGTGAAGAATGGCTGCCCTTCCCACTCGCCAACTTCATATACCGTGACGATGTTCGGATGCCGGAGCTTTGCGATGGCCTGCGCTTCCTTGACGAAAAGTTCTTTTTGTTTTTGCGAGGCGTGTCCGCCCTCGGCAAGCAATTTGAGAGCAACAGAGCGGTTCAGATCCTGTTGAAACGCCTTATAGACGACGCCCATGCGTCCGCGACCGAGCAACTGCTCAACCTGATATTTCCCGATCCACAAGACACCCCCGTTCCGCCGGTCAGGCATGATTGTTTGTGATGGAATGATGGAAGTATCAGAGGCAGACATCGGCATGCCGGGCACTGGTGATCCGACAAGATTCTGCTGGCCGAGAATCACGGTTTGATTTTTCTTCGAAGATACAAACCTGAGTTTTTGCGGCTCGGCATTGAAATCGTCCGTTGCCCCGGCACCAGGTGAAACGCCTCGCGATTTTGACCGAAGAACTGCCGGCTCCGCGCCGGCCGTTTGAGGCTGAGTTGCGAGCGCGCGACTGCGACGGAATCTTCTCTGGATTTGCAGCAGAACGAAAAGCAGCGCCAGAAAGACGCCGATCACAATCAAATTTCCACGATCTTCTATGAGCGACGGCCAGTGCATGCCTGTCGGCAGCATCATCTGTGGCGATGCGGATGTCGGCACGCTTGCACTCTCCGTATTCGTGACGGACGCGATGGCGGGGGGCGCAACTGGTGGTGGCTGGGTGACGGGAGGCGGCGCAGCAACGACATTTTCATGCTGTGTGACGATCTGCACAGGTCTTGCAGGCTCGTCAGCATTCGTCCGCATCGTCAGCATGCTGCCATTGCCTTCAATGACAGTATGGACGTTGCTGCGTATAATGGCGACAGGCACAGAAGTTGGGGCTCCCTGAACAACGATATTTGTCTGCGTTACCGGCGGAACCTGCACGACGGCTTTGCGCTCCTCGAAGCGCAACCCGGGCGTATCCCGACGGATGTCCAGCGTAGCCGTATTGCCGAACCTTTGGATGAGCACGCGAAAATCCCGCTGTCCGATTGCAACCACCGGCAGGACTTCGTCTCTTTCCAATAGCAGAGAGCCTTCGCACGTCTTTACTATCTTGCCAAACGTGACCAACCGCTCATTCGAGATCCATGCGGGTGCGTCGTATTTATTCCAACGTACGGCATAAAGACTGTCCTGGGCGCCTTCGACAGGGTGAAAGACAATTAGCGCGTCATTCTTCAGTTGGAATAAGTGGGCGGTATTTCCAACTTTGAAAACGTAGTCTTGATCCGGAACGGGAACTGCGACGTCATCGCGCTCCACATGCACCGCGCCGACCGGTTCTCCCGCGCGCACCTGCGTCAGCAGCACCGACAAAGCAGCTACCAGCCCGAACAGTCCTCGGACGAAGATCGAATCTATGCGCAAGTGGTTGAACACGACAGTCGAAATACTAGCCAATCTTCCAACTCATGGGGAGTTTTTTCACTTCTTCAAGGCAACAGGCTGCGCCGCTGTCTGTTGCTTCACCACCGGAACTCGGTCAAGTGAGCCTCGCAGCATCTTGTCATTTCCAATCATTGGAA
>CAIVKH010000193.1 GCA_903906425.1 uncultured bacterium
ATCTTCAAGTCTGACAAAGGCATCATAAAGTCTGGCAAAAGCATCTTCAAGCCGGACAAAGGTATCTTCGAGCAGGGCAGAGGCAAGTTCAGGTCGGGCAGAGGCATCACCATTTGGGGCAAATGTGAGGAAACACCAATAAAAACGCGAAAACAGCTCGTCCTGCCCATCCGCCATCCACGCGAACGCGGCTCTCACTTCGCCTTCGGTACGCGGCGGATCATTTCGGCAGAATCAGCCCGATCCGGTCAACGGCGTCTCCGCTCTTGACGGCAACGCCGATGGCAGGTCTGCCCGTGCCGCCAATTTTTTTCACGCTCGGGTCGTTCGCCTTTGCACCACCGAACCAATCCGACTTTATAGGTTCACTGAAGGTGAGCTTCAAACTGTCTGGGATTATTTTCTGAAAGGTGACGTTGAACCCGTCCACGCGAGATCCAGTTGAAATTTTCATTTCACCAACGGCGTAGCCTGGCGGTGCTATGGCCTCATGATTGGGCTTCCCCCTCCCATAGAACTTCCCAGGCGTGATTCCGTCCGCCGTCAGAAATACGGGCTGAATCCCCCAGATGATCGTGTGCCCGGACCAATTGCCCACGTTGATCTTGAAACCAACAAGCAAAGCTCCGTTAGTTGGAATCTCCGGACTGATTGAGTCGTCGGCCGTTGATTTGTAACTACGCTTGTCAATCTCCTTGCGAATGCTGGCAAACATGTTTTCCATGCTGGCAGCCGTTGGGGCCGTGGCGGGAATTTCGGCAAACACGGGCGGAATTTGCGACGTGGCAGGTGTGGCAGCAGTCGCAGCAAGCGCTGCCTTCGCCTCTTTAATATTTTGCGTCTCCGCGAGCTTTTTGCGTTCGTCTTGTACGGCGCTTGCATCATCAATCTTCCCCTGCTTGGTCAGGTCCTTTTGCAGCGCGGCGAGTGTCGCATCGTATTGTTGCGTCTGCTTGAGAATGTCGGCCGCCTCTTTCATTCCGATCTCGCGCAGCCGCCGGTTTAGCGCGTCGGCGAGGTTCTTGAGTTCGGTTACTGACGGTTGTGCTGCGGGCGAGCTGTGTTCCGTTTCGAAGCGCGTTTTCTCTGCAAGAATCGCCTTCACCTTGTCGAGGTCGCCGTCGCTTTGCGCCTTGATCTGGAGCGTGCTCAGGGCGTTGGTGTACTGGCCGGCGAGATTCTTTTCGGCCTCGACGCGCGTCGAATGAATCGCCGTGATGGCGTTGTCATATTGAAGCTTGGCGGTCGCCAGATCACCGGTCTGGCCCAAGGCGGACACGACGGTGATGAGTATTGCTGCAAAACAAACGGCACATTTCATCTTCAACCCTCCGGCAACAAAATTTCCTTTTTGAATGCTCGCAAATGCGCGGCCGGGAGTAAACCGGAAAATCCGATCCGGCGGCGCGGCGCGCGGACTTTCCAATGATTGGAAACTGGGGGTCGGCCAACTTCCAATGATTGGAAAAATTTTGCGGCGCACTTGCGAATCGCTGCATTGTCGTTTAACGTCTGCGTAAATTCCGCGGGTTTTGTAGTTCGCGGGCATAGTCGCACGGGAGCGCCTGCGGGATGGGAGTAAATCGGAAGGAGTCATCCTTGAAAAAATTAGGCATCCTGTTGGCCTCTGTGCTCGTCGCGGCTTCCGCGATGGCGGGAACGGTCAAGAGTTCGAGTAATTGCGGCTGCGGTATCGGAACCATGGCGCTCGGCGAACAGCCGGACACGTTGATTTCGGAACTGGCCGCGACATTCCTCAACGGCATCTGCGGAAACGGAACGTTCGGCATCACGTCCGGTACGCTGGATTGCAAACCAACCTCCGCGGTGGCGATGAACTCCCGCGTGAAGGAATATGTGACGGCCAACATTGACCAGCTCGCGCTGGACATGGCCATGGGTCACGGCGCGTCGCTGAATGCGCTGTGCGATCTCATGAATGTCCCCGCGGGCAAGCGCACCGACATCACCTCGAAGCTGCAAAACAACTTCGACAAGATTTTCACGTCGGACAAGATTGGCGCTGACGACATCGTCAAGAACATGGCCTCCGTGTTGAATTCCTGAGCATTTTTCGAAATGCGATTGATGAAGAACCGCGGGATGATGACGCATTTCGCGGTTCTTCTTTTTTTGTCCGTCGCCCTCCTTCCCCTGTCCTTCGCCCGCGCGGCCGGCGCCGATGATCTGATCGCGACGGCGGAGGCGAAGCAGCTTTGGACGAACCGCTACTGGCACACGCTGGTTCATTATGTGCCGACCGTCCTCGGCACCGAGAGCCGCATTGACGATCCGAAATTCTTCCTCGCGCCGGATGGAAAGAAAAGCCCGCGCGCGGAAATGATCGCGACGTTGCAGGCGTATTTCGCGCCCGTCGGCACGAACGAGCGGACGCATGCGATCTACCGTTTCCCCGCGCGGCTGCATTGGCTCAAGCAGGAGTTGAACTGGGACGGCAGCGGCCTGCCGATGCAGGAGGCGCAGAAGTTCCGGCAGGTTTATGATTATCTGAAGCCCGCGTCTGTCGCGCTGATTTATCCCGCCGCCTACATGGGCAGCCCCGCCTCGATGTTCGGCCACACGATGGTCGTGTTCGACGCGAAGGACAAAAACCGGCTGCTCTCGCAGGCGATGACCTACGCGGCGCTGACCGGCCAGGGCTTCGGCCCGCTCTTCGCCTTCGAGGGAATTTTCGGGTTTTACAAGGGCTACTATTCCGCGATGCCGTACTACGACAAGGTTCAGGAATACACCGCCATCGGCCATCGCGATGTCTGGGAATACGAGCTGAACTTCAACCAGGAGGAGGTGGACCAGCTTTTCCGCCACGCGTGGGAAGTGCAGGACGTTTTCAGCTACTATTATTTTTTCACCGAGAACTGTTCCTACAATCTGTTTTATCTGCTCGATGCCGGGCGGCCCTCGCTGCACACAACCGACTTCAACCGGCCCTTCGTCATTCCGATTGATACGGTCAAGTACATCGACGACCTCGGCCTCGTGCGCACGAAAACCTACCGGCCATCGCAGGTGACGCAGATCAAATGGCTCGCCGCGCACCTGCCCGATCACGAACGCGACCTCGCGCTGGCCTGTGCGCGCGGACAGACGAACGCGGCCGACATCGCCGCGGCCATCACGAACCGCGAAGAAAAAATCCGCATGATGGATCTCGCGTCGGAATACACGCAGTTCCTCTACACCGACCGCAAACTTGCCGTGGAAGATTACCGCCCGCGATTCCTCAAGGTGCTCAAAATCCGCAGCGCGCTGGGGCAGGGCGATGATGTTGCCGCACTGTTGCCCGCGCCCGATCATCCCGAGGACGGCCACGCGCCGGCGAAGCTCTCACTCGGCTCCGGCGTGCAGAACGGAGATTATTTTTCATCGCTTTATTTGCGCCCCGCCTACCACGGCATCCTCGACAACGACGACGGCTTCACGCGCGGCGCGCAGATCGAATTTCTGAATCTCGAATTGCGGTACTATCCCAATCGCGGCCGCGTCGAATTGCAGAACGTGGATATTGTCGAAGTCCTCTCGCTCGCCCCGCGCGACGCGTTGTTCGATCCGTCGTCGTGGAAAGTCAAAATGGGCCTCACGCAATCCGATCGCCACGACGACCAGGACCGGCTCATGGCGCATCTCAACACCGGTGCCGGCGAAACCTGGCGCACCGGCCGCGACGGAATTATTTGCGCAATGATCGAAGCCGAGCCGCAGCTTGGCCGCGACTTCAAGGCCGATTACGCGATCGGCGCGGGCCCGTCGCTCTGCCTCGTGCAGTCGGTCACCAGATCGTGGAAGATCGTCGCGCAGGCCCGCGCGCTCTACATGGCCGTCGGCGACCAGCTCTGGGAACAGTGCTACAGCATTGACCAGGATTTCCGCCTCCGCCGCAACCTCAGCGTCAGCCTCGGCCTGCTGCACGGGCGCATGGACACCACAAACACCGACGAAGCGCAGCTCCGGCTGAACATCTATTTCTGATCTCCGCATTTTCCAATCATTGGAAGACTGCGTTCACGGTTTTCTCCAATGATTGGAAACCACGAATGATCACCAAGGGACACGAATGGAGGATCGATGACGATGGCGAAAGGATTGGTTGCGCGCGGGTTGACGGGGGCGGGGGCTTTGTGGTTAATGGCGGGCCGTTTTTTGTGGCGATGTGTCGATCTGAATCCAGTCGAGGTGTGTGATGAATTTTGAGCTGTTGAAAAAACTTAGCGAGGCGGCGGGCGTGCCCAGCCGCGAGGAATATTTGCGCGAGATCGTACGGGCGGAGCTGCAGGGGGTCGTAAAAACCATCGAGGTGGACACGATGGGCAATGTGATCTGTTTCAAGCCGGGCAGCGGGAAGTCGAAGGCGAAGAAGAAGGTGATGCTCGCGGCGCATATGGACGAGATCGGTTTTTTGGTGCGGTTCATTGATGACAAGGGTTTCCTGCGGCTGCAGCCGGTGGGCGGGTTCGATCCGCGGCAGTTGTTCGCTCAGCGGGTGCTGGTGCACGGCCGCGCGGGTGCGCCGCTGCGCGGGGTGCTGACGTATTCGACGAAGCCGACGCATATGCTCACGCCGGAGGAGCAGAAGGCGACGCCGGTGATCGAAAACTTCTTCGTGGACCTGGGCATGAAGGCCGATGACGTGAAGAAGGTCATCCGGCTGGGCGACATGGTGACGATGGACCGTACGTGCGAGCTTTGCGGCGGGAACATCGTGGGCAAGTGCATGGACAACCGCGTGGGCGTTTTCGTGATGATCGAGGCGATGAAGGCGGTGGGAAATCATCAGGCGGATATTTTTGCGGTGGCGACGACGCAGGAGGAGGTCGGGCTGCGCGGGGCCTCGACGAGCGCCTACGCGATTCATCCGGACGTGGGCGTGGCGCTGGATACGACGCTGGCGAATGATTTTCCCGGCATCAGCGACAGCGACCAGATCACGAAGCTCGGCGGGGGCGTGGGGATCAAGATCATGGATGCTTCGTTCATCTGCCATCCGAAGCTGGTGGAGCATTTCCGCCAGATCGCCGAGACGGAGAAGATCGCGCACCAGATGGAAGTGCTGCCGCGCGGCGGCACGGACGGCGCGGCGATGCAGCGGGCGCGCGGCGGCGTGCCGAGTATCACGCTGAGCGTGCCGACCCGGTACATTCACACGGTGAACGAAATGGTGAACCAGGCGGATGTCGAGGCGGCGATCACGCTGCTGGCCCGCTTCCTCGAACAGGCGCACGACGGCAACTATGCGCTGTGAGACGATGCGCCGCAGCGCGGCGCGCGACGGCTCTTTTCTCTGGACGGCTGAAACGACGTGCCATAGAAACCATGCGCTGGCTGGCGGGTTCTTATGATCGAACGAGTCCATTTCATTTTGCGGCGGCTGGGCGTATGAAGCTCAGCGTGTTGGTGCCCGTGTTCAACGAGCACGGAACGGTCGCGGAACTTTTGGAGCGCGTGGGCCGCGTGCCGCTCGAAAAGGAAATCGTGATCGTGGACGACGCTTCGACGGACGGGACGCGCGAGATCCTGCGCGGCTTCGAGGCGCGCGCCGGCTTCAAGGTTCTCTATCACGAAAAAAACGGCGGCAAGGGCCGCGCCATCCGCACAGGGCTTGAGGTCGTCACCGGCGATGTGGTCGTCATCCAGGATGCGGACCTCGAATATGACCCGCACGATTTCATCGCGATGATGAAGCTTTTCACGGAGGGCGGCGCAAAGGCGGTGTTCGGATCGCGGCGGCTGCGCAAGGAGAACAAGCAGTACGCCGGGCCGATTTATTATGCCGGCGGCGTCTTCCTGTCGTGGGTCACGCGCCTGCTCTACGGCATCCAGATCACCGACGAGCCGACCTGCTACAAGATGGTGGACACGCACCTGCTGCGCTCGCTCGGCCTGACGTCGGAGCATTTCGAATTCTGCCCGGAGGTGACGGCGAAGCTCGCGCGGCGCGGAGTCAAAATTTTTGAGGTGCCGATCAAGTACATGCCGCGGCACAAGAGCGAGGGCAAAAAGATCTGCTGGCGCGATGCGGTCGAGGCCGTCTGGGTGCTCTTGAAATTTCGTTTCGGGAATTGACCGATGCGCCGCTGGGAAAATTTTCTGCTGGTCGCGCTCCTCGTGCTCGCCGCGCTGCTGCGCTTCGGCGGGCTGTCGCACGATCTGCACGAGGGGCGGTTGTATCACCCGGACACGGCGAAGCAGGTCCGCGCGGTGGAATTGTATTATGGGGGGCATTACTTCTGGCACGTCGGCAACAAGGACTACGACGGCTATCCGCTTTTTCACGCACGCATCGCCGAATGCATTCTCAGGGTAATCGAGCCGGTCCGCAGCGGTGTGTGCGACCTGCTCGGCATTCCGACCCGCGCGGGCGCGCTGGTGACGGACTTCCCGGTGTACTGGCTCATGCTCACGATGAACGCCGCGCTCTCGACGCTCATCGTGCTCATCGTGTTTCGCGCGGGCCGCGAAAACTTCGGGCCGCTGGCCGGCTGGGTTGCCGCCGCGCTAATGGCCATCTCGCCGGCCGACATCACCTCGACGCACATGGCCGCCGGCGATGTGACGACCGGATTTTTCGCCGCGCTCTCGCTGTTCTGGACCTTCCGGGTTTTCCGTCTCGGCCGCTATCGCGATTACGCGCTGGCGGCGGTGTTCGCGACCTTCGCCTTCGCGGCCAAGTATTATGCGGCCACCGCCTTCTTCGCGCTGGCGCTCGCGTACATCACGCGCGCCGGCATCACGCGGCCCGCCGCATGGTTTTCGCCCGACGCGCTGCGGCGCATCGGCGTCGCCGCCATCGCGGCGATCATCGCGCTGCTCGTGGCCATTCCTGCGCTGCTCACGGACTTCAGGGCCGAACTGGCCGACGTCTGGGTCGCGCTGATTCACAGCACGCAGCGTTATCCCGCGTCGCTGATCGGGGCGGGGCAGTGGAAGCGCTACTGTTTTTCCATGCGCGTGAACCTTCCCGATCTGATTCGCACGATCAGCCCGCTCACGCTTGCGGCCGTCGCACTCTCCTTCGCGGGCCGCCTCCGTCGCGACGCGCGATTCTGGATTCTGCTGATCGGCCCGGTCCTCTACGTTTTTCTCGCCGTCGGCAGCCGCGGCCTCGTGAATCCGATCTACCACATTGACATCACGCCGCCGCTTTTCCTGCCCGTCGCCTTCTTCGGCTCGTGGGTCTTCGAAATCACCGGCCGCGTTCGCGCGCTGTCGCGCGTGCTTTACTGCGCGGCCACCGCCTCCGCGCTCGGGCTCTTTGCCGCCGACGCCGCCCGCGAAGTTTTCTTCGCCTGGCACATGGACACGCGGCGCGTGTGCGACACGTGGGTCAACGCGAACGTCCCTCACATCTTCCTCTCGCACACCGGGCGCTACACCCTGCGCTGGGATGCCGAGGATCATCCCGATGTCAACGTGCGGGGCATGGTCTTCATAAGCTCGGCCCTCGATCCGGTGCGCGTGCCCGATTACGCGATTCCGCTCAAGCAATTCGCGCTCGAAGAGACGCCGCTGACCCAGTTCAGAAACATCGCGGAAAAGGTTTCGGTCGTCTGCCCGGCGCTCCTGCGCGCGGGCTTCAGCCTGCCGGTCAGCCAGCGCTGGCCGTCGCAAGCGGAGAACGCCTTCATCATGGACAACGGCGCGGAATTCGTCCGCAGCGAAAAATGCTTCATCCTGAACCACGGTGAGGGGCTGGTGCGATGGATCGTGGAGAGCAAGCCGCTGGCCGAGGTCTGGATCGCGGTGAAAACTTCCGCGACCTCCTCGGCCGTCCGCATACAATTTGAAGGCCAGCACAAAAAGTTTCACTTCGACCAGGACACGGCGGCCGTGCTTCACATCGAAAAGCCGCGGCCGGAATTTCCGACGGGCGACGGCCGCTTCTTCTACCGCCTCGAAATTGACGCGCCCACGGCCCGGATGAAAATCATGCTGGCGACGGACCTGCTCGATGCCGGCCGCCTGTTTGCCCGCCTCGGCCGCGATGCCGATGCCGCGCCGCTGCTGGCGAAGGGCGCGACGGCCGCGAACGATCCCGCCGCCGCCGCGCAGGCGATCATCTCCGCGAGCCGCGCCGGCATCGCGCTTCCGCGCGACGACTCCGCGCGCCTCGAAAAACTTGCCGCGAAGGTTTTGACGGCAACCAACGCCTATGCAGTCTTCGCCGTCTTCGGCATCCATCCGGACTATCTCGACGCGCTGCCGTTTCTCGGCGTCGGCACCGCGCAAATGGGTGCAAATGGATTCCGTTCGGCCCCGCTGCCGTTCGCGGACGAAACCGGGGAGTCGCGCGAACTGATTGTCACCACCAACGCCAGGGCTCGCCCGGACGGAAATTTCTACGGCGTGTGGACCGGCCTGCTGATGCTCGACCCGGGCCCGTACCAGGCGAAGCTGCTGGCGCGCGCGCCGTCGGGCGCGTCGCACGGTCAGACGCTGAAGCTCACCGTGCGCGACGAAAACGGAAAAGCCATCGCCGAACGCCCGCTCGAAATTCCGCCGCTCGACGCGCGCGCCTACACCGTAATTCCATTCGATCTCGAAGTGCCCGCCGGCGTCGCAGGCGTCATCATCACATTGCGCAGCGACGAGGCGCCGGACCTCGCCGTCGGCGGCATCGAAATCCGGCCCGACGTTGTCGCCAACGTCATCGCCCTCGGCAAGGCCCTCGCCCCCGCGAAACCCTGAGCGCGCACCGTCCGTTTCCAATGATTGGAACTTCCGCCGGCACTTTTTTCCAATAATTGGAAGAAGAGGCTTGCCCAATAGAAATATCTTTTTATTTTCAGGGCATGAAAAGGAACTTCATCATCACGATCGGTGCCGGAATCTTTCTGGCGTGTCTGCTGGCGGGCTGCGAAGGGAACTCAAATAGCAGCAAGGATTCCTCGTCTCTCCCCAACGACAAGGATGAGTTGAACATTTCGGCGGCCGTCATGCTCGGCCCGCACAAGGCGCAAGTCGCCCAGAACGCGACCATCACCCGCGAGATGAACTCGTCCGATGTCAACGGTTCAATGGTGAGCTACTCGTTTGAGCAACTGAACTGGCCCGTTTCGGAGGGATGCGATGGCGGCTGCTATGTGTTCTGGGAACTGAACGGCCAGGCCGTTGGCGGCTTGTTTGACGCTCACGGAGCCGGACAGACGGTCAAGTCTTTGGAAAATATCTATGGCGGCTATCTCGATGGCAAGCGGCCGGCCAAAGGCCAGACGGTCTATTTCGCATTCGTCAATCTGGATGGCACCGAGCGGACGAACGTCAAGAAGAGCGTGAATCCCTGGTAGCGATTCGCCCGCCTGAGTCACCGGCAAGACCCGGAGGCGGGGCGGCGACATCCACATGAATGAAGAAGCGCCCCAGCTTGCCCGGGGCGTTTCTTTTCGGCGTCGCCCTTCGCCCCGCGAAAATGCCGCTGTGGCCCGCCGTCCGCGCTGACAGAATTTCCACCGGCCGGAAAACTTCCAATGATTGGAAATTTTCGGCCGCGGTCTTTTTCAATCATTGGAACTTGCGACGACCTTTTTACGGCACTGCCGGAAGGATGAAGAATGAAACGTTTTCTGAAACTGATCGCCGCGATTTCATGCGGCGCCATCTTGATGCTTGCATCCGCCGCGCAGGCCGCACGCGACCTCACCTTCTTCCAGGTATCCGATACGCACTATGGAAAGAGCCCGGTGGGCGACAAGACCGTGCCGATGCTGGTGGACAAGATGAACGCGCTGCCGGGCACGCCATATCCGGCGATCATCGGCGGCAAGGTCGGAGCGCCGCGCGGCGTAATCCACACGGGCGACATCACCAACGACGGGAAGAAGGAACAGTGGCTGATGTTCGTGCGTGATTACGGGCTGACCGGCAAGGACGGGCGGCTGGCCTGGCCGGTGTATGAGACGATCGGCAACCACGACGGCAGCGCGGGGCTGCCGGTACGAAACGGAATCCGCGAACGCAACAAATCCCGCATCGGCCTCACGGCGGTTTCGGATAGCGGGCTCCTTTATTCGTGGGACTGGGACGGCATTCATTTCGTCAGTTGCGGAATCTCGGTTGGCACGACGGCGAGCAAGTACGATCCGGAGCACAGCTTCGAGTTTCTCGAAAAGGATTTGAAGCAGAGCATCGGCACCAGCGGACGGCCGGTGATCGTTCTTCACCATTTTGGCTTCGACAAGCACGCCGACGGCTGGTGGTCGGATGAGTGGCGAGCAAATTACTTCGCGCTGATCAAGGACATCAACGTCATCGGCATCCTCCACGGCCACTCGCACGACACCTCCATCTACGAATGGAACCAGATTGACGTTTATCATCCGCCGCACTTCAAGCAGGACGGCCCGAAGGATACCGCACCGGTCACGCACGGCTTCTTCGTCTTTCACATCACCGATGACGAACTCTCCGTGGCCGAGCGGAAGCTCGACGACACCTGGGGCATGACCGCGAAAAAGAAATTCAAGCCCGCACCCGCGAAATGATGCGGCCGGTCCTTTTGAAAAAGAAAGGATGAGCAGATGCGCAGACTGATCAGATTGATTGCCATCGGCGTGCTCGCATCGCTGCCGCTGCTGGCCGCGCCGCGCGATGTCATTTTCATTTCGACGTCCGACTGCCACTACCGCGAACTGGATGATCCGCGCGGACATCACAATGACCTCAATCACGCCTCCATCGTCGAGATGAACAGCATCACGGAACGCGAGTGGCCGGAAAAACTCGGCGGCGGAAAGATCGGCAGGCCGCGCGGCGTCGTCGTGCTCGGCGATGTGATTGACGACGGCGACCGCGCGCAAACCGGGCGCAACATCAGCGAGGCTCAATACAAATGTTTTCTCGCCGACTTCGGCCTCGATGGCACCGACGCGACGCTAAAGCTGCCGGTATTCGAAGGCTGGGGCAACCACGACGGCCCGCCAATCGGAAAAGAAAAATGCGGCTTCAGTTTTCAGGCGCAGCTCAAGAAACGCAACGAGGCCCGCACGGCGAAGGGACTGATTTCAAATGTCTCGCCGAACGGCCTGCACTATTCGTGGGACTGGGACGACGTCCACTTCGTGCAGCTCAACATTTATCCCGCCAACAAGCAGCACGACGGCCTCCACTATTCGCCCGTCTGGCACGACCCGCAAGGCTCG
This sequence comes from uncultured bacterium, assembly GCA_903906425.1. GTDB lineage: Bacteria > Verrucomicrobiota > Kiritimatiellia > CAIVKH01 > CAIVKH01 > CAIVKH01. The sequence goes on from CAIVKH010000193.1 coordinate 11,154, forward strand.
CTGGATTTTCTGAAAAGCGACCTCGCCGAAAAAGTCGGCACGAGCGGCCGGCCCGTCGTGCTGATGAGCCACTGCGGCTTCGACACCGACTGGTGGGTGAAGGACGACTGGAAGGCCGCCTACGACGCCGCGAAAAACTTCAACGTGGTTTTCTACCTCTACGGCCACAGCGGCACCGGCCTCCGCCCGTGGGCGCCGGAAGGCGAAACGAAAAAGTGGGATTGCATCAACGACGGCCAGACCGAAAAGGGATTCTTCCTGATCCAGATCACGACCAACCGCCTTCGCGCCGCGATGCGAGCGATGGCCGGACTGAAATCGACGAAGGCCCCCGACGGAAAGACGACGCACGAATGGTCTGGCGAGTGGGAATGGAAATGGTTCCTCGACAAAAATATTTCCGCGCCGCCCAAGCCCGCCGGCTGACCGACGGCGCAATCTTCCAATCATTGGAAGTTTTCCTGCCCGGCATTTCCAATCATTGGAAAATTCGACGGCCTTGCCGTCACGACGCGCGCGCGGCAGGCAGCGCGTAGGGCGAGCGCTGGCGGCGACCCAGTTTGCTGCGCAGCCCGCCAAACACCAGCGCCCAGCCAAACCAGAACAGCCCGCTGGTCGGCTCCGGCACCAACAGCAGATCATTCATGATCCGAAAATTGTCGATGTAGTAGCTCTGCTCCCCCCGCCCGTTGCGCGTCACTTCCACACCGACGGTCGTCACATGGCTCAGCATGTTCGAGAACTGATTGGCCGTTCCCCCATACCAGTATTGATTGTACAGCCCCGGCGACAGCGGCACCGTCAGCGTGTACCATTGGTCCGGACTCTGTATCACCGAATTCTGCGGGTCCAGCACCATGTAAAAGTTGTTGGCCCCGTCGCTCATGTGGAACGTCAAGGATGACGGCAGCGTGCCGGCCGCATAGAAGTCAAACTGAAAGGCCACATAGGGGTTCGTGCTGGAATTATAATCACCACCGAACGGGGCGCCGCTCGTGTCGGCCAGGAATTCTCCCGTCTGCGGCTGCCCATAACGCCCTTGCGCTTGAAATGTGCCTTCCAGCGCCCCTGCCCCATAGTCCGGCGACTGAGAAACTGTCAGGCCATCGCCGCCCGCCGACCAGCCCTCGGTCGTGCCTGAGAACGTTTGCATATAGAACACCGCCGCACCCACCGGCATGGCCGGTGCCAGCAATAGCATTCCGGCAACTGCAAATGTCCGGATTTCATGCTTTATATGCCTCGAAAGACACATGCTGAATGCTGAATCCAATGCGATCACGTAGCGATCAATTGTACAGAAGCACCTAGGCTCAATACAAGTTCGCTCTTGGAAAAAATCTCATTTGACCCGAATCAACACGACGCCGTGCCGTGCGACTTCGGCTGCATATCCGTCCGATGAATCGCCGATGTCACGCTGCCGCCACAAATCACGGACCGAGTGTTTGCCCGTCAGGCCCAACTCCGTCCATGAAACTTTGACCTCCGAAGCCTTTCGTCCCCGATTGAAAAGCCCCACGGCCTTGCTTCCGTCAGCCAAATCTCTGGCCCAGACTTCAACAGAACCGTTCTGACTGATGCGCCCCGCCGGTCTGCCGAGCGGGTCCTGATTCACGGCGATCACTTCATCGTTTTCCAAAAGGCCGAGCGTGAAATCGTCGAGTTGAGTCATGTCGCAACCGATCAGCAGCGCCGAACTCAGCAGGCACCACAAACTGATATGCGTGTACTGCTCGCTTGGCGTGAGCTTCGTCGGATGCAGATTCCCCCATCCGACTTTGCCGACGACGAGCATATCGGGGTCGTTCCAATGGCCGGGGCCGGCAAACTTTTCGTGGCCGTTCTGACCGAAGCCGATTCCGGCCATGCTGCCCCACGTATCGGTGATGTCGCCTGTCGTGCGCCAGCAATTGCCGCCGGCTTCCTCGCCCCATTCCCACACGTTGCCCATGCCGTACTGGCAGAAACTAAAAAGAATGTCGCGGTTCTGATGGTTCAACGCGGAACGCATGACCACATAAGGTCTGATCTGATCAAGCAACCCCTTCGGCTTGCCAGCACTCTCAAATTTCTTCATCGGCGAAAAATCAACCGGACGGGTGCGCTTGGATTCGAGGCTGGGATTGTAGGAACACCAGTCGTATTTGAGGTAGTCGAAGCCCCATTCGGCGTATTGTGCCGCATCGAGTTCCTCGTGGTCAAAACTGGCCACGCAGCCGCCGCAGGTCCACGGGCCAGGCGACGAATACAGGCCCGCTTTCAAGCCGAGGCCATGGATATAATCAACCAACCCCTTCATGTCTTTGAACCGTGGATTCGTCAGAATCTTCCCGTCGGCGTCGCGATGAGGGCCCTGCAATGTCGGATCTTTCGAATCGCGATGGCATTCCCAGAAATCATCAATGTTGATGTACTGCCAGCCGTGATCAATCAGCCCGCTTTTCACCATCGCATCGGCGGCGGATTTTACGCGGTCGGCTGTGACTGCCGCCGCAAAACAATTCCAACTATTCCAACCCATCGGCGGTGTCAGCGCGATCTTGTCGCCGACGACAATTTTCAATTCGCCGCGCGCCGTGCCGAGCGAATTTTTCGCACGAAGCGATGCGACATGTTCGCCGCGCGCACTGACAGTACCGGAAATAATTCCGCTGTTTTCGTCAAGATGAAGACCATCCGGCAATCCGCTGGCCGCAAATTGAATTGGCTTCTCGCCACTCGCCGCAATTTTGAAAAGGAACGGATGGCCGGGCCGCACGCCCGTAATTTGCGCCCCGTTAATCCGCGGCTCGCGCGGCGTGGGCGGCGTGAGCCGGATATATTCTTCCTTCTGTACCGCGCCGGGTGTCGTGCTGGGCTTCTGGGCGTGGAATTCAATTTTCGCGTCGCACCAATCGGCGTGATCAAAGTCAATGCCGTCACCGGCATCAGTGACTTCCAGGTCGAGTTGCTTCACATCCTTCAGCGAAACATCAACGGCCTTCGCGGGCTGTTTGCCTTTCATCACACCGCTGCGCCACACTTCTTTTCCATCGGCAACCATAATGAATTCGACCGAGCCGCGCTCATGAACTTCGCCATCCACGCCGACTTTTGCGGTGAACCGGTCTGCCGTTCCGTGAAGATCAATCTGCATCGAGCTTTCCGCGTGCGTACCCAGACCGTGTTCGAATTGCTCGCCGCCGACAGACAACTTCGCCTTGTCAACCGAATGGTCTCGCTGCGGCTGTCCATAGCCTTGCATCATGTCGCCGAAGCCCAGTTCAGCGATTGAAATTGTTTCGGCGTTTGCGGCGAACGCACCGGCAGCGACCAGACAGAGAAAAGACAGATAACGATTCATGTACAGACTCCAGTTCAAAAGAATGACCAAGGACAAAAGACAACGGACACATCACGCGAGCGCTGCACAGAGCTTCTGGCGCTCGTCAGGATTGGTCATGAAAACAAGAACGTCGCCTGGCGCAAGCAAATAATCGGCTTTCGGCTTGAAAATCCACGCGTCGCCGCGCTTCGCTGCCAGCAAAACGGAATTTTCAAAACGCTCCAGTTGCAGCGAAGAAATTGTTTTGCCCGCGCCCGCCGCGCCGACCGGCGCGTCCTCGACCCGCAGATTCCGGTCCTTGTCGCGCAGCATCACATCGAGAAAAGTCACGACGCCGGGCCGCACCATTTCCGAGCTCATCCGCAGCGCGCCAATCGAAATCGGCGACACGACCGACGACGCGCCCGCCTTTTTCATCTTCGAAATATTCCTGGTATCGCGAGCGGTCGAAACAATTCTCGCGTTCGCGTTCAGACCGCGCACGGCCATGCAGATGACGATGTTCGTGTTGTCCTCATCGTCTGCCGCGAAAATTCCCGCCGCGCGTTCGATGCCGGCTTTGCGTAAAACATCGTCGTCGGTCGGATCGCCCTCGATCAAAAAATGCGGCGTGTCGTCGCCCATCTCCTCGTCAACCTTGTCGCGATGCAGCACGACCGCGACGAACGCGCGCTGCGTCTGGCGCAGCTCGCGCATGATCTGCGGCGCGAGCGCGCTCCAGCCGCACACCAGATAATGGCCGCTGACTTCCGAAATTTTCTGCTGCATTTTTCGTCTCCTCCATCGCCGTTGCAAATCGCCGTCCACCGCAATCTGCGTCACCGTGCCCATCGTGTAGGTGATGATGCCGATGCCGAACAGTGCGATGAACATCGTGAAAATCCGGCCGCCGGGGCTGTGATCCATCGGAACAATTTCGCCGTAGCCGATCGTCGCGACCGTGATGACCACCATGTAAAGGCAGTCAACCCACGAAGAATTGCCGTGGCTCACGATGCGATAGCCGATGGTGCCGACGATCAGCACGCCGGCCACCAGCGCGATGATTCGCGTCGCGCGCTGCTTCAACTGGTCTATCGAATCCGAGGCGGACATGGCGCGAGAAGATGCCGCCACCGCCGCATCGCCGTCAATTCACGTTTCGATGCGTTCGCAAACGAAGGCTCCACCGGAAGAAGGTCAGTCGTTCATTCTCCCGCCCTCTTTCAACTGAGAATGCCGCCCTGGCTGGCGTTGGTTACGAGCTTCTGATAGCGGGCGAGCCAGCCGGTGAGATCGCGTTTCACGGGCTGCCACGTCTTCTTGCGCTCCGCGAGTTCTGATTCGGGAACGAGGATGTCCATGCGGCGGTTCGGAAAATCTATGCGGATGCGGTCACCGTTTTTCAGCAATCCAATCGGGCCGCCTTCCGCAGCTTCGGGGCTGACGTGGCCGATGCACGCGCCGGCTGTGCCACCGCTGAAACGGCCGTCGGTGATCAGCGCGCATTTGTCGCCGAGGTCGAGGCCGACGATGTAACTGGTGGGCGAAAGCATCTCCTGCATTCCCGGTCCGCCGCGCGGACCTTCGTTGCGGATGATGACGACATCGCCAGCCTTCACTTTGCCGCCGAGAATTCCTTCGCAGGCATCTTCCTGGCTTTCGAATATTACGCACGGCCCTTCGAACACAAAACCGGGACCGCAATTCTTCTTGAACGTGTCGCTGATGCCGGCGGTCTTCACGACGCTGCCATCGGGCGCGAGTTGGCCGTAAAGAATCGCAAGTCCGCCATCGGGTGTATAGGCGGTTTCCATTGTGCGGATGCAATCCGAGGCCTTGAACTTGAACACGGAGTCATAAGGCATGAGGCCGGCAGGCTGCGCGGCCTTGATCTGCGCTTCGCGGTATTCGTGATACGCCTTGCTGATCGTCCAGCCGCGTAGGCGTCCCATTCGCAACAGGCATGCGATTTTCTTTTCGCCGCCCTGATAATTCCAAATCACGAGCACGGGCGTTCCGTTGAGCGTGCCCAGCTCTGCGCGAACCATTCCTCTGTGCTCGGTGAACTTCGCCTTCAATCCCGCTTCGATTTCAGCGGGGCCTTTCCAAGTCGTCGTGTCGTTCACTTGCAACTCGCCATCTTCCGTAAACAGCGCCGCGCACGCGGCCGCATCGCCGGCATTGAACGCCGCCGCGAACCTCCACAGCGTGATCGCTCGCAGATCGCCGGGGAAAAATATCATCGGCTTCGGCGCGAGATTTCCGCCCGCCGTACGTCCGGCAGTTCCGAGCTTGTCATTCGGATCAACGACGATCGCCGACGCGCCCGATACGCGCGAGGCTTTCGCCCACGGCGTGCAGGTCTCGGAGCGAATATCCCATTCGTCAACATTCTCGCCGATGGTTTTTCCCGTCACGGTAATGCACGACAGATTCAGCGCGCCCATGCGCTTCAGCTCGCCGAGAATCGTATGAATCCCACCGGCCCGCTGCACGTCCTGAACGTGATAATCCGACGACGGCGAGACTTTGCAAATGCACGGAATGCGCCGCGAAATCTCGTCAATGCGCTTGATGTCATAAGGAATGCCCGCTTCACGCGCTATCGCGAGCGTGTGCAAAACCGTATTCGTCGAGCCGCCCATCGCCACGTCGAGCATCAGCGCGTTATCGAACGCCTCCACCGTCGCGATGTCGCGCGGCTTGATGTCTTTTTCGATCAGCTTGATGATCGCGCGCGCCGCGCGTTCGTAAACCGCCTCGCGCTCTTTCGAAACCGCCAGCCCGTTCCGTTTCCGGGCAGCGCCATGCCGAGCGCCTCGCACAAACAGTTCATCGAGTTCGCCGTAAACATTCCCGAGCACGAGCCGCACGTCGGGCACGCCGACTGCTCCAGCTTCTTCAAATCCGCCTCGGTAATTTTCCCCGCCTGAAGCTGCGCCACGCCCTTGAAAACCGAAATGAGATCCGACTTCTGCGCCGCGCCGTGCAGATACGCCGGCAGTTCGCCTTCCGCCGCCAGATCGGAAATCCCCGCCGCCATCGGTCCGCCGCTGACGAACACCGTCGGGATGTTCACGCGCATCGCCGCCATCAGCATTCCCGGAACGATCTTGTCGCAATTCGGAATGCAGACCATGCCGTCGAAGCGGTGCGCCTGCACCATCGTCTCGACGCAGTCCGCGATCAGCTCGCGCGACGGCAGCGAAAATTTCATTCCGCCGTGCCCCATCGCGATTCCGTCATCCACTCCGATCGTATTGAAAATAAACGGCACGCCGCCCGCCTCGCGCACCATACGCTTCACCAGCGCGCCGACTTCGTTCAGGTGGGCGTGGCCGGGAATGCAATCCGTGTACGAATTGCAAATCGCGACGAACGGCTTGTCCCAGTCCGCCTCCGATTCGATGGAGCCGGTGGCGCGCAGCAGCGAACGGTGCGGCGCGCGTTCAAAACCTTTTTTAATGATGTCAGAGCGCATGATGTTTTCCCTTCGCCCGAAATAACGGACCATGCATGGCGTCTTGTCAAACTGGAAAACACAGCCATTTCGGATCCGAATCGTCTCGATGAAAGGGCGGACGAGTGGCGCGGCGCAATCGTCGGGAAGTCGTCAGCCGAAAGACTCCGAAGAAGATTTCGCCGTGATTTATTCCGAAATCATGCCAGAATGTCGGCCGTGGGTCTCATGGCTGAAGTTCCGCGAAATTGGAACCGGAGAGCGCGACGAGGTTGTGAACGAATTTCCAATCATTGGAAAAATGCGCAGCCGGTGATTTCCAATGATTGGAAGAGAGCGATGCGATGAAACTAAATGTCGAAGATCGCGGATTGGAATACACGGGCGCGGCGCGGATTGAGGGGCCGCTCGTCGTGATCGAACGCGTACGCGATGTTGGATTCGATGAAAAGGTGGAGATCGTGGATTCGTCGGGGCGCGCGCGGCTCGGGCGCGTGCTCGACATTTCGGAGTCGTGCGCGGTCGTCCAAGTTCTGGAGGGGACGACCGGCCTTTCCAATCAAACGCTGCGCGCGAGATTTCTCGGCGAAAGTTTCCGGCTCCCCGTTTCGCGCGAAATGCTGGGGCGCGTTTTTGACGGGCTGGGCCGGCCCGCGGACGGCGGCCCGCCGGCACTCGCCGCGGATCGTCGCGATGTGAACGGAATGCCGATCAATCCGTTTGCGCGAAGGTATCCGCGCGAATTTATCCAGACGGGGCTTTCGGCAATTGACGGAATGAACGCGCTGGTGCGCGGACAGAAGCTGCCGATTTTTTCGGGAAACGGTTTGCCGCACGACCGCGTGTCGGCGCAGATCGTAAGGCAGGCGCGGCTGCTCGAAGAAAAAGTCGAGTTCTCGATCGTGTTCGCGGCGATGGGCGTGAAGCACGATGTCGCGGAATTTTTCATCCGCAATTTTCAGGAATCGGGCGCGCTTGCTCGCGCGGTCATGTTTTTTTCGCTGGCCGACGCGCCAAGCGTCGAACGTTTGCTGACGCCGCGCGTCGCGCTGACGCTGGCGGAACATCTCGCGTTCGATTGCGGCCAGCACGTGCTCGTGCTGTTGACCGACATGACAAATTATTGCGAGAGCCTCCGCGAAGTCGGAACCGCGCGCGGAGAAATTCCGGGCCGCAAAGGCTATCCCGGATATTTGTATTCCGACCTCGCGAGCATTTACGAACGCGCGGGCCGCATTGACGGTTCGCCGGGTTCGATCACGCAAATTCCGATCTTGACGATGCCGTCGGACGACATCAGCCATCCGGTGCCGGATCTCACCGGCTACATCACCGAAGGACAAATCGTACTCGACCGCGATCTTTTCCAACGCAGCGTTTATCCGCCAATCGCCGGGCTGCCGAGTTTGTCGCGGCTGATGAATGACGGCGTCGGCAAGGGCTACACGCGCGAAGACCATCCGGCGCTGGCGAGCCAGTTGTTCGCGGGCTACGCCTACGTGAAGCGCGTGCGCGGTCTCGCCGACGTGATCGGCGAAGAAGAATTGAGCGCACTCGATAAACTCTATTTGAAATTCGGCGAGGCGCTGGAGCACCGGTTTCTGTCGCAGGGCGAATATGAAAATCGCTCGATCGAGACGACGCTGGAACTCGGATGGGACGTTCTCTCGATGCTGCCACGCGATGAACTGCATCGCGTGAGCGATACGTTGTTGCAGCAACATTATCGCGAAAAGAAGGAGTCGTGATCGTGGCGATTCTGAACATCGCACCGACGAAATCGAATCTGCTGACACTGTCGCGGCAGCTCGCGTTTGCGGAGGAAGGTTATGATTTGCTCGAACAGAAACGGCAGATTTTAATTTTCGAATTGATGAACCGGCTGAAGCGCGCGCGCGAACTCGAACAGCGAATCGGCGCGGATTTTCAGCGCGCATTCGCGGCGCTGCGCGAGGCGACGCTCGATGCGGGATCATCTGCGTTGGATCGCGCGGCGCTTGCCGTGATGTTCGATCATCGGCTCGAAATTTCCGATCAGCATTTGATGGGGCTTCGGATTCCGCGCGTGACGGTTCACGCCGATTCGCCCGCCGCGCAGTTTGGTGTGAGCGGCACTTCGGCAAATGCGGATGTCGCGATGAAACGATTTGTCGAGGTGCTGCCGCTGCTCGCGGAAATGGCGGAGCTGGAAAATGCGATCATCCGGCTTTCGCGCGAGCTTCGAAAAACGCAGCGGCGTTGCAACGCGCTGCTGAAAATTTTCATCCCGGATTATCGCGAGACGATCATCTACATCCGCGGCACGCTGGAGGAGCGAGAGCGCGAATCGTTCGTGATTCTCAAGATGATTCGCAATCGTCTGGCGCAAAGTCCGGCGAATTAGGCGCGCGATTCATTCGCTGAATTTGCGCATCCGCTGCTTGGCCATTTCGACGACGAGCTCGGCGATTTCGGGCGTGCTGAGCACGTCCATGTTGAGAACCGCGGTGTAGTTTGCGGGATCGTTTATATTTTTGTTGAAGAAATCCTTCACGAGGCGCGCGCGCGAAGTTTCAAGTTCGCGCACTTTCTTCAGAGCAGTGCCGTGATCGAGGCCCAGCAGCGCGGAAAGTTTTTCGACGCGTTTTGCCTCGCTGGCCACAAGCCGGATGTGGACGGCCAGCGGCATGTCCTTGCAAACATACGCGCCGCCGCGGCCGATGATGATTGTTTTTCCGAGAACGCCGAGCGTGCGGACGACGCCAAAAACTTTTTTGTAGGTGCGGTACTGCCGCGATGTGCCGCGAATCATGTCGTAAATGATTTCCTCGATTTCGGAGTGATATTCCTCGGTGATCAAATCCTGCAATGAAGATTCGATCTTCGGATCGTCAACGATGAGCTGGCAGAGTTCCTGATCGAAAATTTCCCAGCTCTCCGCGAGTTCCGCGTCGAGTTTCCCGCCGATCTGCCGGACAATTTCCTCGGCGAGTTCCTTGCTGCCGGAGCCGGCCTGCCGCGAGATGGTGATGAATGGATAACAGCCGAGCGTATCTTCATTTTCGCGACGTTTTTTCAAATATTGTTTGATGAGCGTGGACGTATTCATTTTGCCTTTCGCGCCGCCATCCGCACGACGGCGATCACTATTTTTCGATGCTACTGTATAGCCAGCCGACACGAAGCGACGCGACGAAATTTTTTGTGAAAAAAATATTTCGAGATTGTTGCATTCGCCACCGCGATGCGGTAGCAAGTCACCCAGCGTGGATCGGCGGTTTCACTCTTCGCTTTCGCCGGTTCCAATGATTGGAAAGTTGCCGCGCGGTGACTTCCAATGATTGGAAAAAAGAGGCTCGAAACGGGCCTTTTCCGCCGCATCGCGCGAATAATGAGGTTTTGTGTCATGGCTTTTTGGGGTTCGAGGCGCGATGATTTTGTGAACCGACGGCGGTCCCCGTCGCGCGACCAGTTGTTGTTGGTGACGGCACGCGTCAACGGCGCGCGCCAGGAAAAAATGCGGAAGGCCGGCGCGGTGACGGTGCTGGCCATCGGCCTGGGCGTCGGCTGCTGGGCGGCTGCAATGGGATCGTCGGCGCTGGCCGCGTGGCTCTTTGCGCAAAACGCGCGATTCACGCTTCGCCATCTCGATTTGCATTCCACGGGACGGCTGAGCTCCGCGCATTTGCAGCACTACGCAGGCCTGCACGAGGGGCAAAATCTTTTTGCCGTCAGCATGGCCGCGGTGCGGCTGAAACTCGAAACTGTGCCGCTCATCGCCCGCGCCGAAATTGAACGCAAACTTCCCGACACACTCATCGTAAATGTTCAGGAACGGATCGCCGTCGCGCGGATTTCGCAACCGGGACAGCCGGTGCTGCCGGTGGATCGCGACGGGCATCTGATGAGTCCGCCCGCATCGCCGCACCTGCCGCTGATTCTCGGCATCGCGGAGCGCGGCCTCGCGCCGGGCGGTGTAATCCAGCAGACCACAGCGCGCGATGCGCTCGCGCTGCTCGACATTCACGAAAACGCGCACCTGGCCGCGCTCACGCCGATCGTTTCCGTGGACGTGAGCGATCCGGCGCAATTGCTGCTCACGTTGCAAGACGAGGCAAAAATTCCGATGGCGCGCGATCATCTCGACCGGCGGCTGACCCGCCTTGCAAAGATGATCCAGACCGGTCGCGATGAAGGACGCGGTGATTTGCTCTGGGCCGATTTCACCGTGGACCGCAACGAGCCGGCAAAATTTTCCCTGGACCACGGCACGAATGATCCGGCGGCCACGCCCCATCTCGCACAGCCGCCGGCAGCGCACGCGAATCAACGGTTGAAGGTGCCACATGGATAACACCCCGATTGTTGCCCTCGAAATCGGCACGACGAAAATCCGTGTGATCGTCGCGGAACCGCGCGATGACGACAACCTCGCTGTGATCGGCATCGGCGAGTGCGCCTCCAGCGGCGTGCGCAAATCCGAAATTGTTCATCTCGACAACGCGGTCACATGCGTCCGCTCCGCGATCAACAACGCCGAGGAAAGCAGCGGCGTGACGATCCGCTCCGCCTTTCTGCTGGTTTCCGGCGGCCACATTCAGAGCAAGATCAACCGCGGAAATATTCCGATGACCGACGGCGGAGAGATCACGCAAGAGGACATCGAGCACGTGACGGCCGCGGCCCGCGCCATCAGCCTGTCCAGCGAGCGTGAAATTCTTCACACGATCACGCAAAATTTTTACATCGACGACCAGCACGGCGTGATGAATCCGCTCGGCATGGAGGGCACGAAGCTCGCCGTGGACATGTTGATTCTGCACGGCGTGCGAAGCAGGCTGCGCAATGTCATCAAGGTGGCGCGCGACATTCCGCTGGATGTTCCTGACGTTGCGTTCGGCGGTCTGTGCGCCGGACTTGCCGTGCTATCGCCGGAGGAAAAACAGAACGGCGCGGTGGTGATTGATCTCGGCGGCGGATCGACAGATTATGTCGCCTATGCCGATGGCGCGATTGCCGCGGCCGGATCGTTCGGCGTCGGCGGCGACCACCTCACCAACGACCTCGCGCGCGGCCTGCGGCTCACGCTTGCGCAAGCCGAGCAATTGAAGGAAGAACACGGCAGCGCCGTGATTGACCGCGGCGCACGCTCGCGGAAAATCAGTCTCGCGGCCGAGGCCGCCGGATCGGAAACGCGTCACGTCCGACTCGGCGATGTCCATCTCGTAACAAGTGCGCGCATCGAGGAAATTTTTCAGCTTGCGCGCTCGGCACTCGACCAGCAGGACCTGCTGCATCATCTCGGCGCGGGCGTGATCCTCACCGGTGGCGGATCGTATCTGCTCAACGGATGCGTGCTCGCATCGAGCGTTTTCGGCCTGCCCTGCGTGATCGGCCGCCCGCGCGATATCAGCGGCCTGGCTGCGGCGGGTCCGGAATTCGCAGGTCCGCTCGGACTTCTGCGCTATGTCCAGCGCACGGTGCGCCGCGAGCAAAACCAGAAATCGCGCTGGCCCTGGACGCGCCTGTTCGGGAGATGACTTCGATGGCAACGAACGCAACCACGGATCATCTGCTCAGCGTTTCAAACGTCCGGGCGCCGTGCCGGATGCTGGTCGTCGGCGTCGGTGATGGCGGTGGCCATTGCGTCATCCGCATGTCCGAAACCTGGCGCAACGGGCCGGACATCGCCTTCATCAACACGGACGTCAAGGCGCTCTCCGCGTGTCCCGTCGGCCGGTGCATTCCCATCGGCAAGACGACCGCGCACGGTCTCGGCACCGCCGGCGACGCGACGATGGGCCGGCTTGCCGCCGAGGAAAACATCGAGGAAATCCAAGAGCTTCTGAGCCAGTACGATTTCGTTTTCATGGTCGGCGGGCTGGGCGGCGGAACCGCCGGCGGCACGATGCCGCTCATCGCGCAGATTGCGGGCAAGGCCGGCATCATCACGCTTTGTTTCGTGACCATGCCGTTCAAATTCGAAGGCGACCGCAAACGGCTCAGCGCCGAGGAAGCCCTGCGCGTTTTGCGCCAGGCAGCCGACACGGTCGTATGCCTTCCGAACGACCGGCTCCAGGAACTGGCCGATCCAAACCTGCCGGTCGAATCCGCGTTTCGCATCACCGACGAAATCGTCGCCGCTGGCGTCCACGCGATGTGGCGGCTGCTGACGCAGGACGGCGTCATCAATTTGAATTTCGCCGACGTGCGCGAACTCTTCGAGCGCAGCGGCGGCACCTGCGGCTACGGCTACGCCGAAGGTCGCGGCCCGGCGCGCGCGACCGACGCGCTGCAGGCGCTGCTCGACAGCCCGCTGCTCGCGAAGGGGCGGCAGATTTCCGAGGCGCTCGGCGTGCTTGTCAGCATCACCGGCGGCCCCGATCTTACGCTCGCCGAAGTCCAGGGCATCATGGGCCAGATCCAGGCGATGACTCGCACGAACGCCAAATTCTTTTTCGGCGCGCTCGTTGACCCCGCGTGGCGCGACCGTATTTCCATCACTGTGCTGGTCACCGAGCACTGGCTCGAAGACCGCGAAGGAAAAATTCCCGCGCGCGACACCGCGCACGATCTCATCACAAATGTTCGTCCCGACTCCGCCGAAGCCGCCGACACCGCGACCGGCAATACGGACATCGAGCAGACGGAAATTCCCTTCGAAGCGGCAGGCAAGGGCCGCTTCGAAAAAGTCGAACCGACTTTTTATCGCGGCCAGGACCTCGACATCCCGACCTACATCCGCCGCGGCCTCAACCTCTCCTTCGAGCACTAAAAATTCCGCCCACGCATTTTGCCAATCATTGGAAATTTGCGCCTTCGCGACTTCCAATGATTGGCAATTTTTGAGAACGATTTTCTTCACGCGACGTGCGGACCGGAAACAAAGCGCTGGTCTTCGCGGCGGGGCGCTGACATTTTCGCATGCGATGAAACACGAACTCGCCGATTTTTCCGCGCTCACGCCGGACATGGTCCTGCAACTCATCGAGTCGGCGCTCGGCGTGCGCTGCTCGAACCTCTGCCGGACGCTGACCAGCTACATCAACCGCGTCTATGACGTGAAGCTCGACGACGAGTCGTGGGTCGTCGCGAAATTTTATCGGCCCGGCCGCTGGAATCGCGATGCGTTGCAGGACGAGCAGGATTTTCTGACCGAGCTTGCCGCCGCGGAACTGCCGGTCATCGCGCCGATCAGGAATGCGAGTGGCGCGACGCTTCACGAACACGAAGGACTTTTCTTTGCGATCTTCCCGAAGAAGGGCGGACGCCCGGTCGATGAATTCAACGATGACAATTGGAAGGAATTTGGCCGGCTCATGGCGCGCGTCCACAACGTCGGCGCGCAACATGCGCCGCGCAACCGCATCGTCATCGATCCGCGAAAATCAACGCAGGAACATCTCCAGGCGATCCTCGCGCTGGAATTTTCATCCGCAGGGCTGCGCCGCGAATTCGAGCAGACCGTCAACGAACTCGTGACGCAGATCGCGCCGATGTTCGACGATGCCGCGATGCTGCGCATCCACGGCGACAGCCACGCCGCGAACATTCTCCAGCGCCCCGGCGAATCCATGTTCCTGATAGATTTCGACGACATGGCGCTCGGCCCGCCGGTGCAGGATTTATGGATGATGCTGCCCGGCCACCGGCGCGATTCGTCACGCGAGCTTGACCTGCTGCTCGACGGCTACGAAACCTTCCGCGAATTCGATTATCCAACGCTGCGCCTGATCGAACCGCTGCGCGCGATGCGGTTCATCCATTTCATGGCGTGGTGCGCGCGGCAGAAAGCCGACGGCGGTTTCGCGCGTCTCTCGCCCGACTGGGGCAGCGCCTCCTATTGGAAGCAGGAAATCCACGACCTGCGAAAACAGATGCAGGAGATCGCCGACCACGAGAGCGGGCATTGAGCCATCGCGGAGACGCAGACTCGACGCGCGGACGTCAGCCGCTATGATTCGCGCCAATTTCCATGCATACGACTTTTCATGTTGGCAGCAGCGGCGGCTTCGGCGGCCTCCCGATTCTGATCTTCATCGTGGTCGCGGCGCTGATCGTCGTCGGCGCGATTTACAGTTGGATCAATGCGAAGAAGCGACGCGAAGCGCTCGCGGCGTGGGCCGCGTCGAAGGGGTTGTCGTTTTCCGAAGGCCGCGACGGCGGCTATGAATATTCCTTCCCCGAATTCAAGGTGCTGAAAGCCGGCGAGAGCGACCGCTACGCCTACAACATCATCTCCGGCAGCTATCGCAACCGCGAACTGCGCGCCTTCGATTACCACTACATCACGACCAGCACTGACGACAAAGGCAACCGAACGACGACTCACCACACGTTCTCCGCGGTCATCATTGCCAGCACAATTCCGCTGAAGCCGCTGCACATCCGTCCCGAAGGATTCTTCGACAAGATTGGCGCGGTGTTCGGCTTCGAGGACATCAACTTCGAGTCGGCCGAATTCAGCCGCAAATACAAAGTCACCGCGCCCGACCGCAAATGGGCCTACGACGTTTTGCACGCGCGCGCCATCGAATATCTCCTGAAGCTCCCGCCCTTCTCGATGCAGCTCGACAGCCGCAACGTCATTTTCTGGAACAACAAAAACTGGGACGTTCCGCAATTCGAATCCGCGATGAACATCGTCAACGACCTGCTCGAAATGCTGCCCGAATATGTGAAGGAACAACAACTGGGAACCACGCCATGAACAACATGCCAGTGAACAATGTGCCGCTGATCATCATCGCGGTCGTATTCCTCTTCCTCATCATCTGGTTCTTCGGCACCTACAACGGCCTCGTCCGCCTCCGCAACTACGTCCGCGAATCCTGGGCCCAGATCGACACCGAGCTCAAGCGCCGCTACGACCTGATCCCCAACCTCGTCGAAACCGTCAAAGGCTACGCCACCCACGAACGCCAGGTCTTCGAAGCCGTCACCGAGGCCCGCAACCGCGCCGTCGCCTCCACCGGATCGCCCGCCTCGCAGGCCGCCGACGAAAACACGCTCGTGCGTTCCATGCGCAGCCTCTTCGCCGTCGCCGAAAACTATCCCGACCTCAAAGCCAACAAAAATTTCCTCAAACTCCAGCAGGAACTCATCAACACCGAAGATCGCATCCAGGCCGCGCGCCGCTTCTTCAACGCCAACGTCCGCGACTTCAACAACCGCACCGAAATGTTCCCCTCCAGCATCATCGCCGGCATGTTCGGTTTCAAACGCGAGGAATTTTTCGAAGTCGAGGAAGTCGTCGTCCGCGCCGCCCCCGTCGTAAAAATCTGACCACCCGCCCCACCCCGCCGCCCGGCGTGGAAACCTTCTGGATGCGCGGCCACGATGGAATTTCCAATCATTGGAACTTTGCGTCGGGTATTTTTCCAATGATTGGAAAAGACGGCCGCGCCAACTTCCAATGATTGGAAATTTTCGCGCGCGGCAGAACCGCGGCACGTGTTGAAATGTTGCGCGCCTCTGACGAGGCGCATATTCTGAACGACAAGTTTTTCGTCATGGAATTTCGATTTTCAACCGGTTCGAGTTTTGCGGGCTACACGCTCGACGCGCCGCTGGGCGCGGGCTGCGCGGGCGAAACGTATCGCGCGCGCCGGGCCGGGGCGCACGTCAACGTCGCGCTGAAAATCGCGTGGCCCCATCTGGCGGCCGGGCCCGGCTTCGCGTTCGCGATGCAACGGCAAATCCGCATTCTTCAAAAAATCCGGGGCGCCCGCCTCGCGATCATCATGGACACCGGCATCAGCAAGGGCCTGCCGTTCATCGCGTCGGAATTCATCACCGGGCCGGGTGGAATCCCGCTGTCGCTGCGCGATGTCCAGGCTGAAGTTCTCGGCAAGGACCGGCAGCTTGACGAAGACATCGTCTTCAAAATCGGGAAGAGCCTCGCCGACAAACTGGGCGCGATTCACGCGTTTCGCGACGCGAAGGAATGCCCGGATGGAATCGCGCTCGGCGATCTTCGACCCACGAACGTTCTCTTCGATGCGGACAAACGAATTCACCTGTGCGATGCGGGATTCGGCGTGCTCGCGCTCGGCGTCGCGCGAGCCGCGGATTGCGCCGCGCCCGCCGTCGAAACGTGCGGCATCAGCCCGGAGGTACTCGCCGGCGGAAAGCCGACGGTCCGGTCCGATGTCTATTCGTTCGGCGCGCTGCTTTACGAATTGCTCACGGGGCAGAAATATTCGGCCGATGCCAAGCCCTGCGCCGAAATCCGTAAAAGCATCCGCCCGGGCTGGGCTGCCGTGCTCAGCCGCTGCCTCGCGAAAAATCCGGACGAGCGGTTTGCCGACACGGCGTCGCTGAAAACTTTCATCGAGAATGTCGAACAAACGCCGCGACCCACCATCGCCATTTCCGAAGATCGCGTTGTCCCGGCCGTCGCGGCCACGCAAGAAAAGCAGGCGGTTCCGGCGCCGGTCGCGACGCCAGTGATTCCGCAGTCGCTCACCGCCGATTTGCCGAAGACAACTTCCGTACCGAAAGAATCGGCCGTGGCTTGGAAATCTCCACCTGCGGTGAGGTCGGCGAAACTCAAGACGGGTGGGCCGAAACTGCCGCCGCCAAAATCTCCGCCGCCGAAGATTGCCCCGGTGAAAACAGATCTGAAGCCGCCCGTCGCGAAGGCGGCAGAGACCGGCATCGTTGCGGCTCCAGTGACGGCAACCCCTGCAGGGCCGCCGGTGGCTGCAAAACGGAAATATATTCTGCCGATGATCACGTCCGGCATTCTGATTGTCGCGATCATCGTGCTTCTGGTCATCGCACATTTCTCGAGAAAAGATAAAGGCCGGACAGCCGCGCAATTTCCCGCGCCCACAGCTGCTGCCGCTCCAGCGCAACGCGTGGCACCGGTGCAAACCATCACGCCGCAGGCGCAGCCACAAGGATTATCGCCGGTTGCCGATGCCGACTCGGCGGCGCAATCCGCCGCAGCCGCAGCTGCGAAACCCACCCCACCTGAATCGCAAACCGCGCCGCAGCCCGTCGCGCCACAGGCAGCGGCGAAATCCACTGTCGCAGCTGCGGCTCCAGCGGAAGAAAAACCGTGGAAGGTCGCCGACCTTGGCATCACGATGAAGTGGATTCCGCCAGGCAAGGCGCTTGTCGGCAGCGAAGCCGAAGAGCGGACCGCCGCAGGAAAATTCATGCCGACAAAAGAGGAGCACGTTCTGACCTATGAAGACGTGAAGGAGGAAAACATCGCGGCAGGTTTCTGGCTTGGCGAAACCGAGGTGACCATCGGCCAGTGGAAACAATTCATCGCCGCGAACAAGGGCTATAAGACAGCGGTCGAGAAAAAAGGCGGCGCGCTTTCGATCAAGGCCGACGGCTCGCTCGCTGTGACGCCCGGAACGAACTGGCGTTTGCCGATCCCCGGCGAAAGTCCCGCCGACGATCATCCTGTCACCTGCGTCTCGCCTGCCGACGCCGAGGCGTTCTGCGCGTGGCTCACAAAACGCGAACGCGAGGCCGGCCTGTTGTCCGAGGTTTTTGCTTTCCGGCTGCCCACCGAACTCGAATGGGACTACGCCTGCCGCGGCGGCGCAACCTCGCGCACCGCGTTCTGGTGGGGCGCCGATCCCGCGGGCGGCGAGGGCCGGCTCAACGCGGCCGGCAGCGAGTTCGCGGAGAAATTCTCCGCGACAAAACCGTATTCATTTGCGTGGAACGATTCCTTCGTCCATGCCTCGCCTGTTGGTTCCTTCGGCGAAAAGGGCCGGAACGGATTCGGCCTTTCCGACATGCTCGGCAACGTCTGGGAATGCGTCACCAAACCGTTCGTTTCGAAATACACCTATGCCTGGCGCGGCGGCTCCTTCGCCGACGGCCCCGGCATTGTCCGTTGCGCCAGCGCGCGCCACCGCTACACCGAGAGTCCCTCCTGCACCGCCGGCTTCCGCCTCTGCTTCGCGCGCACCAACGCACAGTGATTTCAGATCGGCCGCCGCCCGCTGAATCGCCGGGCGAATCGGGAACTCACGGTTTCTTTTTGTAGGTGATGATCACCGCGGCCGGATGCGACGGGATCGCGAGGACGAGGCCGCCGTCCATGAGTTCACGGCCGGATTTCTCGGTCGTGGCGGCGATGTCGGGATTCGTGAGCGCGTAGGTCGTGTCCGGTTCGAGGCCGCGCAAGCGGAGGCGCGCAGATTCGTAGAGGCTGTGTTCGCGGCGGAAGATCTGGATCATGCCGTCGCCGGTTTCTGGACGATCAAATTGCCACGCGATCCAAGCGTCGTCCGCGATGCTGTAGCTCATCAGCGGATAATAATCGCCGAGCATGAACGGAATGATTTTGCGCGCCTCGTCGTAGCAGCGTTTCGTCGCGGCGTCGTGGCCGGCGAATCCGGTGCACGGCATCAGATAGCTGCGCTCGCTGTACGCATCGGAAAATGTGCAGCCCGAACCGTAGTACGGAATCCACGACGAAATTCCGTACGTGTGTCCCTGGTTCGGCATTGTCGCACCGTGGCCGAATTGAAAATCGCTCCGCAGCAGCGGCACCGCCCGACGCAGCGTTTCGAGATCGTTGCGGCGTCCGCCGGAAGAACACGAGTCAATCCGCAGTTTCGGATTCCGTTTCAGCAGCTCGTCCCAGAAGGCGAGATAGCCGGAGACGTGTTTGTTTTCGGTGATGCCGCGACGGTCGGGCGCGTCGTTGCCGCGCCAGTTGCCGAGCGGGTCCATGTTGAAATCCTGCCGATACCAGTCGAGGCCCTCGCGCTTGATGAACGCGTCAATGTGATCGGTCAGCCATTTCCGCGCGTCGTCGTTTCCGAGGTTCAGCAAGTTGCCGCCGATGATCCAGTCAGGGTGATTCTTCGCGAGCCAGCTGTTCCCATCGCCAACGCGCTCCGGCTCGAACCACACGATGAACTTCTTGTCCTGTTTGTGGACGAAGTCGGCGAACGGACCAAATCCATTCGGATAGCGGTTCGTGTCAATTTCCCACGTGCCGGTTTGCGGCCACTGCGTGCATGCGTACCAGCCGGCATCGCGCCAGCAGAGATCCCACGGAATTTTCGCGTCGAGAAATTCCTGCACCGTGTCGAACATGTCCTTTTCGCCGCCATGCTCGAAGGTGCGATAGCATTGCATTTGCAGCATCGGCTTCGGAAGTTCGCCGCCCACGCGCGGCACGTTGTGCGCGATCATCCAGCGACGCCACAAATTTTGCGAGCGCGCCACATCCGCGCCCTGCCAGAAAAAAAGTGCGATCAACGGCGTACGGATTTCTTCGCCGGGCTTCAGATAAAAATGTGTCTGCTCCTGCCCCGCGCGAATCCGCAACGCATTCTTGTCATCGCGCTCGAACGACGCGGCCCACTGGCCGGGCCAGCCGACGGCGAGAATCAAACCGCCGTCCGGCGTCTTCAAATTGAAATACGGCCAGCCGCGCTCGCCGTTCGTCGGGCGTCCGCCCACCGGCGAAAATCGTTGGCTCGTGCGCGGGCGAAGATCGAACTGCACCGGCTCGTAACTTTCCGGCGCGCACCAGTCGCCCTTGTTGCCGCGCAAAAGAAATTCGCCGGCATCGTCTCGCGTAAGCTGCGTGTCAAGCGCCTCGATGTTTTCCACGATCGGCGAATTCGTCGCGCCGGTGTTCTTGAAATACAGAGTCCATTCGACCACCGGAAAATCGCGATACTCGACGCCGACGCAGTGGATCGCCAGTCCGCTTTTCGGATCAGAATACGTCAGCGTCCGCTCGACGCGCTGCGAATCAAGTTCGCGCGATTCGCGTTTCAGCTTCCACGAGCCGAGAAAATCCGACGATGGTTTGCCGTCATAATTGAATGAGAAGAACGGCTCCGGTCCGATCGGTTTCTTCTGCGCGGTCACAATCGGCATGTCGCCAAGCCAGAGAATATTCCCGCCGGCCAATTCGACTTTCGCGTCGGCCCAATCGGATTGATCCCATCCGATCCCATCGCCCGCGTCGCCAATTTCCAGCGTGAATTCCGTCGCACCGCCGAGATCAACCGGCACCGGTACGGCCGGCGAATCCACGCGCTGCACGCCGGACTTGAAAAGCTCCTTGCCGCCAGCAGTCACCGAAAAAACGACACTTCCTTTTCCGCGCCGCGTGTCGTCGTTGCTGTCGAGGCCGGCAATTGCGGAGAAAGTTTTCCCCGGAGCGGGCAGCCGCACGATGATTCTGCTGACGGCGTGGCAATACAGACCGCGCGTGAATTCTCGGCCCGCGACATTCAGCGGCGAGCCGCCGCGCGTATTCAGCGTGACCGGATCGTGGTTCGCCAGCACATGCAAACCGCTCTGCGCGTCATTCGTTTTTTCCGCGCCGTCGAATTTTGCCGCCGCCCATCGCCGCGCCTCCGCGAGTTCGCCCGACGTCGGCACAACGGCCATCGCGAATTGAATCGCCGAAGCTGACATCACCGCCGCCACGCCGAACCGGAATCGACTTCTCACGCACGCATCCTCCCGTTTGTTCGCAAAGCATGTTTTCCAATCATTGGAAGTTATCGCGGCGCAAATTTCCAATCATTGGAGGTTACAATGACAGCAGGCTGCGGACGTCTTCCCACGTCAGATGCTCGACGGCCATTTCTTCGCGGGCGAGTGCGGCGTCAATCACGGCGCGCTTGCGCTGCTGGAGTTCGAGGACTTTTTCCTCGACGGTTTCGCGGGTGATGAGCTTGATGGCATAGACGGTTTTTTCCTGGCCGATGCGGTGCGCGCGGTCGGTGGCCTGATCCTCGACTGCCGGATTCCACCACGGGTCGAAGTGAATCACCATGTCCGCGCCGGTCAGGTTCAGTCCTGTGCCGCCGGCTTTCAGGCTGATCAGGAAGGCCGGGTACGTTGAGTCGCGATTGAACTTCGTGACCTCGCCAATGCGGTCCTTGGTGCTGCCGTCGAGATAGCAGTACGGGATCTTTTCCTGGTCGAGTTCGGTCCGCAGGATGGTGAGCATCGAGACGAACTGGCTGAAAACCAGCACGCGGTGGCCGCCGTCCATCGCCTCTTCGAGCAGCTCGTGAAACAGGTCGAGCTTCGCCGACGGCTCGCTGGATTTGAAATCTTTCATCCGCAGCAGGTCGAGATGGCAGCAGACCTGGCGCAGCTTGGTCAGCGTCTTGAGCACGGCGAACCGCGAGCGCGCGAAACCGTCCTTGCCCACGATGCTGGTAACTTCCTGCTGGGCCTGTTCGAGGAGCTTCGCATAGACGTTACGCTGGTCGCGCGTCATCGTGCAGTAAGCGATGCGCTCGAGCCGCGGCGGCAGTTCGGTCGCGACTTCGCGTTTGAGGCGGCGCATCAGGAACGGATGGATTTTTTTCCGCAGCCGCGATTGCGCCGCCGAGCCTTCGCGGCCCGCGTTCGAAATCGGAACTTCGTACGACGTGCGGAAGCGCTCGTAACCGCCGAGATAACCGGGCATCAGAAAGTCCATGATCGACCACAAATCCGCGACGCCGTTTTCAATCGGCGTGCCGGTCAGCACGAGCCGGTGATGCGCATCAATCATCTTTGCCGCCTTCGCATTTTGCGTGGAGCGGTTCTTGATGTGCTGCGCCTCGTCGAGCACCGCGACGGCAAAATCGTATTGCCGGTATTGTTCGATGTCGCGGCGCAAAAGCGCGTACGAGGTGATGACCAGATCGGCCTTCGGAACGCCGTCCCAAACCTTGTGCCGCTCCGCGCCGGAAACCACGAGAACCTTCAGCCCCGGCGTGAACCGCGAAGATTCCATCGCCCAGTTTTCGATGAGGCTGGTCGGACAAACCACCAGCGAGGGCAGATTCGCGCTGCCTTTTTTCAGCCGCGCGAGCTGGATCCACGCGAGCGCCTGGATCGTTTTGCCGAGGCCCATGTCGTCGGCCAGAATTCCGCTGAAGCCACCGCCCTCGAGGAATCGCAGCCAGCGAACGCCGTCCTTCTGATAACCGCGCATAATCCGTTCAAGGTCATCCGGGAATTGCACCGGCATGAACTCCACCGCGCGGTTCTGCCGCTGCGCGATGGCCTCGACGGTTTCGTCAGCCTCGACGTGAACTCCATGGAGCGATCGCAGCAGCGCCATCAAATAGCCCGCATTCTCCTCGCCGATCTTCCACGTCTTTTCCGTCTCGTCCTCGCTCTCCGAGATCAGGTCGGTCACTGCCGTCATCGTCTCGCGATCCAGCAGCAGCGTCTTTCCGTTGCGTTCGAGGTGCGACGAACCCGCACGCAGCGCCGCGTCAATTTCCTCCAGCGAAACGGATCCGCCCTCGCCATCCGCGCAGTTGAATGAAATCTCGAACCATCCCGCGCCTGCCGACGTGACCTTCACCTCGGGCTCCAGCCATCGCGCACCCTTGCTGACCGCCTCCAGCTCGCCGGCGAACTCAACATCAATGCCGTCGGCCTTGATCGCCGGGACGATTCGCCCCAGGAAATCCATCACGTCGCGGGCCCCATCAATCGTGTTGAGCCGGTCGCCGGTCTCGCCGGTCAGCCCGTGTTTTGCGAGATGCGCGAGTCCAAACTGCTCGGCCTTTTCGTTGCGCGTGAGATAGCGCCGCGGCGAGGTCGGATCGGGTGCCGTGAAATTTTCATCCGGCAGGCCGCGACCTGCGGCGGCAAGGTCCGCACCATAGACCGCGTACAACGTTGAGACGAGCTGATCGGGCGAACCGCGCAGAACGAGCTTGAAGGAAGGCTCGCCCGGCGTGAACTCGAGATCGCCAATACCAGCCTTCGATTCGATGAGCATCGTCTGTTCGAGCACCGGAAGATCGCGGCGCAGAAACGCGGGAACGGAGGTGCGCGGAATCCTCATCTGCCCGCGATACGCATCCTGAAACGCGGGCGGCAGGACCTGTTCGAGTTGCGAAAATGTGTCGTCCGCAAATATCCACGCGATCCGCCGCGTCGCGATCATCAGCGGATTTCGGACGCCTTCGATTTCATGCTCGATGACGATTTCGCCGGAGTCTGAGAGCGAGACGCGGATCAGCGGCATGGTTTTCTTGTCGCTGACGCGGACCTTTTCCCTACCTTCGCCGACAAATATTTCGCCGGGAGCGAGCGTCGTCAGCAAATGCAAAAAGCCCTCCAGCGGCATCGTCATCCGCCCGGGCAGCGGGCCGCGCATGATGTCTTCCATGAGATAGAGCAGCATTTCATCGCGCGGCGACCACGCGAACCACGGATGCGTGCCGATACGGTCAATGCGATCGCGGCCGCGCGGCGCGATGACGTGGGCGGAGAGCGTCACGTTCCCCTGCCCCACCGTCTCACGCCAGTCCTGCGAAATCCAAAGCTGCAACTGCGCAGGAATCGCCATCGCGTGCTTCTGCGGAATGCGGCGAACATAACCCGCCGCCGGTCCGGTCATCTTTTCGCGCTCGCGCCGTTTCGCGATGCGCTGTTCGCGGTCGTGCTGCGGATCGGAAATCTCATCGGCATACGCGAGGCCGGCGGCGACGACGTGCGCGCAAATCAGCCCGCGGTCGCGGGCGTCGCGGCACGGGCAGGCGGTGTCAACGGTTCCATCCCGCAGCGGGCGGAACCGTGTCTCGATGGTCCGCTCGCCGTACGCAATTTCGGCGGTGATCCAGTCGCCGTCGGCCGCGATCTTTTTCGCCGCGTTCTGCTCGAAGAGGCGCAGGCCGTCGCGAAACTGCATTGGGCCGGCCCATCGCTGGACCTGATCACGTGTGAAATAAAGCATGGCAGAAAACTGGGGAGAAATGCCCGGACTCAAATCAAGAGATTAGCTCGATTGCATTTTGATTTTTGTCGTTCGTCGGAAGAAGTGATGTGATGCCTTTGTCCATTGTCGCAAGCCGTCCCCCTGATTGAATAGCCAGCGACAGAAGATACGCGTCATTGACTTGGTTATGGCCGCCCAGCATGTGCGTCGGCACGTGTTGCAACGCGGCAAGGGGAAAATGGTCCGGCCAGAAAACGTGGCGCGGAAGGCCTGTCAACCGCTTGAGAAGCTCCACCGCTTCGTGTGGCGTCACGGCATCAGCTATGATCTTTGGATTCGAGGAAAATCTGACAAAGGCACATTCGGTCAGCGGACATGTCGCCCACCCGTTGCGGCTCTTAATGGCAAACCATTCATGAATTTTCGCATGATGAATATGATTGGGCCATGCGAGCGCAATGAGCACGTTTGCATCCAGTAGATATGGTTTCACGTCTCATCCTCGCTTCGCCGAACATCGTCAGGAGTGATGGGCTTTGCGTTGGGCGAGACGCGAAATACGGGAAAACCCCTTGGCGTCCGTGCAACGCGCCGTTCCGACGCCAGCCCCCGCCTTGCCAGCTCGGAGATCATTTCGCCAACAGATACATCGCGGTTTTCCGCCATGGATCTGGCAACCCGCAGAATCTCGTCATCGAGTGTCAATGTCGTTCTCATGCAGTTACCGTGACATCACATCATCACGATGTCAAGATGCTGAGGCTGTAACAACGTTTTGCGGTTTGCCGGCGATGAATGCCGCCAGGTTTTCAGCGGCGGTCTTCATGCAGCGCTGTCGCGCGGCTTTTGCAGCCCAGGCGTGATGCGGCGTGATGATGCAATTGTTGAATCGGAAAAGTGGGTGATTTAATTCGGGCGGTTCTTCTTTCATGACATCGAGCGCTGCGCCGGTGATCTTCCGCTCTTTCAAGACGGCGACGAGCGCTTCCTCATCGAGCACTCCGCCGCGGCTTGTGTTGATGAGATAGGCCGTCGGTTTCATCATCCGCAGCCGTTCGGCGCTGACTAGATTTTCGGTGAGCGGCGTAAGCGGGATGTGGACGGAGACGATGTCGCTTTCGCGAAAGACGGTTTCGAGATCGGTGAAGCGAATTCCCGCGACAGGTTCCGCCGGCGGCGTGCGCGTGTTGACGATGACTTTCATGTCGAAGGCCACGGCGCGGCGGGCGACGGCCTTTCCGGTTTCGCCGTAGCCGATGATGCCCATCGTGAGGCCGGCGAGTTCGAGGATCGGAAAATTCCAGTAGCAGAAATCGGACTCGCGGCTCCAGCGGCCCTTTTTCACGGTGCTTATGTGGTGATCCACCTGCCGCGCGAAATGAAGCAGCAGCGCGAAGACGTGCTCGGCGACGGAGGCGGTGCTGTAGCCGGGGACGTTCGTGACGACGACGTTTCGCTTCAGGGCGGCCTCGACGTTGACGACGTTGTAGCCGGTGGCCAGCACGCCGATGTAGCGGGTTTCGGTCAGCTTGCGGATGATCTCGCGGTTCAGCTGCGTCTTGTTGGTGAGGATCGCGTTCGCATGTTCCGCGCGCTTCAAAACCGTCTCCGGCGGGCTGCGGTCATAGACCGTCAGATCGCCAAGCGCTTTGAAGGCGGCCCACGAGAGGTCGCCGGGGTTCAATGTGTAGCCATCGAGAACAACAATTTTCATACGGGAAATCCGGTCGTCTTTGTCCGCCTCTCGTAAACCATTTTCAAGGGCGGCTGCAAGTTCCGCGTTCACTTCGTGCGATCAGAGTTTCTTGTCCATTTCGAAATGCGGAAGCGAAACCTCGGTGAATTCCGGGCCGCAAATCTTGTAGCCGAGCTTTTCGTAGAAGCCGGCGGCGGATTTTCGCGCGTGCATAAACATCCGTTTTGCCCCGCGGGCGCGGGCGACCGCCTCGGCAAATTCGATCAGCACTCGGCCGACGCCTTTCTTCTGGCAGTCCGCCGCGACCGCCATCTGACGCAGTTGCGGTTCGTGCGGAGCCGTCGCGGTGAGAATACAGCAGCCGACGATCCGCTCGCCCGCATAACATCCGAGCAGCGTGTCCTGCTTCTCGCGCTCCAGAAAATCCGGCGCGAATACCAGGCCGAGCGGCTTGCGCAGGACCTCATCGCGCAGTTTCACCATTTCGTCGTACGCCGCGCTTCCGTGCCCGATCAGCCTGCATTTCAATTCCACGGGCATCGCGACCGCCGCGCCGGTGACCCCGGAGCCGAGTTCCTCGAAAACTTTTTTCATCAGCGGCATCAGGTTTTTGATGTCCTCGCGATTGTATGCCAGCAGCACTTCCAGCGACTCCTCGCTGCCGTGTTCGAATTCGCGCCACAGCCGCACCGCGTCCCAGCCGTCCAGACCGCGCGCCTCCGGGCAGCGCTCGATGCCGACCTGCTGCTCGATGGATTTCAGCCCGCCGCTGAATCCGATTCGGCGCAGCGCGAAGCGCAGGTCCACGTGAACGTGGTTGAAAAGATTGTACATGAACCGCCGCCGGATCATCGGCATGTCGAACAGCGCGCCGTTGAATGTGACGATGAGCGGATGCTCCTCGATGAGTTCCTTCGCCTTTTCCAGATCGCGCCCGCGGACGAACGTGCGCGCCTCACGGCCGTCGAAGCAGCCGATGACGGTGATCGAATCCTCCTCGGTGCCGCCGTCGGTTTCGATGTCCACATAGAGCGCGCGATGTCCGAGATCGGCGAACGCCCGCCATCGCTCGCTGGCGGGAATCGCGCGGTCGAAAAAATTCCAGTCGCGGGCATCGAAGCGGCGCTGCGACTCGGCCACATCGCCATGCCACCGCGCGAAGTCCTCGCGCTCCAGCGCGGCGGCCCAATCGCGCACGCCCTTCTTCCAAATCTTGCGCTCGGTGGCCGGGCCGATGCCCTGAATGTGGCAAAACGTCTGACGAATCATGCGCCGATCCTACCCCACGCGCCGCCCGCGTCGCAACCGCCCGCGAAAATCTTGCACCGCCACTTCCGATGATTGGAAAAGACCGGCCGCGAAAACTTCCAACCATTGGAACTCATGGAGCGGCTCCGTAGCGCCGCCGGCACGGCCTGATCTGATGCCGGCAAGCCCTTGCCCGCAGCTGGCAAGACCTTGCTGGAAGCAATCAAGCCATTGCTGGCAACCGGCAAGACATTCAACAAATCTGGCAAGACCTTGCTGGAAGATGGTATGACCATACACGAAACTGGAAAGACCTTGCTGTAAGCTGGCATTACATTCCAAGAAGCTGGAAAGACATTGCCGTAGGCCGGCAAGACATTCCCTTAAGCCGGAAAGACATTTCTGGAGGCTGGAAAGGCCTTTCTAGGAGCTAGACAAGCCTGATTTGCGGCCGCTTTTGCCTTGTTTGCCGCTGGTAAACAGCAACTTGCGCATAAAACGCCCCAAACCGTCAAAAACAGGGCAAATCCACCGGTGCCGGCTGGAGGGGCGCCGTCCCGCCCCCTTTGGAGAGACGGTTTCCAGCCGCCGCAGCGGAGGATCTGCGCGCTGGAATTCGTCGCGCCGGAGGCCGGGGATTACAAGCTGGCCGGCACCGCGTACGCGCGAATCTGGGAAGGCAAAAACAAAATGTCGCTGCGCCTGTTGCGCATGAACAATTCGGACGCGCAGGAAATCGGCAGCATCGCCATCGAACAAAAAGCCACCGTGTCGCTCGACACGCTGTCGGCACATCTCAACGCCGGCGACGAACTCGTGTTGCTGCCGGAGATTGACGGCATGTTTAACGGAGGCGAAATCACGTTGCGCGATTTCACGATCACGATGGCACGATGAGTTCCAATGATTGGAAATGACCGCGCCGCTGACTTCCAATCATTGGAAATTTGCGGCTGGCGGCCATCGGGCGCGCCAGAAAAAGGCGTAGGCGGCGCGGGTGTTGGCGGGTAAGGTGTGAAGCGGTCGGAACCGGCGCGGTTCCGAGTGTGCACGCGCGAAATGGCGCTGGTGAGTGTTCAAAAATATTGTGCGAGTTATGACGATGAAGATTTGTCGTTTGAAGAAATTGGCATGGCTGCTGGGGCTGGTTCCATTTGTCTGCGGCGGCGAACCGCTGGTCGGCAATACGTTTCACACGGATGGGCGCGACACGCCTGCGTTTTATGTTCCGCCTCAGGCCGGCGCTTCCGGGGCCATGGACCAGCTGACGGCGGAGAACTATCTGCGGGATCAGCACGACCTGTTCAAGCTGCCCGCCGATCTTTCGAATCTGCGGCTCATTTCCGCCCAGCGCAGCCTGCTTGGAATGCACTACCGCTATCAGCAAGTGCTCAACGGCCTGAAGGTGGACGGCGGCGAGATCGTCGTGTCGCTGCGCGAGGACGGCAGTGTTTTCCAAGTCTTCAACTCCACATATCCGGTGGCCGCCATACCGGCGATGCCGGGAAATCTCCTGTCACGCGACAATGTGCTGGATATCGCATGGAACCATCTTCGCGTTCACGGAAGACTGATCATGCTTCCCAGCGTCGAGCTCATCTATGTGCCGCAGAAAACTGATTTCCGCCTCGTGTACCGGACGCTCATTTCCACGGAGGCTCCTTTCGGTCACTGGGAACACAGAATCGATGCAGTTTCAGGTGAGATCATCTCCGTGCGCAGCGCGGCGATTTCGAGGAAGCCCGTTTTGATTCCCGATTTCTCGGCCTACAAGGGGGCTGTCTGGTCTCGCGCGAATACGACCGCGGCATGGACGGCGGCGGCGCTGGCGAAAGCCGCCCAACCGGCATTGCTGGGCACGACGGTCAACGGCACGGGCCGCGTTTTCGATCCGGATCCGCGCTCTGTTCTGATGAACGATGCGCTGCTGGACTCCAGCCCGTCGTCATCCTTCACGACGGCCTATTTCACGCGGACGCTGCCGGGCATCACGTCGAACGCCGGCTTCTATTCACTCACAGGCCCCTGGGTGACCATCGCGGAGATTGAATCTCCCACCAGCGCGCCAAGCACGACGGTCAGCGGCAACTGGACCGCGACGCGCGGCACCAACGCCTTTGATGACGCCATGTGCTATTTCCACATTGACCAGAGCCAGCGCTATCTCCAGTCCCTCGGCTTCACCAACGTCCAGCACGGCTCGATCAATGTGGATTCCGATGGCGTGGCCGGCGACGACAACTCCCACTTCATGTCATCTGGCAACTATCTCGCCTTTGGACATGGCGGCGTGGATGACGATGAGGACGCGGATGTCATTCTCCACGAATACGGCCATGCCATCACGTTCAGCATCGTGCCGACATGGGGATCAGGCGGCGACACCGGCGCCATCGGCGAAGGCTTCGGCGACTACTGGGGCGGGTCCTACAGCTACGTTTCGCCCAACGGTTCGACCTATCATCCGGAATGGGCTTTCACCTGGGACGGTCACAGCGCCGACACGTGGTCTGGCCGGTTCATGAACCTGACGAATCTCACCTACGACTCCTCGCACACCTACGCTGCCCACGAAACGATCAGCAGCATCGCCAACTACTCCGACCAGCTCTGGAGCGCGCCCATCTTCCAGGCATTCGTCACCCTCATGCAGATGGGCTATGCGCGCACCAACATGGACCGGATCATGATCCAGTCCTTTTATGGTATCGGCGGAAGCCCGAAGATGCGTGACCTGGCCTATGCCATCGTCAACACCGCATCCAACCTCTATCCATCGGGGCAGTATGCCTCTGTCTTCTACCAGAAGTTCGTCAACCAATCCATCATACCGCTGCCCACCATGCAGGCGCCGCTTTCGCTGTATCCCGGCGGTGGAGAAATTTTCCTGACCGGCGACACCGTGCGCGTGATCTGGAACCGCAACAGCGCGCCCTCGCTGGCCGCGGAACGATTGACGTTCGCACCCAGCACAAATGTCACTTCCATCTTTCAGGATTCGGTCGAGAGCGGCACCAACGGCTGGACCCGCTCGCACTACGGCCTCGTTTCAGACTGGAACCAGGTGGGCAGCGCGTATAGGAGCGCAACCCACAGTTGGTATGCCGCCGACGACACCTTCACAAACGATCAATTCCTCGTCAGCCCTCAGATCGCCGTTGTCGCCGGCAGCAGCCTTTCTTTCTGGCACAGTTATAACCTCGAAAGCGGCTTCGACGGCGGCGTCGTGGAAATCAGCACCAATGCCTCCACCTGGACCGATCTCGGCTCCAACGCCACGCAAAACGGATATTCCATGACCATCAGTTCGAGCTATCAGAGTCCCCTCAGCGGACGCCACGCCTTTTCCGGCAGCAGCAGCGGCTTCATTCAGACGATCATTCCGCTGACTAATTTCGCTGGCAGATCCATCTATCTCCGTTTCCGCGAAGCCGACGACAACAGCACCTCCGTCTCAGGCTGGTGGGTGGACGACATCACCGTCAGCACGGACGTCGCCTGGAGCAACGTCACGACGACCGCCACTAACGTCACAAGTTATCTTTGGAAACTCCCGGGCTCGCCGACCACCACCGCCGTCATCAGGATCCAGCAGTTCGGCACGGGCTATCAAGACTCGTCCTGGCTGCAAAGCAAACCCTTCACCATCTCCGCCGACACCGATGGCGACGGCATTCCCGACGCCTGGGAAATCAAATACTTCTCCTCGCTCACCAACGCCAACGCCACCACCGACAGCGACCGCGACGGCTTCAGCGACCTCAGCGAATACCGCGCCGGCACCTTGCCCAACAACTCCACGTCCGTCTTCCAGACCGTCACCGCCTCCAACAGAACCGACGGCGGCTTCTCCATCCAGTGGCTCAGCATTTCCAATCGCGACTACAGCGTCGCGCGCGGCACCAATCTCATCGACTTCACCGTCATCGCCACTAATCTTCCGGCCACCCCGCCAGTGAACACCTACATTGACACCAACGCCTTCACCGGCAGCCTGCGCTTTTACCAGATCCGCGCCCCATAGCCGCCGCGCCCTTGCCCAAGTTCCAATGATTGGAAACCACCGGCCCGCAAGTTTCCAATCATTGGAAATTTTCCCGCCGGCGCCATCGCGATGGGAAGGGCCGGTCAATATTTGCCATGCGGCGGTCAAGATCGGTCATTGCAGGCGCGGAGGCCACAGCGGCAGGATGCGCGAAGTCAGGAGATCAGCCATGTTCAGAATCTTGGTCGCTTCGTTGCTCGTTGTTCCATGCGTTGCGGGCGTCACGCGCGCGGTGGATGCGCCGGTTGAGGCGGCCGGTGCTTTCAAGCCGGACTGGAATTCTCTGGCGCAGTACAAGTGTCCCGATTGGTTTCGCGACGGGAAGTTCGGAATCTTCGTTCACTGGGGACCGCAGACGATCGCGGGCGAGTCCGGTTCTGCGGACGGGAGCAAGTCGCCGTGGAAGGAACTCGCAGAAAAATTCAGCGGCGAAAAGTTCGACGCAAAACATCTCGCCGAAATGTTTCGCAAGTCGGGCGCGAAATATGTCGTGCAGGTCGCGGAACATCACGATGCGTATGCGCTGTATGATTCGAGCCTGACACCGTGGTCGTCGGTCAAGATGAAGCCGAAGCGCGATTTCGTCGCGGAGCTTTCCGCGGAGGTTCGCAAGCAGGGTTTGATCTGGGGCGCATCATCGCACACGGAGGAGAACTGGTGGTTCTATTCCGATCCGCCGAGGCGAGCGCCGCCCGCGCCGCTGCCGGGCCGGCCCGCTCCACCGCAGCCGGACAAAGAATTCCTCGACTGGTGGTACGCGCGACTTGTCGAGATCGTGGACAAATATCATCCGCAGATTTTCTGGTTCGACTGGTGCATCGAGCAGCCGGCCTACGAGCCGTATCTGCAAAAATTCGCAGCACACTTTTACAATCGCGCCGCAGAATGGAAAAAGGACGTGGTGCTCAATTACAAATACTATGCCTTCCCGACGAATACCGCA
The DNA here is from genome assembly GCA_903906425.1 of uncultured bacterium. GTDB lineage: Bacteria > Verrucomicrobiota > Kiritimatiellia > CAIVKH01 > CAIVKH01 > CAIVKH01. The sequence goes on from CAIVKH010000193.1 coordinate 43,518, forward strand.
GTGCTGGACATTTCGTGGAACACCGGCCGCATTTCGTGGCAGCCCGAACGAATCAATCCGGAGCCGTGGCAGTTCGACACGATGTCGAACCGGAAATATTGGTTCTGGCGCGCCGACATGGAAATGCGGCCCACCGCAGAAATCTTGTGCGAGATGGCCGATGTCGTCAGCAAAAACGGAAATTATTTGCTCAACATTCCACCCGCGCCCGATGGCACGCTGACGGAGGGACAGGAAAAAATCCTCACGGAGATCGGTCAGTGGCTTGCGATCAACGGCGAGGCAATCTACGGAACGCGCCCGTGGAAAAATTTTGGCGAAGGCCCGACCGAGGGACTTGGCCCGAAGTTCCAAGGCAATCCGCCGAAGGCGCCGTGGACAGCGCAGGATATTCGCTTCACCACGAAGGGCGACACGATCTACGCCATTGTTTTGGCGTGGCCGGAAAATGGAAAGTTGACCATCAAGTCGCTCGCCGGGACCAAATTCAGAAGCGTCAGTCTTCTCGGCGCGAACAATCTGGTGAAAATCGCAGACGCGTCGTTTGAACTTCCCGCGCCAGCACGACGCGACGGGCCGTTTGTTTTGAAACTCCGATGAAACCGATCACGGCTATTCTGATCGTTGGGATCATGTCATCCGGCGCGATGACTTCGCATGGCGCGGACTTTCCAGATGGCTTCACCGCGGTCGGTGAATGGGGCGCGGGGATTCCGGGTGCTGATCCAGAGGTGCCGACGCGGCTCAACAGCAAGGACGGTTCATTCTGCATCTACAAACCTGCAATCGAAAAGCCCGCGCCTGTGACGATCAGTATTTTTCGTGTGAGCGAGGCAGGATCGTCCGGCAGGCAGCACTATGAAGTTCATCACAGTGGCAAGGTGGATGCAGTCGACGTGGAATTTGCCGGCTCGTCCGACTGGGTTTCGCTCGGCACTTTTCCGTTTGATGGTAGTGGTCGCGAATATGTGAGGCTCGATAAAGGGCGGACCGCGGAAGTGAAGTTCACGATTCTTTCCGCAGACGGAAAAAAGCCGGTGCGATCCATTGTGATCCCAGCTGGTCAGGTAACACGTCCGCCCCCGCCGCCGGCGAATGGCGTGGCGCGCGCAAATCAGACTGTTCTGCAAATTCCGAAACCGGTTTCGCGGCCGCTCGCCCCGGTCACCAGCCTGCAACTTCCGTCGCACATCTCCGATGGCATGGTCATCCAGCGCGGGAAGAAGATCGTGATCACCGGAAGTGCGCCGGACAAGGCCACCGTCACGGTTACGATGAACGGACAAACGGCATCGGCGAAGGCGGAAGGCGGGACGTTCCGCGTCGAACTGCCGGAGATGAAGGAGGGCGGGCCATACGAGATGACGATTCGCTGCGGCAGCGATGAGAAGATCATCAAGAATGTCATGCTCGGTGACGTGTGGATTTGCGCCGGACAGTCGAACATGGCGTTTGCCGGCAGCGGCCTCAACGATGCCGCGAAGGTTTTGGCGGACGCCGATTATCCAAACATCCGCTACTACAAACAGGACGGCGGAGCCGAGCCCACGCCCGGTTCGCCCGCACGCTGGATGGCCTGTACGCCCAGGCTGGCTGGCAGTTTCACTGCGATCGGTTTTCTTTTTGCGCGCGAGATTCACAAGGAACTCAAGGTGCCGATCGGACTGGTGTATGCATGGCGCAATGGCGGCGACATCCGCCTTTTCATGCGCGACGAAACGCTCGCCGCGCTGACGCCGAAAATTCCTTTCACGCCGGGAACCAAACCGCGCAGCACCTTGTTCTCGAATTTCCTCGCGCCGCTCGTCGGCTATCCGGTGTCGGGCCTGCTTTACTATCAGGGCGAAGGCAACCAGAAGGATCCGCTATTCTATCGCGATCTTCTTCCGGCGATGGTCAAAGACGTCCGCGAGTTGTGGGGTAAGGGCGACTTCCCGTTCATCTACGTTCAGCTCCCGCGCTACAAGGATTGCTTCGTCGGAACTCGCGAGGCGCAGTTCCTCGCGCAGCAACGCATCACCAATTCCGCCATGGTTGTCAGCATTGATACCGGCAATCCGAACTTGCTTCATCCCGGCGACAAACTTCTGATCGGTGAACGCGCCGCGAAAGCAGCCCTCGGCCTCGTTTACAAGAAGCCCGGCGAATACACGGGGCCGATGTTTGCCGAAGCCGCCACCCGCGACAACAGCATCATCGCCCGCTTCACGCACGCCGGCAGTGGCCTCGAAGCGCGCGGCGATCTCGACGGGTTCATCCTCTGCGGTGAATCCGGCGAATTCGCTCCGGCCAAGGCCGAGATCGCCGGCCCCGACTCGGTTCGGATTTGGCGTGATGACGTCGCGCGTCCGGTCGCGGTCCGTTTCCTCTGGAGCGGAGCGCCTCGCGCCTGCCTTTACAATCGCGAAGGATTTCCGGCGAGCCCCTTCCAGACCGATACCACAAACGTCAACCGAATCTTCGACAACCGCGATCCGAATTTTACGACGCGCGGCGATTGGAAAGCCGAAACACGCAAGGGAAACTTCGCGACCGATTGTCTCGTAGCCGCCGACACGCGCGATACCGACGGCGAATGCGACTGGCATCCGTGGGCCAAGTGGACCTTCGAAGTCCATCGTGCCGGCCGCTACGGAATCTATCTCCGCTGGCCCGCCGGCCTCGCTTCAACCGCGGCCATCAGTGTCGAATCGAACTGCGGCGGCTACGGTTATCCGCCTGTTGCGATTTCTCAGGCCGACGGCGGCGGCGACTGGCACAAAATCGGCAGCTATCGCATGAACTACGGCAACACCGACAACATCAAGCTTGTCGCCACCGGCATCGGCGCCTCCGCGGACGCCGTCAAAATTGAATTTGAAATGGAGGACTGACCGCATCGCACGCCGCATAAATTTGGGCACACAAAAATTTCCAATGATTGGAAGTTTGCGGGTCGGAAGTTTCCAATGATTGGAAGATGCGATTCGAGGCGGCATCGGCGCGCCATCCACCTCGCATGAGGGCGGCTGAGGGGGCGGCGGGCAACGGGGAGAGGAATACGGCTTGACCGGATTTTTTGCGGCCCCTACTTTGCGCGGATGTTCTTCATGAAGCATAGAATGGTTTTGGCCTTGATTGGCGCGGGTTTTCTCGCGCTGGCCGGCGTGGCGCAGGGGCAGATGTATCCGTCGGCGCCGGGGCGCGACGTGGATTCTTTTTCGCCGTCGAAGAAGACCAGGCCGTCGGAAGCGACGGGCGTGGAGAAAAACGGGGTCTATGATGAGACGGAGGTGAAGCATTCGTGGTTCAGCTTCACGAAGCCGTCGGAGAAGACGCCGGAGGCGCAGTTCGAGCGGGCGGAAAAATTGCGGCAGGCCGGTTTGTTCAAGTCGGCGGGGAAGGCATATTTTGCGCTGGTGATCACGTGGCCGCGCTCGGCGCAGGCGGCGATCTCGCAGCAGCGGTATGCGGAGATGCTGGCGGTGCGCGGGCTGAATGAGGATGCGTTCGACGAGTACGACAAGCTGATTGACAAATATGTGGGCAGCTTCGACTACACATCCATCATCGAAGAGCAGTTCAAGCTGGCGCAAAAGGTGATGAACAGGCGGAAGGGAAAGTTCCTGCTCTTCGGCGGCTGGAAGGCGCCGGAGCGCGCGATCCCGATGTTCGAGTCGATCCTGAAGCACGCGCCGCGGTGGGACGGCGCGGCGGAGGCGCAGTACATGATCGGCGTGGCCAACGAGATGATTGATGAGATGGATCTGGCGATTGTCGCGTACATGAACACGCAGCACCGCTATCCGGAAAGTCCGTTCGCGGAGAAGTCAGGTTTCGGAAGGGCGCATTGTCTGTATGTGATGAGCGAGGAAAGCCCGAACGATGAGGAGACGATGGAGCAGGCCTACGCCGCGGTCGTCGCGTTCCTCAACACATATCCGAAGTCGGACCACGTGGAGGTGGCGACGGCCTATCGCGACACGCTGCTGCGCAAGCGCGCGGAAATCGCGTACAACCGGGCGGTATTTTACGACAAGGTTGCCAAGCAGCCGAAAGCGGCGTTGATGACCTACGAAAATTTTGTGAGGATGTTCCCGAATTCCGAATGGACAGAGACCGCCAGGGGACGGATCGAACAACTGCGTCCGCTGGCCGAGAAAGCGAAGAAATGATGAAGACCAAAATTCTTGGACTCGCCGCCGCCCTCGCCGCGCTGCTGCTCAACAGCTGCGCCGGCTACAAGCTCGGTTCGATGCTGCCCCCGGACATCCAGACGGTGTACGTGCCGACCTTCATCAACAAAACCAAGGAACCGCTGATCGAAATTGACACGACGCAAAAGGCCATCCAGGAAATCCAGCGCGACGGTTCGCTCAAGGTCGCCTCCAAGGAATCCGCCGACGCGATTCTCCAGGTCACGCTCACCGACTACTCGCTCACGCCCGTGCGCTACGACACGCAGCACACCACGCAGACCAAGGAATACCGCCTCTGGCTCACCGCCAACCTCGTGCTCAAGCGCGCCAAAGACGACAAGGTCATCGTGGACCGCCCGATGGTCCGCGGCCAGGCCGTGTTCGAAGTCCTCGGCGATCTCACCTCGTCGAAACTCATCGCGCTGCCACTCGCCGCGCAGGACCTCGCCCGCAACGTCATCGCCACCTGCGTCGAGGAATGGCCGTCCAAGGAACCCGCGCCGGCGACGCCCGCATCGCCCGTAACGCCAGGCCACGTTTCACCCGCGCCGGTGCGGACCAGTCCGTAATTTCCAATCATTGGAAACCAGCGCGCCGCAGACTTCCAATGATTGGAAAAAAGCGGCGCGCGGTCGAAAACCGGCCCGGCGTCGCGTAGGTTTGCGAGCGTGATGCCGATTGAAATGAAGAAAAAAAACAAAAACGAATTTGCCGCGCGGTTCGACGAAGCGATCGCCGAACTTTCCGCGCTTTATGTCGAAGACACAGACGACCGGCCCGACGGAATTCTCGGCGGCTATCCGCGGCCCGCGCGGGTCATTCGTGCGCTGCAAATTTTTCTCGACGTCCTCTTCCCCGGAAAATTTTCCGATGCGCAGGTCACCCGCCAGAATCTGCCGGCCTTCCTGCGCCGACGCATCGCCGAAGGATCAGAAATTTTGCAGCCGGAAATTGAGCGAGCGCTGCCGCTGCGCTGGCACGGCCAGGCCGCGCGCACCGAGGGCGCCCGCGAGGAAACCGATATCGGCGCGGAGGCCCGCCGCGTCATGCAGGAATTCATCGCGGCGCTGCCGAAAGTCCGCTGGTTGCTTGTCGAAGATATTCGCGCCGCCTACGCCGGCGATCCCGCCGCGTTGACCTACGCGGAAGTGCAACTCGCCTATCCCGGCCTGCTGGCCATCGCCTCGCACCGGCTCGCGCATGAGCTCTACAAACTCAGCGTGCCGCTCGTGCCGCGCGTCATGAGCGAGTGGACGCATGCGCAAACCGGCGCCGACATTCACCCCGGCGCGCAGATCGGTCATGGATTTTTTATTGATCACGCCACCGGCGCGGTCATCGGCGAGACGACGATCATCGGCAACAACGTCAAACTTTATCAGGGCGTCACGCTGGGCGCGCGCAGTTTCCCGCTCGATGCGCAGGGCAATCCGATCAAGCACATCAAGCGCCACCCGACCGTCGAGGACAACGTCGTCATTTACGCCAACGCCACGATCCTCGGCGGCGACACCGTCATCGGCCGTGGCTCGACCGTCGGCGGCAACGTCTTCATCATGGAAAGCGTCCCCGCGGACAGCGTCGTGACGATGATCCACCCCGAGCACCACATCAAGAATCCGAAAGCCAGGGGCGGGAAGCACGGCTATCACAGCGACGGCGAAGGCATCTGACACCGCGCCGGGCGCGACAAATCAAATCCACTTCTTGCGCTTCATCATCGTCAGCAGGGCAGCCACGATGACAACGACGACCAGCCAGAAGGCCCCGTAGCTGTATGGCCATTCTGCTTCCGGGATCTTCAGGTTCATGCCGTAAACTCCGCACAGAAACGTCAACGGCAGGAAGATGATGCTGATCACCGTCAGCCGGCTCATCACGCGGCTCGTGCGATGGCTCACCATGCCCATGTACAAATTCAGCGACTCCGTCAGCGTGTCGCGCTCGGTCAGCAAGTCATCGCTCAGGCGGTCAAGCGTCCCAGCCATCGTCGCCAGAAACGGCTGCGTCGTCTCGGAAACGAACGGCGACTTCCGCGTCGCGAGCTGATGCAGAAGTTCGCGCGCCGACCGGACGACGCCGCGAAATGCCAGCAGGTCGGTCGTCAGCGCGGAGACGCTGCGGAATATCGCGTCGTCCACCGTTCCGAAGAGATTCGTCTGCACCTGCTCCACCGCCGCCGAAAATTCGCGGAGCGAACGGCGGTAAGCGTCAACCAGGTGATCGCCGATTTCATACAGCAGGAAGCCCGGCGACTTCGCGAATCGCCGGAAATCCTCGCGATAGGTCCCGCGGAGGTGATCGAGAAATCCGACCGGTTGGCGATGCACCGTCACGAGAAACTTCGCACCGATCACGACATCGGCCAGCGCGGTCACGAGCCGTCCGTTGCGCAGATTTGTTTCGGTGATCGAAAAATAGAGGCAGTCCTCGAAGACCTCGTAGCGCCCGTCGACGTCCGGCCCGATCACGCCCTCGATGACCGGCTCATTCACGCCGAGGCGTCGCAGCAGATTTTGCGCTTCCTCCGGATTCTCCGGCACGACATCAACCCACCAATACAGCGGTTTTTCGCGCCAGTCATCGAGCGCCGCCGCGTCCGCGATCCGGTCCGACTTCGATTCAAAATCGAATTCTACGACGTTGATCATGACTCGCCCACTTTGATTTCCATGCCTTCGCGCACAAGCGCGGCCCACGGCCACGCCCTGTGGACTTCCACATCGAGCGCCACAAGCGATTCATCGCTTCGCGACGGAGCATGATGCGTGACGAGCAATTTCTTCGCGCAGGATTCCTGCGCGACGCGAATGCAATCCTGCCAAGTGCTGTGGCCCCAGCCCTTGAATTCCGCATATTCGTTGTCGCAATAATGTCCGTCCATCAGCAGCAGCGACACCGGCGACGGCTCGCGGCACAGCCGCAAAAAATGCGCGCGCTCCTCTTCGTTGGATTCGCCCCACTCCATGTCCGTCGCGATCACACAGGATGCGCCGGATGCCGGCTCATCAATTCGATATGCGGTCGAGCCGTCGGGATGATGCAACCCGCACCACCGGATTTGCAGCCCGCCAAAATTTCTTGGCGCGACGGAATTGGAACCGCGCAGCGTTGTGAACTGGATCCGCGATTTCAGATCTTCGACCTGGAGCGGCCAGAACGGCCGGTGCATCAGGCGCGGAATCACATCGCCCACCAGATGTCCGCCGCGCTTCGGCGATGCCATTTCGATGTTCCATCGCGGGCTGTAAATCAGCCCCAGCGACGGCAGCCCCGAGACATGATCGAGGTGATAATGTGTGAACAGCATCAGCAGCGAAGAAATTTCGCGCTCGCCATCGAGGCGAAGGCCGAGCGGCCGCGCGCCGGTGCCCGCGTCCACCAGTACGCGCTCGCCGCGCGCACCCTCGATCAGAAACGCCGTCGTCTCCCCGCCATATTTCATGAACTCCGGCTGCGCGACCGGCGACGTCCCGCGGCAACCGCCCACAATCAGTTTCATAACCGCCTCAAAATTTGATTCCATCCTCGCGGAGAAGAAAGCTTTTTCCAATCATTGGAAACCACCGCCCGGCAAATTTCCAATCATTGGAAAAGACCGCCGGCGAATCCGCGCCGAGCCACGGCAGCGCAGTCCGCGAAAATTCGCGGCTAGCCCTTCTCGGTCAGATTCCAGATTCCGTCCCAGTCCGCGAGCCTGCCGTCGCGAAGCTCGGCGCAGCGCGCGGCATATTTCTCGGACAGTTGATCGTCCTGGATGGCCGCAAACAGGTCGTGCGCCCCGGCCCACTTCTTCTCGCGGATCAGCTGCATGGCCCTCGAATGGGTTTCAAATCGCGGTGGTATCGGCTCGCCGGACAGGCCGAGCGGCTGGAAGACGCGCACCGGCGTCGCGCGGCCGACCACGCGGATCAGCCCGATTTCACGGCCCGGAACCGAACCGTTCAATTGCTGCCACGTGGACTCTGCAACCATGATGTACGTGCCAAACGCCTTGTTCGCGCCTTCCAGCCGCGATGCCAGATTCGCCGCGTCGCCGAGCATCGTGTAGTTGAAACGCTGCCGCGATCCCATGTTGCCGACGATGACTTCGCCGCTGTTCAGCCCGATGCGCATGCGCATCGGAAGGCCGGCGGCGCGCCCCTCAAATTCCGCGCGGCGCTCGTCGAGTTTTCGCTGGCAGCGGATCGTCGCGCGCACCGCCCGCAGCGCATGATCCGCCTGCGACATCGGCGCGTTCCAAAATGCGACGATCGCATCGCCGATGAATTTGTCCACCGTGCCGCCTTCCTCGAAAATTATATCGCACGCATCGGAGAGCACGTCGTTCATCAGCGCGGTCAAAACCGGCGGCTCGAGTTTTTCGGAGAAAGTCGAGAATCCCTTGAGATCGGAAAAGAACATCGTGAGTTCGCGCTTTTCGCCGCCGAGTTGAAGTCTGTCAGGATTGGCGAGCATTTGTTCGATCACGTCGCCGCTGAGGTACTGGCGAAACGCTGATTTGATGAAGCGCTTTTGTTTGCCTTCGGTCGCGTAGCTCAGAATCACCGCGCCGAGCATCGAGAATCCGCCAGACATCCACGTGAAAACCATCGGCCACCAAAGCCCGCCGGAATACGCGCCGAAACCGATCGCAAGCGGAACGAGCATGAAACCGGAAAATACGCCGGCGACTTGCGGACCGTTCCGGCAAAAAAGAATCGCAAGCGCGCCGGAAATAGCGAGCAAGAGGGCCACCGCCGCGACGAGCGGACGCGGCGCATCGCGAAGAAAATCGCCTTCGAGCAAATTGTCCAGAAATGTCGCGTGAACTTCGACGCCAGGATAATCGCCGCCCGCCGGTGTCGTCTTGAGATCCTTGAGGCCGGGCGCGCTGACGCCAAAGAAGACATAGCAGTCTTTCAGCTCGGCCGGATCAACAACCGGTTTCTTTCCATCCACGATTCGCAATTCGGACTGGATGATCGCGGCGGCCGGATATTTGTGATGCGTTCCGGTCGGACCGCGGAAGCGGAGCAACGCTCGTCCCTGACTGTCGAGCGCGATGCGCGTTCCGCCAACCTGCATCACGCCGTTTTCAATTTTGATTTCGCGGTCTTTCGGATCGCGCGCGGCGAGCCACGAGGCCAGCCCGAGGGATGGCACCGTCTGGCCATCGAAAATTCGGAACGGCGTTGCGCGGCGATAAACTCCGTCATCATCCGGTTCATCTTTCACACTCGCCAGCATCGCCGCATTCGTTGCGACGGACGGAACAGGAAATGTCGCACCGGGTTCATTGGCTGGAAAAGTCTCCGCTCCCGAAATCTTCCAGACCGGCCTGGGAATATTCGCGGTCCAGTTCGTCGTCTGCTTCGCCTGTTTCCCCATGAAGAACACGGCGACAAAATCCTTCTTCTCGCCAATCTTTGCGCCGAAAGTTTGATCGTCTTCCACGCCTGTCAGCGACGGTTCGGAATAAAGCATGTCGAACGCGATGACCTTCGCGCCGGCGCGCCGGCAAAAATCCAACACCGGATTGTAGGCCTGCCGCATCCACGGCCAGGGAAGCGAATTTTCTCTTGCAGCCCAGTCGAGGCTCTCCTGATCAACAACGATGACTTTGATCTTTTCCGTGGCAGGCGACGGTTTCCACATTGCGTGAACCCGCCACATCCACGGCGTGGATTCAAAACGGTCAAGCAAACCCGACAGCCAGAGCGCCGCAACGAGGAGCGTGGCGGCGAATCCGAGAATCAGTGATTGTGAAATCTTTTTTCGCATCGCGCTTTCGTTGTAGCGCCGCCGTGAGGCGGTTCGGGGCCGACGCCATCACGGGCGCGCTACGCAGATCAGACGCCCGCCATCGCCGCGGCGAAACGCTGTTGGCGCGCGGCAGGCGCGGGCGCGGCGGCTGCGTTGCCGATGATCGAACGCAAATCCTTGATGCGATCACCAGGCGGCGGATGTGTCTTGCCGAATCCGGCTTCGGGTTTGATCTTCGTGCTCATGTTCTGCAACACGGAAACCAACGCGTTCGGATCGTAGCCAAGCCGCGACATGATTTTGACGGCGACTTTGTCCGCATCGCGCTCCTGACCGCGCGCGTAGCCGGAGGTGATGAGCTTCTTCGAAATGTCGCTGATGCTGCCTTCAAACGCAGTCGTCAAATCTTTCAGTTGTTCTCCACCTAGACTCTTTCCAGCCTCGGCGGTGAGGATCGTGAATGCGGATGTCCACCGGCTGTTACTGATCGCATTGATGGCATCTTTGTCCTGCACATGACCGACTTCATGTGCGAGCACGGCGGCAAGTTCATCCTCGCTGCGGCACAGTTTCAGCATTCCGCGCGAGACGAAAATAAAACCGGCGGGCGCGGCAAAGGCGTTGATTTCATCCGTATCCATGATGAGGAAATGATAGCCCTTGAACGTTTCGGGCCGGTCCGATGCGGCGGCGATGGTCTGGCCGACTTCGTTCAGATACATCGTCGCGGCTTCATTGTTGTAGGGCTTGTATTGTTGCAGGATCGTCGCGCCGACCGCGCGGCCCACGTAATATTCCTGCTCCGGCGTGATCTGTTCCATCGCCTTGCCAAACGCTTCGCCGGTTTTGACGATGGATTTCGCCTGGTCTTGATTGATTGTACCAGTGGCCACGCCGACCGCCGCGACGCCTTGGGAAATTTGCGCACAGCCGCTGATCAAAATTCCGATGGATGCGGCGAGCGTCGCGATGATCACGAAGCAAACGAGATTTTGATTCGAAGGAAGCTTATTCATCAGTTGCCTCCCTTCAAACCGCCGGCGCGGAGGAACTGCACCATCTGCGATTCGCTGACTTTGATTTTTTCCATGTAGTCAATCCACTTGAAGTCGATGTTCGGATTGTTCGCTTTGAACTGGCCCTCGACCTGAGAATTGAATCCCTTGCCGGCGAGCGCGAGTTCTTCGCCGGACGCGGTCTTGCTGACATCGGTTGATCCGGCTTGCAGCACAATCTTCTTCGTCGAAAGCGATGCCGTCTGCGTCCAGCCCGTCGCGCCGCTTGCGGTGCGGACCTGCGTCCAAGCGCCCTGCTCGCCGACGACGGTAACTTGATCGCCATACGTCAATGTCGCGAGGGTCTGCGCGAACGGTCCGGGACTCGCGCGAATGACCGCTTTTTCGCTCTGCACGCTCATCGTGCCGGCCATCGCCGCGCCGGCCCAACTCGTGAGCAAAAGCGCGAACAGAATTATTTTTATGTTTCGATTCATTTTCCACCTTTTGAAGATCGTCATTTGGACGCCGCAAAATATCGGTTATTCAGTCACCGGTTCAACAGACTTCTTGATTTGCTCGAACAGCGCGGCGATCTGGCCGCGAAGCTCCGCGGACTTCGCTTCATCCGCAGCCTTGAACGCTTCATCAATGCAGGCGAGCGCGGCGACGCGGTCGTTCTGCCCGAAATAACTTCGCGCTGCGCGATAAAACCGGTCGGCGGCATCGGCGGATTTTTTCGCGGCCTGCCAGGCCGCGCCGGCGGCGCGGAGGTTGTCGGCCATTTCGCGAATATTGCCGGCAGTGCGCCAGCCGTCCGCGGCCTGATCAAATTTTCCGGCAGCTTTTCCCGCGTCGGATTTCTGCAACAGCTTTCCTTCGGCGGCAGCGACGCGGGCGTTCATCGTGGCGCTGTGACTTTTTTCGGCGCGCCGCTGCGCCATTTTCAGCAACCGCTGAGCTTCGTCCAAATCGCCGTGCTGAACCGCGAGATCAAGCTGGACGAGGAGCACGTCGAGTTGCGCGACATCGGATTTTGCGGCGGCGAAAGCGTTCGATGCGAGCGCCGTTGCCTCCGCGGCCTGGCCGAGCGCAGACGCGGTCATCGCCTGCAAAACGAGAACCGGCTCGCGGTCCATTCCGGCGCGTTCGAATTCGCGTCCGGCTTCGACGAGCAGCGGCGACGCGGACGAGGGATGGCCGGAGCGCAGGTGACACGCGGCGGCGTTGTAGGCATTGCGCGCGATTTCCGCGCTGTCGTCGAGCGCACGGGCGCGGGCCAGCGCAAGTTCGTAACATTTCGCCGCGCGCAAAAAGTTTCCGCTCTGGTAAGCGGCCTGCGCCGATTTCACGCTCTGCGCAATCTGCGCGTCGGTGACGGGGCCGGTCGCCTCGAATTTCTTTACGGTTCCGCAGGCGGCGATCAGAAAAATGGCTGCGAGAGTTCCAATGATTGGAAATGTCCGCGACGCAAATTTCCAATGATTGGAAAATTCTTTCGCGGCGCGGTTCATGGCGATTTTCCTCCGGTCGCGGGCGAGCCGACATCGGACGGGGGAATTAATTCGGTGGGCTTGGGCTGCGGGATGTAGTCGCGGATGAGCCAGTGTTTCTGGATGCCTTCGATCAGCCGCTCGGCTTCGCGCAGAGTTTCCTGCGTTTGCAAAACGAGGCCGGGCAGGTCGTCGGCTTCGTGGCCGACTTTCGCGGTCATCGGCGGAAGTTGTGCGGTTGTCTTTTTCACGTCATCGAGAATTTTCTGCACCTGACCGATTGACTGCTGCGTCTGCGCGATGGTGTCCTGAACTTGTTTGAGAATCGCGTTGATCTGCTCGGCGGTTGCGGGATCACGCAGGAGTTTGCCTACGGTGCCTTCGCCGTTGTTGATGCCGGCGGCCATTTGGTGCAGGTCAGCGAGAATCTTCATCAGCGGGCCGTCGTCGCTCTTCATTCGTGCAGTGAGCTGCTCGACATTGCCGGCAACTTTCATGATCGGGCCGTTGGTATCGCGCAGGTCGGCGGCGAGTCCGCCATATTCCTCGGCGGTGGTGCGAATCTGGCCGAGCAGCGGGATCGTCGCCTCGCGGACCTGGTTGAGCAGATCTTGTGCGAGTTGCAAAATTTCCGTGTCTTTCTCCGCCACGAGCGTGCCACCGTCCTTGAGCCGTTCGCCCGTGCCTTTCGTGATGGTGATGAACGCGTCGCCGGCGAGGGCGTAGCGCTTGGCGACTTTTGCTTTCGAGTCGGCGCGGATGAAGCGGAACCAGTTGCCGGTGATTTTGATTTCGCCGATCATTTTTTCGTTTTCGTCGATGTCGATTTTGTCAACGGTGCCGACGACGGTGTTGAGGATTTCGACCTCGGAACCCTTCTTGAGGCCGAGCGAGCCTTCCTCGGGGAACGTCAGCTTGATGGTGTGGACGGGCCTGAACCAGCCCTGATAATGGCCGGCAAAAATTACGCCGGCAATGAGCAGCAAAATCACGAGCAAAACGAAAGCACCGACGATTTCGTTGACGTATCTAAATTTGAATGGCTTTGCCATCTCAGTTCTTCTCCATCTCAACCAGCCGGCCATCGCTCAGCCGCCAGCGCGACGACGGGTTCGGCGCGGTAATTTGCCACGACTCGCCTTCGCTGACCATCAGCAAGATGGCGGCGCCGTGTTCACGCGCCCGCGTCACCAACTGTCCGAGCGGCCCCTCCGCATCGCCAGTGATGTCGCGCATGGGGCGACCGAGAATCACCAGCGAAGGTTCGCCGAGAAACGCGCGGACCCATTCGAGGCGGCGCAAAATATTCTTCGACACCGACGCCGGACGTCCTTCTGGAATTGGCCAGCAACCGGCGATTGTCGCAAGTTCTTCGATTTGCTTGCGCGTCTCGGCGTTCAATTCGCCTTGATGATACCGGAAAGAGAGCGTGAGGTTTTCGTCATTGTCGAGATTGCTGACCCAGTTTGAGGCGATGCCGTCAAAAACACGCCCAATGCCGCCACGTGCGTGCGCGGCGGCATCGGGCGTCATCACACGCCAATCGACGCCTTGAAAAAATACCGTACCGTTTTCAATTTCCAGCAAACCGCTGACGACATCGGCGAGTGGAGCGCGGCGAATTTCGTTCGAAAGCTCGACTACGGCCAGTTCACCGGCTTTCAACACGAATTCATCCACGGACAGTGCCGAGTCGTATGGAAATTCCGCGGTCACGCGGACGGTGCGCATTTCGACAATCGCTTTTCCGGCGGATGCGTCACGCATAGGTCATCACCGAAACAAGGGCGGAGGTTATAAAAAGCGCCGCGGTGGATCTGGCGACGGCGCGCGTGGTCGCCTGCGGAACCTCCGTGATCGAGTTGCGCACGCTCAAACCCTCGATGCAACAGATGCAGCCCATGAGCAGGCCGGGTATGAAAGATTTGATCACAAGATTCACGATGTCAGCCGGTGCGATGGCGGCGAAGACGCTTTTCAAAAACAGATCGGGTCCACCGGAGTTTGCGCCAAGAAGCGAACCGCAGAAGTAGCCGCTGAGAAACGACATCACGACGAAAACTACGCTCAGGCAGAAAGTCGAAATCGCCGCGCCGATGACGCGCGGCAGGACGAGATAAACGAACGGATCGAGTCCCATCGCGTCGAGCAGATGAACCTCCCCGTTGATTTTCATGTTGGCCAACTCCGTCGCCATCGCGTTTCCGCTGCGGCCGATGATGACGAAGTTCGTCAGCAGCGGCCCGACTTCTCGAATGATCACGGTGACGAGTATCGGCCCCAGCAGTGTTGATTGTCCAAATTTCTGAAGCCACACCTGTGATTCGACGACGACTGCAACGCCGACGAGCAGCGCGATGAGCGACATGAACCGCCACGCGTCCACGCCGGTGAAAAGAATCTGGCGCGCCAGAACATCACGCGTCGGCTGCCGCCAGTTTTTCGGCCGCAGCGCCATCCAGAACGCAGTCCATGCCACGGCCAGCAAATGAAGATTCGATCCCCACTTGTCGCGCGTCTTCGCACCGATGGATGCCAGCATGCTCATGGCGCGCAAAGATGGCGCACTCTCCAGCAAGGTTCAACTGTGGACTGTCCATTGGAAAATTTTGGAAGGGAGATCACGGTGCGTCTATCACGCCGCGGCGCAGCCGCACAGGCCGGTTCGCGGGCCGGACGGTTCTATTGGATGCGGCGGAGCGTCACAGTTTTGATTTCGAGGGGGGCGGTGGCGTTGTAGAGGAAGACGAGCCGGAAGTCGGCGGTGCCGGAGAGGGTGACGAGGTGGCGGAACGGCGGCGTGCCATCCATTTCGACGTAGCCGATGCAGTTGTTGTCGGGGTTCTCAATGGTCCAGGAGCCGGTTTGCGCGCTGGCGTCGGGCGTGGCGTAGTCAATGGTGATGGCGTAGCGGCCGGTGGGGAAGATGAGGCGCGGGCCGTAGAGGACGACGCGGACGGCTTCGCGGGCGGGGTCGAGTTCGACAGAGTCGTGTTCGAGGTTGATGGTGCCGGCGTGGAAGAATTCGGCGGCGGGCAGGGTGAGGCTTGCGCCGACGGGGATGTCATAGGGCTGCGGGGGATGCCGGGTCAGTTCCTGCTGCGTCGGGAAGCGGAGGGTCCAGTTGGTTCCGCGCGGCGTGACGGGGTGGGCTTCGCGGTCCAAACGAAACGACCAGACGGTGCCATCGTGGGCCAGCAGCGTGAGGCGCGGGTGGTTGAGCAGGGCCTTGAGCGTCCAGGTGACCGGCCGGGGGCTGACTTTTTCGGGGAACAAATCTTCGTGCAGAATGATGGCGTTGACGCCGCGCTTCTGGAGGTCGTCGAGTTGCGCGTCGGCGATTTCGCCGCGGTTGACGCTCTCGATGGCGTGGAAAAAGTCGCTGCGGTAGGAGAGCGGGACGAAGGGGCGGTAGCCGTTGACCATGCGGATGCGGTAGAGCGAGGCGTCGAATTCGTACACGGAGGCGAAGTGCGAGTCCCCGGGCCAGAAGGGAATGACCAGCGCGTGGGGGTTTTCGCCGTGCTCGCGGGCGTTGCGGGCGACGGCGGCATAGGCGTCCTGCTTCGTGGCCAGCGAGGTGAGCACCACGACGTTGAAGGATTCGAATTCGACAAAGGCGACGGCGACTAGGGCGGCGCAAAGAACGGTCGCAAGGGCGCGGCGGCTGAATACGGCGGCGATGTGGCGGATGGCCAGCGCGGCGGCGATGGCGAACAGCGGCGGCGCGATGGTCAGGATTTTTGCGGGCTGGCGGATCATGCCGAAGTGCGGGATGAAGTCGCGGGCCTTGCGGAAAAATACGCCGCCGTGAATTCCATGCGGGCCCAGCGCCATCGCGGCCATGACCAGCAGGCCGGCGACCAGCGCGATGAGGCCGGCGGCGGCGAGGCGCCGGCGGCGGTCGCGCAGCGCGATGATCGCGGCGGCGATGAGGCCGGCGGCGAGAAGGGCGACGAGGCCGCAGCCGATATAAATGTGATTGGTGACGCCGGCATCGTAGCGCGCGAAAAATCCGGCGGCCTTCGGCGAGGTCAACGCCACTTCGGACAGCGGGCGCGATCCGCGGCCGGACTCGCTGACGGTGCCGGTCATGCTTTTCGCGGTCAGCAACGCGAGGGCGAGGGCGGCAAGAACGGGCGTCAAACGCAGCGCGATTCTGATCCAGCCGCGCGGGAAGGCGGGCAGCTTTCCGGCCTGCGAGAGCGAGACGAGGCAGAAGAGCGGGGAGAAAAGCAGACTGAAGAAAAATACGTGCGTGTCGTTCCACGCGGAGAACAGCAGGGCGATTGCGGCGAGAAATCCGCCGGTCCATCTTTCGTCGCGCAGGGCGATGTCGAGGCCGAGGAAGAAAAGCGGCGGAAGGCACATGGCAAAACCGGCGGGGCTTCCGCCGGCGAGGTTGATCCAGCGAAAGGGATAGGCGACGGTCAACGCCGCCAGCGCCCATGCCCACGCGGACGACACGCCATAGCGGCGCACGAGGTGGAAGGTGATGAGCATCGTGAGCCAGAGCGAGATGAAGCCCGAGAAATTCCAGCCGAACGCGCGGCCGGCGATGGCGTCGCCGAGGGCGAAGAAAAGGGAGAACGGAAAATAATACGCGCCGATTTCGCGGCGCGCGGCGTCGTTGCCGAGGTTGAATTCGTAGATGTTCGAGAACAGCGGCGTGCGGCCGCGGGCCATGTCCTCGAAGAGCCAGAAGTGGTAGAGCAGTTGCAGTTGGTCGCCCGGTTCCATGAAGCGCGGCGCCGAGTGTTCGCAGGATTTCACCGCGCCATATGGGATGGCCGAGGCGAGGTGGCGCGGCAGCGGCCACGACAATTCCGCCCACACCGCCGCGGTCAGCAGCAGCGCGACGAGGCAGGTGCGCCCGAAGACCGGCCGGCCCGTTGAAATTTCCCGATCCATGCTTCTCGTTTATTCGTTCCGCCGCCGGTTCGGCAAGCACCGATGGATTTTCTTTGGCGCGCCGGCCGCAGGGGCGGGCTGCCGGTGCGGCGTGACTTCATTCTGGCGGCGACCGGGCGCGGCTGAAGGAAAATATTTCATTCTTGTTCACTTCCGCTTGACCTTTTTTTTTGATCGCGGCAAGGTGCAAACATCAGGCTAAAGAAAAAAAACAGGGGACGATATGATGTACTTTAGAATTCTTGCGGCGCTGTCACTGGTCGCGGTGCTCGGCTTTTTCGGAACCGGGTGCGAGGTCAACGTCGGAGCCAAACAGACGGATACAAATGGTGTGCCCACGACGACGACGAATCCGACTTCAACGACGCAAACAAATCCGCTCACACAGACCACGACACCGGCTTCGACGAATCAACCGGTTTTTGCCGATGAACTCGATGTTTCGGGCGCGATCACCTACGGAACGCACGCCGACTTCAAGCCGCAGAATGCGCAACCCACGCAGATTCTCTACAAGTCCGACATTAGCGGCGGAAAGGTCTATCTGGATTTCCAGCCGCTGACCGGCTGGCCGCTTGACAACGGCACGGATGGAGGCGTCTGCATCTTCTGGCACGAAGGCGGCAATGTCGTGGGCGGAATGTTCGACTGGCACGGCGTGGGCCAGACGATCAAGCTGCTCGAAAACATCTATGGCGGTTACCTGGCCGGACATGTGCCGAAACACGGTGACTCGGTCTGGTTCTGCATCATCGGCAACGGCGACAAAGTGCGCACGACGGTGACGAAGAGTTCCGCGACGTGGGATTGATCAGCGCTTCTGCCCGATGACGGATTCGCCGCGTCACGGCAGCGGCGAACCGTTGGCAATCGGACGCGGCCAGCCTTCCCATTTGCGATGCGGTTTCTTCTCGTAGGCCGGCCCGCTTTCGCTGAAGCGGATGAACCGGTACGTGCAATCGCTGTCCAGCGAGAGCTGCCGGTCCGGAACCAGTTCAATTTCGTCGCCGAATTTCCCGTGATTGATTTCGTGGACAAGCTTTGCCTCGCCGGTAAAACGGCTGCCAAAATTGAATTCGAAATCGTCGAAATAAAAAACGCAGCCGGACGGCAGGACCGGCAGCAGCCGCTCGAACACCGTCTTGGATGATGAATAGTAGTCGCAGTCCACCCACACGAGAATTGGTTTTTGTTGCGCAATCTCGGCGATGACATCCGGCGTCAGAGAGTCCTCAAAATACCCCTTGTGGATTTTGTAATTCGCGTAGCACTTCTTCTCGCAGTAATCGTGCAAGATTTCGTAGTTGCCCTTGAACTGCCCTTGTGCCCACTCGAAACCGCCGAGGCTGATTTCAGCCTTGCCGTCTGGCGCCCGCAATCCCTCGAACGAGTCGAACGCATGGACCGTCACTTCGTTTTCCAATCCGAGATAGCGCGTCGCATAGAGCATCTTTGCGAAGGAATAGCCATTGGCCGTGCCAAATTCCAAGATCGAGAATGGCCCCTTGTATTTTGCGTTGAAGTCGCGGAGCACGTCGTAGAGCTGCTCCATCCTGTAGAAGCTGCCCGCAAATTTCCTCAGTAGTTTCCGCGGGGCCGAAATGCAGTTCAAAAAGAAGAACGTCTTCAGCCAGTCTCCCGGCAGCAAATACGAAGAGAGCCTCATCCCCTTTGTCAATGTCGACCGGTCGGCGAGCGCTTTCTTCGCACTCACCAAAGGCTGACTTTCCAAGTTTATTCGCTTGGCAACACTCTCATGCATACCCCATTCCTCCCGCAAAGCATTCCAATTGCACCAGCTGATTTTTTCTGGAAGCTACATCCAAACTTTGAACAATCAAATTTTCCACGTATGAATTCTGGCTCGACAAGCCTTTCACCGTAGAAACGATCACCCTTGGCGATGCACCCGCGAAGAACGCAAACGAAAAGGCATGTGTTCGAATCCAGAACCAAACGATCATACAAGAAAACACGACCTCACGATGCCGAAGGCGCATCGTGGAGGTTGGATCAACCGCACGCAAATTACAGTTTTGTGCCGTTGATTGGATTGTGCTTGGGCGGGTCATGCCAGAACTCTACGAAATCCATCTGCATCGTTTTGCCATCTGAGCTCAGCGTGCAATCAATCTCACCCGTGCCGACGCCGGGGTTCGTGAACGGTCCGGTGACCGTGGTGCCGTCCTGGGTGAACGTTCCAGCCAAATGCTGGGATGAGAACCCGGCATCGTTATACTGGACGAAAGTTCCATCGGCATTAAACTTCCACCACGTCTGGCCGCCATCTGTTTGATTCACCATCGCCCACTCGCCCACGACGCTGCCAGCACTACTGCCGCCTTTGTCGCTGCTGCCGCCGCCGTTGTCGCATCCCGACACTAACGCCATTGCGGCCATGGTCATGACGATCACGCCCACCATTTTCATGAATCCACGCACTGTCATTTCACTATCTCCTGTTATATTTATTCAACGTACAAACTGATCAAGCGCGCGAATTCCTACGCAACAATGCAGTGACTTCGCAACTTAATTTTGATTATTTTTGAGCCTCGCCAATCGCGACAATCATGGAATCCCGTCCGCATTTTCGGCCCGCTCAGCGGCGTTTTTTGTCGATGGGCTTGACGAAGAGAATTTCTGCCATGCTCACACGGTCGCTCTTCCGCAGTCCGCGGATTTGTTCGAGCAACCGTGCAATGAGGTCGCGTTCGCGTTGGTCTTCCTCCGGCACATCATCCAACACATCGCGGATCGCAATTTCGAGCGTCTTGAAATCGTTGCCTGGATTTAGGGCCAGCAGATAGCGGGCAGGCGCGACTTCGACCAGATGAAGAAAGGGAATGCGCCGAAGTGCGTCACTGGGACCGATGACGATCAGTCCCGTGTGCGCCGCCATATCCACGACTTCCACCGCCGGTCGTGCCGATCCGTCGGTGCGCATGGCGCTTTTCGCAAGTTTCACAATGGCGCGTCCGCGGTCCGGATCGATGTATCGCAATTCCCTCAGGGTGCTTTCCGGAAGCGTCACCGTGATGGGGCGGCTCGGCCCGGCATATTTGGGCGGACGTCCACCGGCGCCTTTTCTGCCAGTATGTCGATTAGTTTTCACTTTGGAAATGGAACTACGTGATACTTCTTAAGGTGAAACATATTCTTGTCAATTGCCAAATCATGCCCAAACGTATTTTTCCAATGATTGGAAAATCCGGCCGCGCAAACTTCCAATCATTGGAAATCAGGCGAGCGCCGGCAGGGTGATGCGGAAGGCGGCACCGGGCACGTCGAGCAGTTCGATGCGGCCCCGGTGGAGATTTACGATGTCGGCGACGATGGCCAGGCCGAGGCCGCTTCCGGACAAATCGCTACCGGGGCCGCGCGCGAACCGCTGGAAAAGCTGGCTGCGCAGCTCCGGGGCGACGCCGGGGCCGCTGTCGCAGATGTCGAGCCGGTAGTGACCGTCCGGGCCGGGTGCCAGATCAATCTGGATGGTGCCGCCCTCCGGCGTGTGGCGCATGGCGTTGTCGAGGAGGTTGGCGGTCATCTGCTGCAACAGCGCGCCGTCGCCGAGCACGCGACAGCCCATCGGCAGGTGCACCTTGACTTCGAGGTTTTTGCTCAGCGCGAGCGATTCGTATTGCCCGACAACCTCGCGCACCTGCCCGCCAAGATCCATCGGCGTGAATTGCGCGCGCACTTTGTCAGCGCCCAGGCGCGCGAGCATGAGGAGTTTTTCGATGAAGTCGGAAAGGCGCTGCACATCTTCGAGCATACTGCCGACGGTCTCGCGATAATCGGCGGGCGTTCGTTCTTTTTGCAGGCAGACCTCGCCGGTGGTGCGGATGGAGGTCAGCGGAGTTCGCAGTTGGTGGGAGGCGTCGCTGGCGAAACGCTGCTGGCGGTCCACGGCATCGCGGTAGCGGTCGAATGCCTTGTTAAGCGCGCCGGCGAGGCGGCCGAGCTCGTCATCGGGATTTTCTGCATTGATGCGCTCGTGGAGGCTGCCGGAGATGATGCGCTCCGCGGTTTCGCGTATGCGCTCCAGCGGGCGCATCATGCGGCGGCAGATTCTGCGCGTCACGATGATGGCCACGGGCAGGGCCAGCAGCCCGGCGATGATGACGACCGCCACTTCGCCGGACTCCTCCACGATCGAGTGCGACTCGCCCTGCATCCACTCCCAGACTTGATACAGCGCGTCCGCGACCGCGATGAAGGCCAGATAGGTCAGCAGCAGGCCGATCATCCAGCGGAAATAGCGGGCCTTGAGTGGGGCGGGGTTCACGGCACCTTGAGAACGAAGCCGACGCCGCGGACGGTGTGCAGAAGTTGCAGGTCGAAATCGCGGTCAATCTTGTCGCGCAGATGCGAGACGTGAACATCAATGACGTTGTCCAGCGGCGTCGCGCGCGAGTTGATCTTCCACACGTCGCGCGCCAGCATTTCGCGCGAAACGATCTGGCCGCCCGCGCGCAGGAGATAGACGAGCATGTCGAATTCCTTTGGCGTCAGATCGATCGCCTTGCCCGCGCGTTCGACGGAGCGGCCGACGAGATTGATTTTCAGGTCCGCGAGTGTGAGCACCGGCCCTTCGCTTCGGCTGCGGCGTAACGATGCCTTGATCCGGGCGAGCAGTTCGGGAAACGCGAAAGGCTTCACCAGATAATCGTCGGCGCCTTCGTCCAGTCCTTTGACACGGTCATCAACGCTGTCGCGCGCGGTCAGGATGATCACGGGCACCGAATTGTGCTTGGCCCGCAGATGTCGCAAAACCTCGATGCCGTCCAATCCCGGCAGGCCGAGATCCAGCAGCACGAGATCGAAGGCGTTTTGATCCAGCAACTCCATGGCTTGCTGCGCCGCGCGGGCGTGCGTCGTCGTATAGCCGGACTCTTGCAAGCCCTGCTTCAGCATGTTCGCCACTTTGGCATCATCCTCAACAATGAGCAGATTCATGTTCTTAATCTCCAGGCTGCACGATGACATCTAGTCAGACTCGTGCCACGTTCCAATGCTTAAAGATGCTTAACCGCTGGTCATCGGTTCTCCTGCCCTGAACTTTGGACTTTGGAGTTGTGACCGCGCAAAATCGCCCACACGAAGAAAACCGCCACAATCACGATGGCCAGCGCGCCCTGCGAAACATAATCGCCCGGCCCGAGCAGCCCGCGCATGATTGCCCAATTGTGGTTGAAAACGAACGCGCTGAGCTGCATTGCCCAGACCCAGCCGCCGTGCAGGCCGATCGCGCGCCACAGATGGCCGTCGGTTTCGTACAGCCGGCACAGCGTCAGCCCCATCAGAAAAAGTGTGATGGCAAACGCGCCGTCACGCGCGGGGTCGAAACCCTGAATCATCAGCGGCATCACTGCAAAACCCGAACTCCATCGCGAGGCATCGAAATTCGCGGGCAGATTCGGGTGCAAAAAATGTACCGACGCAAAGAACAGACTCGCGATGATCGCGGCAAGCCAGAAATTCAAACGCGGGCGCAGCGCGCCAAAAAAAAAGCCGCGGAAAAAAGTCTCCTCGAAAAGGCCGATAAAAATCGAACCGGCCAGAAACATGGCCGCCCGCCCCAAAATTTGCGCCGCCGAAATTCCGGAATTCAGGCGGTAGCCGCCCATCAGCCAGCCGAGCAAATAGCCGCAGCTCATGGACAGAAGACCGACCATTGCGGCGACCGCCAAAACCCGGACGCGGTCGCCGGAAATCTTCAGCGCCCCGCGGATTCGCGGCAAAAGCCCGCTGAGCCTCAACGCGGGAAAAAGCAGCACGAATGAAACCGCCAGAACGCACCGGTCCATCACGCGCCGGAATTCGGGCGCGTTGAACGGCTCGAAGCCCGGCCACATCCGGTGAAGCGCCGTGATCAGATGCGCGTTGACCATCGGTGCGATCAGCGCGCCGACGAGTGGCGGGACAACAATCAGCAGAAGTATCGCGAGGATTGGCCGCGGCTTCATTGCGCCGCCTTTTTCATCGCGCGCAGCCGCCGCAAGACTTCGCGCACGCCACAGCGTTTTCCCGCGCGGTGGAAATTTCCCGATCGCAGCGCGGGATGCAGCGAAGATGCCGGTTCATTTTCATCGAACGGTGCGTCGAAAATTGTCGCGTAGCGGGCGATCTGATTTTCCTCGGCCGGCGCAGGCAGCGGATCGCTGCCGCAAAGCACGCGCAATTTTGCCGCGCGAAAAACCGGCTCCGGCCAGCACCACGGCCGCAGCGACGAATCGCCGGCAAGCAGATTATTGTCTCCGGCGATCACATCGCGGACGAGCTTGCCGCGCCGGCCGGTCCATTTTCCAACGCCCCACGGAACCACGGCCATTCCGCCCGCGACGAAAACATGTTCGATGGCGTCGCGCAGCGGAAGCCCGTCGGGAATATCCGCGTCGCAGCCGAGGCAGTGAACTTCGAGCCGCTCGCTCGTGGCGATCTGGCGGCCGGCGATGACGAAAAGTTTTTCGCCCGCGTTGTCGATCGCCATAAACGCGTTTTCGCCTGCGGACAGCACGCTGAACGGCGGCGGAAGTTTTATCGCCGCCGAAAAAACATCGCGGAAAAAATGGCAGCCGCTCCGCTCCGTCAGGCAGATCGCCCGCGGCAGCTCCGGCGCCAGCTCGCCGAGCCGCGCGATCGCGCCGTGCAGCGCCTCCGCGATGTCAAAATGCGGATAAATGTGAACGTGCGTATCGGCGATGAATCCCATGCCGCCGAAGATAGCGGCCTCCGCGATTTCCAACGATTGGAAAATTGCGCGTCCGTGTTTTCCAATGATTGGCAAAACGCGATCCGGTTTTTTTCAATGATTGGAAGTTGGCGGTTCCGCTATTTTCCAATCATTGGAAGTTTCCGGGCGACGCAGAGATCAATTCATCTTCTTGCGGCCTTCGAAGTGCTCTTCGATTTCTTCGAGCGTCTTGCCCTTGGTCTCGGGCAGGAAGAAGGCCGCGGTGATGAAATAGACGACGGTGCAGCCGGCGAAGACGAAGAACATCGTAGCGTAGCCGTATTTTCCTACGGTCGGCAGGAAGACCGCGGCGATGGTCGTCGAGACGGCCTGGTTGATAAGCAGCGCGACGCTCATGCCGTTTGAGCGGATGCGCGTCGGCATCAACTCGGACAGCGCGAGCCACACGCAGACGCCGGGGCCGACGGCAAAAAATGCCATGAAACAGAAAACGCAAATCGCCGTCAGCCAACCGTTGCGTTCGGACGGCACGGGCGTGATCAGCGCGTTGTCAATTTTCAGCGGCGCGGTGCGGGCAGCGTCGAGATTCGCAAACGGATTTTGGAAGAACGCGGCCACTTTGGTGACAGGCACGCAAGTTTCCCGCGTGATTTCGATTTTCGCGGCCTTGTCATCCGCGCGCACGACTTTCGATGCCGAATGAAAATCGCCGTAGGAATAAATGACCACCATCGTTGACGGCTCCGCGCCGGCCTTGCCGCCGAGAAGTTTCGCCGCAGAATCCTGATTGTAATCAATCGTCGCGGACTGGTTCGACGCGACGATCATCGCCTGCACGGCGTCTTTCACGTCCACGCGATGCTTCTCGGTTTTCTGGAAAACCAGTCCGGTGCAAATGAGCGACGCGATGATGCCCGCGCTGCCGATGGCGAGCAGGAACTTGCGGCCCTTTTTGTCAACGAGCGCGACGCCAATCATCGTGACGGCGAAATTGATGATCGTGAGAATCACGTAGCCGAGATGCGCGTGCGCGTCGCTGAGGCCGGCCTGAATCAGGATCGTCGCGTTGTAGCCGATGATCGAGTTGACGCCGGTGGCCTGGTTGCACGCGAGGATGATGCAGGCGAGCACAAATGGAATCACGTATTTGCGGTGCAGCAGCGATTCCTTGATCTTGGCGCCGGCGGAATCGGTCTTCGCCTTCTCGGCCGCCTCGGTTTCTTCCATCTCCTGCAATTCATTTTTCGCCTGCTCGTCCGAACGCGAACGCAGTAGCGCGGTCAACGCGTCGGCCTTGCGCCCGCGGCGGAAAAGCCAGCGCGGCGACTCGGCCACCATCAAACTGCCGAGCACGAAGAGAATTCCCGGCGGCAGCGAAACCCAGAAAATACTTCGCCACGCGGTGTCCTTGAACGCGAAAAGTTTCGCAGCGTCGTTGAGCTTTTCAATCGCGGCAACTTTGAGGCTGAATGAAAATCCGATCACCGCCGCGGCCACGATGCCGAGCGTCAGCAGCCACTGGAAGATTCCCGTGCCCTTGCCGCGGTTCGCAGCGCCGAGACATTCCGCAAGATACAGCGGAACGACGACGCCGATGAGTCCGGCGCTGATTCCTTGCAGCAGGCGGCCGAGCACGAGCGGCCCGTAGCCGTGCGCCAGCGCGATCATCGGAATACTTGCCACGAACAAAAGCCCGCTGAGGAACATCAGCTTTTTGCGGCCCATCAAATCCGAAAGCATACCGGCGAACAGCGTCGAGATTACGCTGCCCAGCAGCACCGCCGCGACGATCACCGAAAGTTGATTTCCGCTGAGGCCTGAAGTCGCCTCGAGATACGGCAGCGCGCCCGCGATGATCCCGACATCCACGCCGTACAACAAACCGCCGAGTCCCGCGACGAGCAGGAGAAACCGATTGTAGCCGCTTTTCGGCGCGGCGCCCGCATTGCCATTGCTCATGTCATCCTCCGTGACGAGTTGCCCCGTCGAAACAATTCGCGCGATACTAGGAACCGCACCGCGCAATTCAACCTTTTTCGCGCGCGTTCCCTTGATCGTAACGTTTCGGCCGCCCCATGTTCATGCCACCCCACCCCACCCTTGCCGCCGCGACTGCGGGCGCAGCGGTCGCGGATGCCGCGATCGAAAACTCACGGAAGGCAATTTCCAATCATTGGAACTTTGCGTCGCGGACTTTTCCATTGTTTGGAAAAGAGGATGGGCAAACCCTGAAGGCGGATTCACTCTGAGCACAGGCGGATTTTGAGATCACCTGATGCCTACTGACAGCGCGGGGAAATTCAACGGCACCGAATTTCGATCCGACGGCATGAAGTGTACAATTTTGAACAACATCACGCGCTCTGGGTGTTCAAAATTGTACACCTGTGGCAAGTTGTTCATTTTTGAACACAATTGGAATTCGCATATGGCCGCAAATACGGGAGGCCGGATCATGGTTGATAATATGATAAACCATCTAATGGTTAGGATGATGTATGCCGGTGATGGAAGACAACGCAGGTTTTAAACGGGCGTCAACTGCCATTGGCACGCGTATTGCTTTTACTATTCATGCCGGATGCAGCGATACATCTGGCAAGGTTTTCTCCTCGGTCCCCACCGACGGAAAAAAAACGCGGGTGCTTGAATTGGTCCCCCTCTGGTTCAGCACCCGCTTCCTTTTTTACCCGTAGAGCCTTCGATTTCACAGACGGTCGTCTAACGAATATTCGCGATGACGGGCATCGCCAGACATATCTTCAGCCGCCCGAAGGGAAGATCGGCGATGGAAATTTGAATCAGGAAGTGTGGCCGGGATTTCGGCTGACGCTCGTCTTGCATTTCACTTGGTGTATCCTTGCCGGCGATTCGCATGTCAACGTCAGCAGAAAAACGGGTGGATGATCCGGTGGCGCTTCCGTCATACTCGCGCCACCTGTGGTCATTCGGCTTCATGAACGCGGTCAACTACACGATCGCGCTCGGTTCCCCGATGGTTTTGTGCGCGCGATTTCTCCACGCGAGCGAATCGCTCATTGGCTTCCTGCTCGCGCTAACGCCGCTTTTCACCGCGCTGCAACTTCCCGCCGCGCGCTATGCCGACCGCTGGGGCTACCAGAAATTGATGATGGCCGGCTGGCGCTTCCGCGCGTTCATGGTTCTGGCGATGGTACCGCTTCCGCTGCTCGTGGGCATCGTGCCGCCGAGCCTCCTGCTGTTCTTTCTCACCGCGCTGCTGGTCGCGTTCAACGTCATCCGCGGCTTTGCGTCCGGCTCATGGTTGCCGTGGATCAAGCACATCATCGCGCCGTCGCAGCTCGGCCGCTACTTCAGCATCGAATCCATCATCGGCAACGTCGCCGCGCTGCTGACGCTGCTGATGAGCGGGCTCATTCTCGGCCGCAGCCCCGCGGGCTGGCAATACGCCATCCTGCTCGGGATCAGCGGAGCGGCGGGTGTCGTCAGTGTATTCCCGCTGGCCAAGGCACCGTCGGTTTCCGCGCCGCTTCCGGCCGGAGAGCCCGAGCGAATGTGGATCATCACCAAACGCGTCTGGGCGATGGACGAATACCGCCGGCTCGTGCGGTTTGCCGTGGCCAATGCCTTTGCGCTCGGCGCGGTGCCAGGCTTCACCGTGCTGTTCCTGAAAGAGATCGTCGGGTTCGCCGAAGGCCGCGTCGTCATGCTCACCGCCATCGGACTCGTCGGCGCGATGACCGGCGCATATTTCCTCGGCCGCAATCTCGACCGCGTCGGCAGCCGCCCCGTCATGCGCGTTGCCGGATGGGGCCAGATCGTCTTCTTCCTATTCATGGTCGCCTTTTCCGCCCTCGGCCCCGTCAAGAATTTCGCGCTGCTCGCGACAGCGCTCGCCATCGGCGGGATGCTCACCAACGCCAACGGCGTCGCCACCGGACGTCTGATTCTCAACACCTGCCCGCGCAACGATCTCACCGTCGCCATGGCCTTGTCGCAAGTCGGCATCTCGCTGGCCTCCGGCATCGCCACGGTGCTCTGGGGATTTCTGCTCGAATGGCTGCGCTCCACGATCTGGTTCGGCCACGTATCGCGCTGGCCCTTTCTGATCTTCTATCTCTGCGCCCTGCTCCTCGTGATCTTCGGCCAGTACATGCTCAACCACGTCCGCGAATCCGCCGCACTGCCGACCGACCGCTTCGTCCGCGCGCTACTGCTCGACTGGCCCCAGCGCATGTGGTCGCGCAACGAACGCTGACCGCGCCCCGCCCCACGCAAAAACAGGCTGACTCCGCGCCCATCTTCTGCTTTCATCCACGCCCGTTCGCATCACGGACGAACACCATCAAAAGGAAATGAAATGAAAAAGCTAATCGCCCTGACCCTCGCCGCCGGCCTGGCCCTCGCCCTCGCCGCGCGCGCCGCCGACGAACTCCCTCCCAAGGCCCATCCCGACTCATCGAAATGGGAAAACCTCATCGCCCCCGACCTCTCCAACGCCGACTTCCCCGCCGGCATCTGGTATGTCGAAAGCGGCACCTTCACCGCCAGCAAAGACGAAACCATCTGGTCCAAGAAAGACTGGGAAAACTTCGTCATCGACCTCGAATTCCAGCCCGCCGAAAAAGCCAACAGCGGCGTCGTCATCTACTGCACCGACCCGAAAAACTGGATCCCCAACTCCGTCGAAGTCCAGATCCTCGACGACTGGTCCGCCGAATGGAAAGACAAACCCGCCACCTGGAAATGCGCCGCCATCTTCGGCCGCCTCGCCGCCTCCAAACAGATGGTCAAGAAAGCCGGCGAATGGAATCGCATGACCGTCTGGGCCAAAGGCCAGATGATTTATGTCATGCTCAACGGCGAACTCGTCACCACCTGCGACATGAGCAAATGGACCGACCCCAAGAAGAACCCCGACGGCAGCGAAATCCCCCCCTGGCTATCCAAACCGATGGCCACCCTGCCCACCAAAGGCAAGATCGGCCTGCAAGGCAAACACGGCGGCGCGCAGATCCACTTCCGCAACGTCAAAATCAAACAGCTCGAATAGCAGCTGCCGCCCCGCCAACAGGAGCGGCGCCGTCCCGCCGCCGGTTTGAAATTTCAAATCTCAAATTTAAAATCCCCCGCGCCGCGCCCGCAAACTTCCAATCATTGGAAACCCTGTTCGGTGTCCCGGCTTTAGCCGGTCTTCCGCCGGACACGCTGAAGCGTGTACACCCAACACCAGCGGCGCCGTCCAGCCGCCGATATGAAATCTCAAATTTCAAATTTCAAATCCCCCGCGCCGTCCCGCAAACTTCCAATCATTGGAAACCACCGCGCCCGGAATTCCCAATCATTGGAAACAAGGCTGCGCTTGGCGCGCCCCGCAGAATCGTCTTAGGATGCCGGCGCGATGAAGAACCTCTCGAAACGTCCGCGCCGCCTGCTCATCGCCGTCATTTCCTTCCTCGTCTTCTGGCTCGCCTACGACATCTGGGACCACGCCCGCCATCCCGTCTTCTGGGGGCTGAGCTATCTCATCCGCGTGCCACATCCGTATGCCTACGAGAAGAAGAAAAACTGGTCACCGCTGGATAGAAGAAAAGCCAATCTTGCGAAACTTCATGCCGAAGGATTCGCTATCCAACAGGGGCCCATCACGAACATCACAAAATTTCAAGCCGTCCGACTGAAGTCAGGAACAACAAATTTGGTCAGCGATACCGCTGTTGAAACAAACGTCTTCATCCGCGGCATCAGAGTATCTGACATTGCATCGAATCATGCGTCCCTTAGTTCGATCCCGATCGATGACGACATCATCCGCGCGTCGAGCAATATGTTGCTCATGGTTGATCTGGGCTACGGAGGACAGGGCGGGTCATGCGTAGAATTAACGACCGTCATGCTTGCTCCGGCGGCTGAGAGCGTTGAGGACATGGAAAGAGGTATGTTACTCCCCATCGATGCGTATCCGAGAGAGAATGGAGAATGTACGCTCAGACGCAATCCGAATGGACTGATCATTGTCAGCATCGCCACTTCATTTGACTACATGTATGTGGCGATTGATCCGGCGACGTGGAATCCAAATGAACTTCGGAGATTTGTGGACAGCCGAGATTATGAATATGGAAGAGATCAGGCAGGGCGGTTCAAGCGCGATTTCTCACAGATTATTTTCGCGTGGGAATGCTATGCGTTTGATTTCATCGACCTCGTATCTTCTGGAGGATATTGTTCCGCGCATCTGATTTGGCAAGGCCGGGTCTTGTTGAGCGGTGTTTTCCTAGGAATCGTTGGAGGCATTCTCGCCCTGCTCTCGCACCGTTTTCGCGATCTCGTCCGCCGTCATCGGCGCATCACCGTCGCCGTGCTCACCCTCGCCCTCGGCAGCCTCGCTTTCGCCGCGCTGTTTCTCTTTGTGTGACGAACAACACAACACTGGGCGAAATCAGATCACTCGCTCATCAAACCGAGTCTTGGTGACCGGAAATCAGGCATGTCTCGCGCGCCGGCAGATCATGCCGCTTGCAAATCGAGCCCACTTCTTGCCAACTCAAGCTCATCTCGCGCGCGGGCGTTCCGTGCCGGGGGGCGGATTGAGGCTGTTTCTTGCCAGATGCGGTCTTTTATGCGTAAAATAAGGCCTTTCCTGCCAGTTTTACAGTCTGGCCGCCGTCAGTTTGATCTGGCATCATTTCGAGATCATGTGACATTGTATTAATTCCACATGACATGGCGTACAAATCTCATGATATAACTTATAGGTCTTATGCGTCATATACTATGTCATGTGCTTCTAGTAATTGATCATATGTAATTATTGTAATGTCGTATGATTCTCTTATATTGTAATGTGAACTTGCTACGTTATCATTAGAGTCTTCTTTAATGTCATAAGATGCTCTAAAGATTTCATGTGCAATATGTGCAGTTTCATGTGAAACTTTGATGATGTCTGAACAATATTCGTGCAGCCGGAGTACGATATGGGCAGGCCGGGCCGGATTTCCTCGTGCGCAGGGCTGAGCGCGCGGAGTTCGGTCTCGTTCGCTCGGCCGCGTGGACGGGATTTGCGCAGGGGCATCCGGGTTTTGCGGGGCGATGACTTTGGCGGCGCGGGGGACGGCGCGAAATCGCGCCGGCGCAGTCGGCGCGCGCGATGGGTGGATTGATTTGGAAGGAGAATGGACATGGCGAGAATCAAACGTGATCTGAAGAAGAAGTCGGTTATTGACAAGACCAGCCAAAGCGGACAGATCGCGAAGGCTTGCGAGGGCAATGCGCAGATCGGGGATGTCTCTGATCAGCTTGCGTCTTTTGTGGGTGCGTCAACCGCGCTGGAGAAGGCGTATCAGGATGCGGAGATCGCGCGCGACAGTGCCAAACAATTGACGACTGTATTGAACAATGCGGAGTCGGCATGGAATGCGGCCTTCGAGACGCTGTGCTCGGCGATCGAGGGGGCAACCGAGGGCAATGCGCAGAAGATCATGAGCTCATCGTTGAAGGTCTATGAGCGCGGCCACAAGCCGGCGTTGGGCAGGCCGTCGGCACCGCAAAATCTGGCCGCGAAGATCGGCAGTTTCGATGGAACGGTTAATCTGACGTGGGAGAAAGTCCATGGCAGGCTGGTCTTCGTCGTTCAGTTCAAGACATTCGACGGGGGCGAGGACTCGTGGAGACAGGTCGGGATGCCCACGGCCTGCAAGTTCACGGTGAAGGGGCTGGAGAGCGGGAAGAAATATTGGTTCCGCGTCGCGGCCATCGGCACGGCCGGCCAGAGTCCGTGGAGCGACCCCGCGCTCTGCATGGCGGCGTGATCAGCAGCCGCGCTGTCCCGCCGCCGAAAGCTGACGACGGGACGTCGTCCCTCCTGTCAGATTTCCGCGAGGATTTTTTTGATCGCGGCGTAGCACTCTTTGAGTTCGGCCGGTTCGTTCGGGCCGGTCTTTTCGTATTCGAGGCCGACGTGGCCGGCATATTTCATGTCCAGCAGCGCCTTGAGGATGCCTTTGATGTTCATGCTGCCCTGGCCGATGACTTTCGTGATGCCGGGGAATTTCGGGGCCGGGCCGCGGTCATAGTCCTTGATGTGAAAATCGTACAGCCGGTCCTTGACGGTGTTGATCACCTCGACCTCGTTGTCGCCGCGGCGGAAGACGTGGCCGATGTCCACGCACAGGCCCATGTGCGCGTCGAGATCTTTCACGGCCTTGTAGGCTTCGATGGCGGAGGGGAACTGCGCGTCGCCGGGGCCGTGGTTGTGGATCGCGCAGCGGATGTCGTATTCCTTGGCCAGCTTTTCGACCAGCGGCAGTTCGCCGGGGTTGCACGACATGACCATCGTGGGCGCGCCGGTGTTCTTCACATATTCGAAATCCTTGCGGAACGCGGCCTCGTCGCCTTTCAGATAGATGACGCCGCAGCCCATCAGCGCGATGCCCGCGTCCTTGAGCTTCGCGACCTGCTTCTGGATTTCGTCCTTCGACAGCGTCTTCTTGAGGTGGACGTCCTTGAGCGCGACATAATGGATGCCGAGGTCCTTGAGCAGCGCGACCATTTCGTCGAACGACATTTTGTTCACGCTGTACGAGGCGAGGCCGACCTTCAGGCCGCGGAACGGATCGGCCGCATCGGCGGCGCGGCCGGTCAGCGCGCTCAGGCCCGCGGCACCCGCGCAGGCGGTCATCAAAAAGTCACGTCGGTTCATCGCATTCATGTTCGTCGTCTCCTGTTGATTGGTTGGCCGCGCACTCTGCTATTTGCCGCGGCGGGTTTCCAGCACGGAATGATCGGCGCGGCGCGGCGGTGGTTTCCAATGATTGGAAAAGTGCGTCGCCCAAATTTCCAATCATTGGAATTTTTCGCGCGCGATGCCGGCGTGGATCGCGGCGGCGAGCGCCTAGGTTTTTTGCCAGGCCGGATTGTACCGGCCGCGCAGCGCGTCGCACCAGGCCAGCAGCGTCGTGACGTTGAGCGCGGCGAAAACAAACGGCAGCGAGAGCAGCCGCGTCTTCACGCCGGCGCGATCGCAGGCCCAGCCGGCGAGGGCGAGGAGATAGGCGAGCGATTGAAGCGCAAATGCGGCTGCGAAGAAAAGGCGGTGCGGCGCGCCGGTCGGGCCGAGCGCGAGCGCCGCGCTCGATGCGAACGCGGCGATCAGGAAGAAGGGCGATAGAAGCCGCAGGAGCTTGTGGCAAAGAAAGGGCCACCAGGCGGGGTTGCGCCACGGCAGCAACCAGTGCGGGAAGAACTGCACGAGCTGGAGATTGCCCGCGATGGTCCGGCGCTTGCGGATTTGTTCGGTCGCGACGGAGGCGGCGCGGTCGTCATAACACACGGCGTCGTTTTCGAAGATGCAGCGCGCGCCCTGCGCGATCGCGAGCATCGGAATGGCGACGTCGTCGAGGATGGTCGTGGCGGGGATGGGGCGCAGAAGAGCGCGGCGGATGGCGTAGAGCGCGCCGGTTGCGCCGGCCACCGATGCGAAGGCCGCCTCGGCGCGGCGGATGGTTTTTTCGTAGCTCCAGTAGGAGCCGACGCCCCTCGTCGCGGCGCCGGAATTGTCCGCCTGCCGGAACACGAGATGGCCGGAAACCACGCCGACGGTCGGATCGGCGAAGGACTCCAGCAATATTTCCAGCGCGTCGTGCACCAGCGGCTGGCGCGCATCCGTCATCACCACGACATCGCCCGAGGCCAGCGGCATCAGATCATTGAGCACCGCGGCCTTGCCCCGGCGTTGCGCGAATTCCACGAGCCTGATCCGCGGCTCGTTCAGCTTCGCCAGTTCCGCCGCGATGCCGTCCGTCGAGGCGTCCGAGCCCACCAGCACCTCGCGGATCTTTTCCGCGCCGCGAACTTGAAAGAGGCCCGCGAGTTTCGGCGCGAGCCGCGCCGCATCATTGAACACGGAAATCATGACCGTCACGGAACCGGAGAAGGGGCCGCGCTTCACCGGCCGCGGAAACAGACGGCTCCAGAGCAGGACGTGAAGCGGATAGCCGAGATACGTGTAGAAAAGCCCCGCCGCGCAAATCCAGAATATGATCGTTGCAAAAACCATCATCGGCTCGCGGGCCTTTGCCTATTCCAGCGGCGTCGTCCTGCCGCCCCTCAGAATTCTCAGCCCTTTGCGGAATGCGCGGATGACGAACGGAGGCTCCTCCACGAACTTGTCGGCCAGCACCCGGTTGACGTGGTGAAAATCGTGCTTTGCGCTCATCCGCAGCCAGAGTTCGTAATCGTCGAAATAGAACTTCGGATCCCAGTAGCCGACCTCATCGAGAATCGCCTTCTTGTGAACCACGCAATCCGTGTCGATGAAGTTGAAGCGTTTCAATTTCTCGCGCGAGTAGCCGTGCATCCATCGCTGAAACGGATTGCCCCAGATCCGGCGGCCCGTGTTCTTGTCGCGATAGGCGCAGCGGCAATAGGCGAACGCGCAATCCGGATGCGACCGCATGTGGCCGATCATCACGCTCAGATAATTCGGCAGGTATTTGTCGTCATCGTCGAGGTAGGCGATGTATTCGCCGCGCGCCATCTTTTGCAGCGCATGATTCTTTGCGATCGCGCCGTGGCTGCGGGGCGGCGACTTCACCGGCAGATTGTAAAACTTCAGCCGCGGATCGTTGTACGACGCGACCGTCCCCGCCGTGTCATCCGGCGTGCAGTCGCCGACCACGCACATTTCCCAATCGGTGAAATCCTGGGCCAGCACCGATTCGATGGCGCCGCGAACCACCTGCGCCCGGTTGTACGTGCTGGTCACGATGCTG
>CAIVKH010000194.1 GCA_903906425.1 uncultured bacterium
AAGCGATATGTTCGCACTCGACGCCGTGTAAAGATTCACCAGCACGCCGCCGTCGCTCGAAAGGTAGTAGACCATTTCCGGGAGTTCCGCCACGATTCGCCGCCAATTATTGGGGCAACAGTACGTATCTTGATCAAAATACTTGCGCGGGCCGTCAATCGCCGTGTAGTAGCGCAAGCGACGTCCGTCGGGCGATTGGGCTGCGAAGAGCGCGTTGTAAATCGCGCGCTCCATGATCTCGCCGCTGAGCGTTTCGTCCTCCAACTGCAACAAATGATGCGTCAAGCGGATCAGATAGGCCGTGGCGCACGTCTCGCCTACGTCGCCCTGAGTCTCTTGATTATTGCGAAAGCGCTCCGTCAGGCCGCATGTGCCCGTGATCATCAAGCCGTCGTCCTGGGTCAGATAGCGGATGAGGCGACGGCTTTGGCCGAGGAGCTTCTGATCCGGTTCCTCGCGATACAAGTCCAACTGCGCCAGGCACCGATTCATGAACGTGTAGGCATGGCCGTCCCCGCTGCTGTACTGGCCCGCATTCACCAGATCGATCGGCGCATCCCAGCGGCGGAGCCCATCGCGTTCGAGGATGTAGTCGCGGTATTGAGCGTTGCCGGTGGCCGCGCTCAACAAGATGAAGGATCGTTCGACGTCGACGGTGCATATCAATTTCGGATCCCGTGACGCAACGGCGGTCTTGTAGTTCTTCACGACGTAGTCCGCCAGTTTTTGGGCGGCCTGAAGCGAGGACGGGGCGTGAAATCGGCGATAGTCGTCGACCAAGGCGTGGATAATGTAGGCGATCTCATGCTCGTCGAAAATGTCGCGAAGGCGGGAACCGGCTGGAAACGTGCCGATGTAGCCGTCGTCCAGTTGAGTGCTGAGGAGATCTTTGAGCAAATGATTCTTCAGTTCGATGGCCTTGGGATCCCGCGTGCAGTAGGCAAAATTTACGGTGGCGTCTAGCAGCTTGCCGAGCCCGATGTAGCCAAACAACTGAGTCTGCTTCTCGTGAAACGGTTTGAGAAAGTCGTTGTCGACATTGATGGCCAAGAGGTTCTTCTGGATGGTTAGATCGATGCGGCGGCCTATTTCGCCGCCCACACTGACCTGCGCGGGATCAACTGAAGCATACGGCCCTACGTTCTTGGGCGCATCCGCAGCGAACGCCGTTGATGTTGCGGCGGCTGCCGCCAGAATGAGAACATGGAACGTGTGCACGGGGCGATCTCCTTGACTTCAATCAGGTCCTTGTATTCTGCCGGGGATGTGGCATAATACCATCCATCTTTACTGCTTTCCCGGCTCATCCACACGATCAACCGAGTAAAAAATGAGACGGGAATCGCGGCGGTTCGGGATAACGACCTCGAACCCCTCTTTGCGAATCTGCTCGCCGTACACGCTCCAGGTCTTTCCGGAATCATAGTCTTCGAACTTCCACTGTTTCGCAGGGTCAATTGTCAGAAGGTCAAATGTCATCGCGCGAACGTCGCTCGTGGCTCGGCGCAACGCAAGAATCATCCCCTCCTGTTCCTCGGGAAGATACAGGTGATAGGCGGTCCATGCGGCCGGATTGCGTTGTTCGTTAATCAAAGGATAATAGTCGCCGAAGAAGTACTTCTTGCAGCGTTTTGCCTGAATGACATTCGCCTTGATCTGGAGCCATTCCGGCTCCGTC
>CAIVKH010000195.1 GCA_903906425.1 uncultured bacterium
CGGCAGCATGACAGGAATCCAGAGATTGTAAAGATATGACTGTTACACTACACTAGCGCCGCCAAGCACCATGGCGCAATGGCCAGCAACTGCACGGCGAACACCAAAATCAAATTTCGTTTCATTCGTTCACTTTCATAATTTCCAATCATTGTAACTTTCGCTGTCTGGATTTTCCAATCATTGGAAAAACATAGACGCGCGCCACGCGGTGAGCAGAACCAGCAGGATAACAGAGACGTATTTCATGGCATGTTGTCCTTCTTGACGAGTTCACGCGGCAGGAGAAGCGCGCCCGGCGATGCTGCGAGGACGTTGGGTGCATTGAAGAACCAAAGCTGGCGGTGTGTGTGCGGGGTCAGACTCCAGACATGTCCGTCTTTGCCTTCGGGTATGGGAATGGTGACAACTTCCTCGTCGGCATTCACATCCGCGACGGGTTTCCTGTCGGGGCCAAGCACTTTGCAAGCATTGCCACTGTAAAAGAACTGAAGCTGCTTCGTTCCGCGTGGCACATAGAAGAAACGCTCGGGATACTGTCCCAGCGGTACAATACGAACATCACGATTGGACAACCACACGGCGGGACAACCGGCTGGCACGTTGATGCTCCAGCCCGCGGAAGCATCGTTGCATTCAAAGAAGTATGTACCTGCTCGCGAAACCTTCAACGTGAGCTTGTGAGGTTCACCATCGAGCTTCTGCTGTCCCAGCAAGATCAAGTCACCCTTCGCATTCTTCAACGTCCACTTTGCGTCGGGACGGTCGCGATACCATGCGATGATGCCGACGGTAATCTCCAGTTCGATTGGTTTGCCGTTCGTGCTGGCGATTGCATATTTCTCCACCCGCTGGAAGGCCTGCGTGAGCGGCCCCGGATTCACGCCGGGAAGATTGAGCCTGACGGGGACGAGGTTGTCGTAGCCGAACTTCACTTCTTCAACGGGTGTTGGCTGAAAATAGGTCAGACCTTCGCCAAACCACTGCGCTGTCTCTTCCCGCGTGACCGGCGTTTCAACCAGCCACGGCTTCGGCGTGCGGTCGTTGACGTTCCACGTTGGTTCGCCGAACTTCTTTGCAGCGTCCTTTGCAAAGGGCTGCCGCATCGCCGCCCAGTGATTCATGTATTCATAGCGCGTGCGATAGGCGTGCGTGAGAACGGCAATGGTTAGTTCCTTCTGCCTTGCCTTGTCTTTTTCATGATCGAGCTGCCAGCACAGATGGACATAGCGGAGGTAATGCTTGATCTGGTCAAGACGCGCGAGCACATCGGGCCGGTCTTTTGCGAGCCGCGCGGCCTCTTCCACATCGCGAAACGCCTCGCCGACAAAACCACGGCTGATCAGCGGACTGTTATCCGGCGCGACGCATTCGTAATAACGTTTCATAGCGGGCGCGGCAGGTCCGAACGCCTTGTCATATAAATCGGCAAGCAGCGCATTCACGTCGGCAGCAGGATTCCAGAGCAGCTTGTTGCAGACATAATAGCCGCGTCCATGAACGCCCCAGTTGTTTCCGCTCTCGGCATCGAAGCTCGTCGCGCCGGCCTTGAGGTAACGGTCAATCATCGTTTTCGTGCGCGTGATATTTCCACCGTTGCCGCCGGGCAGCTTGTCGAAATCCCAAAGCCAGACGGAGAAGTATTCGTAGAAGCCGAGGTTCGCGGAAGCCTTCGGCCAGAGTTTGAGCAACTCGTCGTGGTTGTAGCGTCCGCGGATGAAGCCCGCGGTGAGCTGTACATAAACGTTCGGCTCCAGCTTGAACGCCGGCGGCTCGCTGTGCTCGTTGTAGGCAAGGCAGCCGACCATCTTGCCGGGATATTTCCTCGCGACTTCGCGCGCCACGAAGTTCGCGAGCGTGAAAACGCGATCGGAAATGCTGCCAAGCTTCGCGCAGTTTTCGCATTCGCACTGGCCGCCGCCATCGGAACATTCCATCGGAACCATTTCGAGATCGGGATTCTTTTCGAAATAGTTCAGCGCCCATTCCGCCGCAAGCCGCTGCACTTCGGGATTGCTCACGCACAATTGTTCGCCCTCGCGCTTTCCCTTCACCAGCGCCAGATATTCTGGATGCTCAGCAAAAATCTTTTTGTAGTCTGCGATGATTCCCTGCCACGCGTGACCGGCATAAACGCGGAACGAACTCGCCATCAGATTGTGCCGCGCCCAATCGTCGTAATCTTTCTGCGCGCTGCCGCCGTGCGGATGGCCCTTGTCGTAAAAATATCCGTAGCCATACCAGATTCGCCGCGCGAGAATTCGCGGACGCTCCGCAACGTCCAGTTTCACGCGCAAATCCGGCGATGATGGAATCACCTCCCATTCTTTCGCAGGGAAAACCCAGCGGCAGCCCAGATGCTCCAGCAAACGAAACGCCGCATGAGACGCGCCCAAATCCGTCGCTCCAATTAGCAGCAGACGGTCCTTCTCGCTGCGGATCACGAAAGCTTCTCTGCCATCATACGTGTTGCGGATCTTCAGCGCCCCGGCCAGCGACCGGTTCGGAAATTCCGCGAGCGTGCCGAGCACGATCCCGCGCGACCCATCGCCGCATTGCACCTCGAACTTCACGCCGCAGATGCGCCCAAGATAGTCCGCCAACTCCACCGCAACCGCCTTCGTCGCATCCGATGCATTCGTCGAAACAATGACCGGCAGCAGCGCCTTGCCCCCTTCCGCGAGCGTGGTTGTTGATGCGGCATTCAGCGTGGCCGGTAGCGCCAGTAGCAGGGCACTGAGTGTTGGCAAAACATATCGTT
The DNA here is from genome assembly GCA_903906425.1 of uncultured bacterium. Classification (GTDB taxonomy): domain Bacteria; phylum Verrucomicrobiota; class Kiritimatiellia; order CAIVKH01; family CAIVKH01; genus CAIVKH01. Next base: position 2,762 of record CAIVKH010000195.1, read on the forward strand.
CCATTTGACGTCTCAGGTCATTTCCAATCATTGGAAGTTTCATCATTCCAGTTCTCCAATCATTGTAAATTTCACTTCTGTATTTTTCCAATGATTGGAAACTTCCGGTACGCGTCGGGTCGGCCGCGGGACGCGACGGATACGGCGCATGTCAGATGACGACAAGGAGCGTGCCGCCGGCGAGAAGGAGGAACCAGAGGAATCCCTCGCCGGCGAAACGGTGAAGCATCCAGAAATAGATCATCGCCAGGCCGCCGCCGATCATCGAGATTTCGAGAAGATGATTTGCCGGCATGGCCACGATCCGGCCGGCCATCGCGATGTACGCAAAATAGATAATGCCGCCGATCCACGGCCGTTCGGTCATCTGGCAAAGAAAGACGAGCGCGAGCAGCAGCAGC
>CAIVKH010000196.1 GCA_903906425.1 uncultured bacterium
CCTCGTTCGACCGGACGCGCGGATGAGGGCATCCGCGCTCCAATTGCTGGAAGAAGTATCGTCTTGAGGCGCGGGCTGGTTGAGGGTAGCTTGGATCAAACAGATGGAACCATTCATCAATCTGGAAGAGAACATCGGCAAGGTCGTCGGGCGGCGGACGAAGACGCCGGATGCTTTTCAAACCGGCATGGGGCTGCAATCCCTCGCCGTCCATCTTCACAAATCCTTCAAGCACCGCTGGGCGCCGAAAGGGGTATATCGGTTCAAAACTCACGAGGAGGCAGACGAATGGATGTGGAAAATGCTGTCCCAAAGCCAGATCCCAAAGAGCTAGAGCCTCGGCCGCCGACGGAAGATGATCTGGTCGCATTGTGCCGGCAATTGAATCAGGTCGGAGCGCGTTACGTGGTGGTGGGAGGATTCGCCATGCTCGCCGCCGGCTATCCTCGCATGACCAACGCCGTTGATTTGATGGTCGCCACCAATTCCGAGAACGAAGCGCTCGTATTCCAGGCTCTTGCCACACTCCCGGATAACGCCGTCCGCGAACTCCAGCCAGGCGAACTGGAGAAATTCACCGTCATCCGCGTCGCCGACGAAATCGTGGTGGACCTGATGAAATCAGCGGGGGGCATTGACTACGCGGAAGCCGCCAAGGATGTCGTGGTGCGGGAAGTGGCAGGCGTCCCCATTCCGTTTGCCTCGCCCCGGTTGCTTTGGCGGATGAAAGCGGTGACGCATCGGGCCAAAGACACGGCCGACCTGCTTTTCCTCCGGCATTGGTTCGAGAGCCAGGGGCAGACGCCGCCCTCAACCTGAAGCGGAGCAGGTGTTCGTGAGCGAACCCATCGCCATCTGCACGCTGTCCATTCTCGCGGTCACGGCGATCTGCTCGTGGCAAGGCTTCAGAAGCCAGGCCTTCCAGGAGAGGTTCATTTTCGAGCCGGCGGCCATCCTGCGCGACAAGCAGTATTTCCGACTGGTCACGAGCGGCTTTCTCCATGCGGACTGGATGCACTTTTTGCTCAATGCCATCAGCCTCTATTCCTTTGGAAAGTATATCGAACTGCTCTTTGGCATCCCGACGCTGATGTTGATTTATTTTGGTTCCATTGTCGGCGGCAGCCTGCTTTCGCTCTATCTTCACCGGCACCATGATTACCGCGCGTTGGGAGCGTCCGGCGGCGTGTGCGGAGTGATCTTCGCTTCCATTTTCTTGCTGTCAGGCGGCGGAGTCACGATGCTGTGGATGCCGGTTTCGATTCCATCGTGGCTGTATGCGATTCTATTCCTCGTCGCATCGTTTATCGGCATGAAACACCAACTCGGGAACATCGGTCATGATGCGCATCTGGGGGGTGCGCTTATCGGGCTGCTGATCACAACCGCGCTGCATCCGGAGATCGTCCCACAAAGCCCGATTCTCTATGCCACGATCATGGCCCTGGCCACCAGCCTATTTCTCTATCTCTGGCTGAATCCGTTGTTCCTGCCCGCGGCCGATGTTCTTGGGCGTGGGGTGGAGATATTGGGCGAAACCAGGAACCGGCTGATGAGGCGGAAACAACTTTCCGAAGATCAAGAAATGGATCGGTTGCTCGAAGAAGTTTCCCAATCCGGCATCCACAGCCTGAGCACGACGAAACGAAAGCGGCTCGATCTGTTGTCGCAGCGCAGACGTGAGCGATAGCCCTAAACGCAGCAGTTTAACCGCAAAGAACGCAGAGAACTCAACCGCAAAGAACGC
>CAIVKH010000197.1 GCA_903906425.1 uncultured bacterium
AGGTGCCCGTGATCAGCGGCGCCAGCGGATTGATATATATGGAGGCGCCGACGGGATCGAATTGTCCCGCGGGATCGAAATTTCCGTTGATCACCAGCAGGTCGTTGATGCCCGAACCAATCGTCAGGCTGTTGGTCAGATCGAAGTAATTCGTATAGCTCGGCGACTGATAGAAATCGCTCGCCATCGTCAAGGTGCCGGGCGTTCCCATCGTGCCCGGCAAGACCAAGGGCGCGGCATTTGGCAGAAAGACCGACCCATTCACCGTGCCGAAGCCCTGGACGTTTTCACCCGCCGGCGGCTTGTAACTGCCGAGGTCTAGTGCAATGGCGCTCACATCAAACGTGCCATTTGACCCGATCGTGACCGTCGAGTTGCTGATGCTCCCCGACGTTCCGAGAGCAAGTGTGCCGTTACTGATCGTGGTCCCGCCGGTGAACGGGTTGTTGCCACTCAATTGCATCGTCCCCGGCCCCATCTTGACAAGCCCACCCGCTCCCGCATTGTTCGGCGAACTGTCGCCCAGCCATGCTGGAACGAGCAGGTCAGCGGCAGAATTGCCCGTTACGTCCGCCACATCGAAGATCACCGATCGTTGTTCCAAGTGCAGCGCGTTGGTATTGCCCGGAAGCCCCCAGATCGTCGAAGGCGCAGATCCTGTCACGGAGATCGAATTCCGAAAGGCAAGACTGCGGTAGCTGACGTTGCAGTTGCCATTTTCAACCCTGCCCCCATTGAGCGTCACCGGACCAATCATGCTGTAGCCTTCGTTCGTCAGCGTCCCATATATGACGAACGTGACCCCCGTGCCTCCCACGACATCCCGTCCACGGATGTCAAGCACCGCGCCGTTACTGACCGTTACACTCCGGCCAAACTGCCCCGGTCCTAGCATCGCGCCAAATTGGTTCGCACGGTTGTTACCAACCTGAAGCACGCCCTCGGCCACCAGGACCATTCCGGTGAACGTGTTGTTTGTCATGAGAGTCTGCCGGCCCGGCCCCATCTTCACAAGCGAACCATTTTCCGCGATGATTCCCGCGTACACATTCGTTGCACCCTGATCGTTGATGGTCAGCACGCCGCCCGCACCGGTGCCCGTGCGGATGACCCCTCCCGTCCCCGTCAGCCCCAGCACGGTCTGGTTGAGATTATTGAGATCGAGTCGCGCGCCCTGACTTGTGCCATCGAACACCACCAGCGTGTTGGTCGGCAACGCATCAGACGCCGCGATGCGCAGAACTCCCGTGTGATAAAGCTCCGTTCGGCCCCAGACATTCCCGTTCGTGCCGATCACCCATGTCACCGTGTCGAGCTTCGCCAGTTTGTTTGTGTCCAGCATGATTTTTCCGTTGATCGTGCCGATAGCCGTTGCCGGACCACCGCCGCCCGCGTTGCCGCGAATCCAGATGTCGGCAAGTCCGGAACCCGCATTCGTGATCATTCCGTTGAACGTCGCGTTCGCGGAACTGTTCAACAAGAACTGCCGACGCGCGTTTGTGGAGGCTTGGATGACAATCGAATTATTGACGACAACATTGCTCGGCCCCTTGTGTTCGAAGACCTGCGGCGCATTTTGGTTCGGCGAACTGGCCGTCAGGGTCAGGTTGCTGCCGTTGAGAATGAACCCGCCCGCATTGTTCGAAATGATAATTCCCAGTGCTGTCCACGGCACGTCGGCCGTATTCGACAAGCGCGTCACGCCGGCAAAATTCAGATAGTTCGTCGTCGGGTTTGGCGGCGTAACATCGGGCGCCCAGTTCGTCGCCGCCGACCAGTTCCCATTCGACGGATCACCCCCATCCCACATGTGCGACGTCTGCGCGCGCACGTCCGCCGCGGTCATGAAAAACGCAAACAAAAAACAGGTGTCAAGGAACTTCGTTGTCTTCACGGTTGTATCCTTATCGAGCATGATGAATCTGCGAAATACTAGGCAGCCTATACAACCACCTGACTCAAATCAATAACGCCCGCGATGATTTCCAATCATTGGAAACTGCGGCCCCGTCATTCTCCAATCATTGGAACAGACGAAAAACAGAAGAGGCGACGGCAGATGATCCGAGGTGACATTCTGCGCGCCATGGATCGCAGCCGTCGTTTTGTCGATGGGGAATTCAAGAACACAAATCGCTGCCATCGGAATGTTCAGTAACGATCCGCTTGCCAGATTTGTGTGATACGGCGGCAGCAAGAAAAACAATGCGGCATGCTTCGAGCATCGAATTCCATCGCCTGATCATGTTCACCGCCACCCCGACATCCGCGGTCAGCAGCGAGAGTTTTTATGTCTGCGCACAGCGCGCCGCCTCGCCGACGGTGAAGGGCAGAAACTCCAGCAACCCGATCCGGCTTGCCAGCGAACCGCCCAGATTTCTTCCCAGCACGAACCGCAACCTCGCCTGCCAATGGGCCATTCGCGAAGCCTTTCGCAGATTTGAACTATCCCGCCAGTGTTTTGGAAATACAAAACCCGCCCGAAATCTTCGGACGGGTTTTCATCGCAGATATAAGACCGCGGTCAACCGGCCGTTGGTGCGGGACCGGCCAGCGCCTTCTTCGCAGATGCAAGCGCGCGTTGCTTTTTCCTGATCGCTTGATTCTGCTTGATGGCGCCCTTCTTTGAGGCCTTGTCCAAAACGGAATGATACTTGCGAACCGCCGCATCAATGGCGGCCTTGTCCTTCTTCTCGATCGCTTCCAACAACGCCTTCTTTTCCTTCTTCATCGTCTCGCGATTTCCGCGATTGCGGGCGCGCTGCTTCAAATAAGTTTTCGCACGTTTCTTTGCACTGGGTGTGTGTGCCATTTCCTAAACTCCATTCTTCCCGCGCGAATTTTGCACGCGCGATTGATTCCGGCTCAAAAAACTGCGACATACTAGGGACGGGCCATGCGAAGTCAACTGACATTTCCACTATGAGTATCGAATCCCAATCGGATGCCACGCCACCCGCCACACCGGCGGTGGTCGTGCTTGGCTCGCCGGAAATGGCGAAACTGTGGCCGGATTTTCCGCCGCGAACGCGCGCGATGTTGCTTGCCGCGGCCGGGCGGCAGTGGTTCGAACTCTGGCAGAATCGGGTGGCGCCGGATGAAATTCCGCCGCAAGCATGGGGATGGAATTTGACAAATGCCCGGGCCCCGCTTGTATTGCCGCCCCATCTGATAATTTTCGGACGCTCGCGTATTTCACAAACGCGGCTGGTGCTCGCGCTCGCCGCGTGGCTGCAAAACGGATCACCGGCGCGAACGGAACGTGAACGTCTGCGCGTTCTGTCCTCGTTCGCAAAATGCGCCGCGCTCGACCGCGCGGCGCGGAGAAATTTTTATGCGCGCGTCCGGCGCGCCGCGCGCCGCATCGCCGCGATGCGCGCCCGGGAAGTCTATCGCGAGGTTCTCGCCGAAACTGAAGATCACTGCCGCCAGTCGGTGCATTGCCGCGGGATTTGGATGCCGGACAGCAGTCTCACGGCGGATGAAATGCAGCACGCCATCGAGGCCGCGTTGCGCGCGCCCGAAGCGCATGTCATCAAGCAGAGCGGCGTCGCATCGGTGGTGCGTTCGCATGTCCTCGGCGAATTTGTTGTCATCAAGCGCCACCGGTTGTCGCAGCCGGGAAAACGGCTGAAATATTTGTGGCGGATGTCGCGCGCCCGCCGCGCGTGGGCTGCCGGCATCGCGATGCGACGGCTCGGTCTGCCTGCTGCAGAGCCGATGGGTTTCCTCGAAATCACAAAGCGTGGCCGCGTGACGGACAATTTCATCATCACGCGCTGGCTGCCCGATTGTCGCACGGCCCGCGATGGCGCGAATGATCTCCACGCGCGGTCCGAGCGGCGCAGCGCCATCGCATCATGGCGCGACGAATGGCTGCGGCTGATCGAACGCGGCCTTTATCACGCCGACACGAAACTTTCGAACGCGCTAGTGCAGACGAACGGCAGCGGACGCGCAGCACTTTTCTGGACCGACTTGGAATGTGTCGAGGCCGGCGCGCCGCTGACGAAATATCGCGTGATGCGAAACATCGTCCAGATGAACGGATCGCTTGGCGCGGATTTTTCCGTGCGTGACCGGTTGTTTTTTTTGCGCGGCCTGCCTTCGCGTTTCGGCTGGCTTCGTAGCCGCTGGTGCCGGCGGATTATCGCGGCGTGGACCGAGCGGCGCAAGCGAAGCAAGGAGCCCGCCGCGTGCGTTTCCTGAAATTCTTGCTCGGCCTGGCCATGCTGCCAGCCGCTGCCGCGGTCACGGCGACGTTCGCCGATTTACTGATGAACCTGCCTTCTTCGGGCGGCGGAATTCCGCCGGGCTTGTGGTGGTTTGCCGGCGGTTTTATTTTCTGGCTCGTGTTGTGGGTCGGCCTGCCGCGACCTGCACGAACCTACGTTTTGGCTCACGAACTCACGCACGCGATCTGGGGTCTCGCGTGGGGCGCGCGCGTTTCACGGCTGCGTGTTCATGCCGAGGGCGGCAGCGTGAATCTCTCGATGACGAACATGTGGATCACGCTCGCGCCATATTTTTTTCCGCTCTACACGATCATCGCCATCATCGTTCATTTCGCGCTGCAACTTTTCGTTCCATCCGCCGCGGCCTACGAACCGTTCTGGATCGCACTCGTCGGTTTCACGTGGGCCTTTCACGTCACCTTCACGCTCTCCGTGCTGATGCAACGCCAGCCCGACGTGATGGAGCACGGCCGCATTTTTTCGTGGACGCTGATTTATCTTCTGAACCTCGCCGGCCTGCTCGTCTGGATTCTCGCCGTCACGCACGGCGCGTGGCTCCACTGGCTCGGCGCGCTCGGCACACATCTTTTTTCCGCCTACGCCGCCGTTGCGCGCTGGATTTTCTCCGCGTTCGGCGCGATCGGAAAAAAGTGAACCGCAATTTCCAATGATTGGAAAAACCGGTCGCGCAAACTTCCAATCATTGGGAAATTCTGAAGATCAGCCGAGTTCGCTGCGGACGGCCGCGAAGGCTTCGATGGCTTTGTCGAGGTCGGCGCGGCTGTGCGCGGCGGATACCTGCGTGCGGATGCGGGCCTTGCCGTGCGGGACGACGGGGAATGAAAATCCGATGACGTAGATTCCGCGCTCGAGCATTTTCGCGGCCGTCTGCTGCGCGAGTTTCGCATCGCCCAGCATGATCGGGACGATCGGATGTTCGCCGGGCAGGACATCGAATCCGCATTTCGCGATGTTGGCGCGGAAATATTTTGTGTTTTCCATCAGCCGGTCGCGCCACTCCGTCGAGGCGGAAATCATGTCGAGGACCTTGACGGTGGCTGCGGCGATGGACGGGGCGAGGGAGTTGGAAAACAGATACGGCCGCGAGCGCTGGCGCAAAAGCTGGATGATCTCGCTGCGTCCGCTGGTGTAGCCGCCGCTGGCGCCGCCGAGCGCCTTGCCCATCGTGCCGGTGATGATATCGACGCGCCTCACGCAGTTGCGGAATTCGTGCGTGCCGCGTCCGTGCGCGCCAAGAAATCCGACGGCGTGGGAATCGTCGAACATCACGAGCGCGTCATATTTTTCCGCGAGGTCGCAAATTTTGTCGAGCGGCGCGATGGAGCCGTCCATGCTGAAAACGCCGTCGGTGGCGATCATTCGCGTGCGGCAATTTTTCGCCTCGATGAGTTTTGCTTCGAGGTCGGCCATGTCGCAATTGTTGTAGCGGAAGCGCTGCGCCTTGCAGAGGCGGACGCCGTCAATGATGCTGGCGTGGTTGAGCGCGTCGCTGATGATCGCGTCTTCCTCGCCGAGCAGCGTTTCGAAAAGGCCGCCGTTCGCATCGAAGCACGACGAATAAAGAATCGTGTCGTCGGTGCCGAGGAATCCGCTGATTTTGCATTCCAGCTCGCGGTGGATTTCCTGCGTGCCGCAAATGAAGCGGACCGACGCGCAGCCGTAGCCCCATTTGTCGAGCGCCGCCTTCGCCGCGGCGATGACGTCGGGATGGTTCGCGAGGCCGAGATAATTGTTCGCGCACATGTTGATGACTTCGCGGCCGTCACTGAGCCGAATATGCGCGTGCTGGCTCGAACCGATGACGCGCTCGCCTTTCCACAAACCTGCGTCGCGGATTTCGGCGAGCGTCTTTTCGATGCGGGATTTGGTTGATGCGTACATGTCGCGCCTCCGGTTGCGGATCGTGTCTTCCAATGATTGGAAGTAGCGGTTGCTCACATTTCCAATGCTTGGAAAACCACCTTGTAGGTTTGTCCCTTTACCCACGATTTCGGCGGCGGGACGAGGATGAAGTCGTCGGCGATGACGGGGTTGAGTTCGGCGCCCTCGATGATTTTTGCTTCGCGGATGCGATGCGGAAGGAAATAGACGACGGGGCGGCCGCCGCGCTGCGAGCCATTGGTGTTGATGGGCGCGAAGGTGTGCTCGCCAGCGTGCGGAAGAATCGCGAAGGTGTAGGTGTCGCCGTCGCGGCCGAGCAGTTGGTCCCAGTTCAGCGGGCCGGCAGCCATACGCGCTTCCCACGCGGGATCGCCGTAGAACGCGAGCGTTTCGCTGTCGTAGGTCAGGCCTTTGACGTCCTCGGAGTTCGCGTCTTTCTGTTCGCTCAGCCGGTGAATGAGCGCGTTTTGATTTGCGACGAACGCCTCGGCGAGCGTGAAGCGGCCGGGCTGTTCGACGAAATAATCGAGCATGCCCCAGCCCGCATAACCGAACCACGTCGGCTGCGTGTAACCGATCATCTGCATCACGCCGGCGCTGTTCATGAACGCGGTCGCCATGCAGTTCGAGCCGGTGATGTGGCCCATCAGACAATTGCCGACGGGCAGATAAACGCGCGGATGCTGCGATGAGATCGGCAGACGTTTTCCTGTTGTATCGAGGCCGAAGAGCTGGCCGTCTTCGCACCGGAACTGGCCGTTTTTATAGCGATAGCCGATCTGCCAGTCGTGCTCGGTGGCGTGGCCCGACGTGATGAACAAATCCGCGTTGTATTCCGTCAGCCCCGCAGCGATCTCCGCCGTGCTGTCCGCCGGTCCCGTTTCCCTGCTGACCGGCTTCCCCTTCTCCTTGCGGACAATTTCCCCCGCGTTGAGCTCCGAATACCAGATGCCCCCCGGCACACGCTCGATGGCAAACGGCGTTCCCGACAGCACCCGCTGGACCGTCAGCGGCTCCTTGCACATGGCGATGCGCAGCGCGTTGCTCGCGTCATAGCCGGTGAGGATTCCCCAGAACGTGTCCGTGTATGGATCGGCGTCGAATTTGCGCGTGAGCTGGTGAACATCGGCGACGAACTTTCGCGTGGCCTCTTCCGGCGTCGCGACGAAACACGTGTAGCGCGGGAACTGCGATTGCAACGCGCCGAGCGTTTCGGCCACGTAGTTGCTGTAGGCAATGACCGTCGCGCCGCGGTGTTTTTCCTGCAACGCCGCGACGACCTGCGCCCATCCTGGATCGGCCTTCGTCTCGTGCGAAACAACGATGGCATAATCGGACGCGGCCATGGCACAGACAGAAGATGCCAGCACGAAAATCGGGGCCAGGAATTTCCATTTCATAATTGTGCTTCCAGAATATGACACGCGATCACGCGCGATGTTCACTGCCGGTCAGATCGAACAGCGCGGTGCTAAAGTATCGCTCGGCGCGGTCGCAGAGCAACGTCACGATGGTCGCTTTCGGCCCGAGTTTCGCGGCCGTTTGCAGCGCTGCTACGATGTTCGCGCCGGACGATGTTCCGACAAGCAGGCCAAATTCGCGGTGCAATCGCCGCGTCATCGTCATCGCCTCGATGCTTTTGACTTCGATGTGTCCGTCAATCGGCGCGTCGCGAAGCAGCGGCGGAATGAATCCGTCGGCGACACCCTCGATGAAATGGCAGCACGGACATTCGCCGGCGAGCAGCGCCTGCTCGGCCGGTTCCATCGCGTAAATTTTCGCCTCGGGCCAGCGGCGCTTGATCGCCTTGCCGCAGCCGGCCAGCGTGCCGCCGGTGCCGAAGCCGTGGATGAACGCGTCAATCGGTTTGCCGACCTGCCGCAAAATTTCGAGGCCGGTGCCGTGCTCGTGGTCTTCGACATTGCGCGGGTTTTCAAATTGCCGCGGCAGAAAATAGCGCAAATCTTTCGCGGCCATTTCGCGCGACATCTCGATGCCGGTTTGATAGCGGCCGCTGCTGTCAAACAGGATCAAGTCTGCGCCGAGTTGCCGGATCAATTTGCGCCGCTCTTCGCTCGCACTGGCAGACATCAGGATCGTCACGCGATAGCCCATCGTTGCGCCGATCATCGAAAGGGCGATGCCGGTGTTGCCGCTGCTGCATTCGAGGATGATGGAATCGGGTTTCAACAAGCCGCGTTGTTCCGCATCAACGATGACGTGCTTCGCGAGGCGGTCCTTCACGCTGCCGCTCGGGTTCAGGAATTCGCACTTCGCGAGAATCGTCGCGTCTTCCGCTTCGAAATACAGCGGAACCAGCGGCGTGTTTCCGATCAAAGAAAGGACTGCGTCCGCACGCGGCTTTCGCGGATGGACGGCTGTGTGTGACCAGGACGGCATGGCTCAAGCCTTGCGCGACCAGTCGAGGACGACTTTGCCGGAATTGCCGGTGAGCATGACGTCGAAGCCCTTTTGAAACTCGGTGAAATGATAGCGGTGCGTGATGACCGGCTTGATGTCGAGGCCGCTTTGAATCATCGCGGACATCTTGTACCAGGTCTCGTACATTTCCCGGCCGTAAATTCCTTTGATCGTCAGCATGTTGAAAATGACCTTGTTCCAGTCAATCGCCATTTCCGCGCCGGGGATTCCGAGCATCGCGATTTTTCCGCCGTGGCACATGTTCGCGATCATGTCGCGGAACGCGGCGGCGTTACCGGACATTTCGAGGCCGACGTCGAAACCTTCGCTCATGCCGAGTTGCTTCTGGACATCCTTGAGCGTCTTTCCGCTCTTGATGTTCAACGCGACGGTCGCACCCATTTTCTTCGCGAGATCGAGTCGGTAGTCGTTGAGGTCCGTGACGACGATGTAGCGGGCGCCGGCTTGTTTCGCAACGGCCGCGGCCATCACGCCGATCGGCCCGGCGCCCGTCACGAGCACATCCTCGCCGAGAAGATCGAACGTGAGCGCCGTGTGGACCGCGTTGCCGAACGGATCGAAAATTGACGCCACGTCCAGATCGATGCCGGGCCGCTGGTGCCAGACATTCGTCATCGGAATTGAAATATATTCCGCAAACGCGCCGGGCCGGTTCACACCGATGCCCTTCGTGTCCGCGCAGAGATGCCTCCGGCCCGCGAGGCAATTGCGGCAGCGCCCGCACACGACGTGGCCCTCGCCGCTGACAATTTCGCCGGGGAAAAAGTCGGTGACGTTCGAGCCCACTGCCACAATCTCGCCGACGAATTCGTGACCGACGACCATTGGCACCGGAATCGTCTTTTGCGCCCAAGCGTCCCAATTATAGATGTGAATGTCCGTGCCGCAGATTCCCGTGCGGACGATGCGGATCAAAACATCGTTGATGCCGACGTGCGGCTCCGGAACATCCTCCAGCCACAGGCCCGCGCCCGCTTCTTTCTTCACCAAAGCTTTCATGTTTTATCTCCTCTCGAAACGTTACGATTCGGCATTTTCAAACGCAAGCCGATTGTGGACGTCCGGTTTGACCGCCTGCCTATCCAGCCGCGGAGGCCGCGCCGGGAAAAACGCAACGCAGTTTCCAATCATTGGAAGTTTGCGGCGGCGGAATTTCCAATCATTGGAGAAGACCGGGATGGGCGGGGTCAGGGGGCGGGCTTGGGTTGCGCGGCTTTTTGCGCGCGGACGGCGGCGGCGGCGGCTTCGAGGGTCTTGGGGTCAATGCCGGCGGCGCGAAGTTTGACGGGCAGCTGCGGAGTTTCGTTTCCGCAAATGAAGGCGCGCTTCCAATATTCGAGGGCTTCGCTGGCGCGGCCGAGTTTTGCGACGATGTCGCCCATGTGGTCGTTGATGGTGGGATCGTTATCCACGGCCTTGACGGCCCTGGTTGTTTCGGCGAGGGCTTTGGCGGCGTCGCCTTTCATGAAATAGATCCAACCGAGGGTGTCGAGGTAGGCGGGGTTGTCCGGTTCGTCGTGGAGGGCCTTCTGGATCTGGTCGAGCGCTTCGTCGAGGTGGATGCTGCGCTCGGCCCACATGTAGGCCAGGTAGTTTCGCGCCTCGGCGTTGCCGGGGTTGAGGGCGATGGCCTTGAGGAAGAGCGAGGCTGAGCGGTCAATGTTCGTGATGCGCTCGCAGGCTGCGCCATACCAGAAATAGAACGGGCTGGTCAGGACCTTTTCCGGCTGCGGGGATTTTGCGCCGGTCTTTTCCGCACGCTCGAATGCGCCGATTGCCTCGGCATAGCGGTCCAGGGAACTGAGCAGCAGGCCGCGGAACATGGGGGCGCGCGGAAAGCCGGGCAGCTTTTCCTCGACGCGACTCAGTATCTCAACCGCGATGGCCAGGTTCGTCGGATGGCCGTCTCGCATCATGTAGCTGGCATAGGCGTCAACGGCGGCGGAGTTGGTCTGAACGGCCTCGACGAGCATCGCTGCGGCATCGTCGAGCTTGCCGCACAGATGGAGGGCGATGGCGTAGTTGGCGCGGAAATTTTCCGTCAGCGTCTTGCCGTCCGCCACTGCCACAGTCGCGGCCGCCTTGGCAAAGTACGGCAGGCTCTCGGCGTATTTCTTCTCGTCGAGCAGGACATAGGCGAGCATCTCCTGCAGGCGCGGTTGACCCGGTGCGCCCTCGAGGCCCTTCCGCAGGATGGCCTCGGCCTCGCCGTAACGGGCTGAGGCGACGTTCAGGATCGAGGATTTCAAGAAGGGGAGGGGATCGTCCCGCAAGTTCTTTCCGGCAAGATCGTAGTTCAGGACGGCCTTGTTGGTCTCGCCGAGTTGCTCGTAGAGTTCGCCGAGGAAGAAGAAGACGCGGCCGTTGGTCGGTTGCCGCGAGGCGATTGCTTCGAGCGCGGAAACGGCGCCGGTCTTGTTACCGGTGGCCATGAGGCTGATCGCGAGCTTTTCCTTGATCATGAGATCGTCGGGATTCTTTTTTTCGAGCACGTCGTAGCACGAGATCGCGCCGGCGATGTCGTTGTCGAGCGCACGGAGGTTTCCGAGCATCAGCCGCATCCCCTGGTCATCGGGCCATTGCTTGACGGCCGACTCGAAACGGTTGCGCGCCTCCGTCAGGCGCGGCCATCGTTTGCCCGCCTGCGATGCGGCCGTCGCTACGTGAAGATAAAGCTCGCCGAGCGATCTTGTGATGTCGTCCGTGTCGTTCGTGCCCACCTTCGGGAGCGCGGATTCGAGCAGAGCGATGGCGCTGTCGTCCTTGCCCTCCCGGGACAGCAGGCCGGCGCTCTCGATGTAGGCGACGGACGAGGTGGGCGCGATGGCGATCACGCGCCGGTAGGTGTCCAGAGACTTGTCATCCAAGCTGGCGGATCGATAAATCATCGCCAGCCAGATGAGCGCGCGCTCCGACTTCGGATTCGTCTTCGCGGACTTCTCCATCAGCGCGATGGCTTCGTCCGTCCGCTTGTCCTGAAGAAGCGCGAGCGCGACGCGAAACTGCAGCGCGTCGTTCGAGGAATCGAGCGTGGCGGCGGCCACATAATTCGACATGGCCGCCGCGTGATCGTCATGGATATCGGACCGGATCGCCTCGCCGTAATGCGCGAGCGCTTCCGCGAAATCGCGATTCTCCTGCGGCAGGGCAGGGGAAAGCAATGTCTTCTCGTCGGTCGCAGTCTCGGGCGTGGAGACTGGGGCGCGCACGGTGACGCAAGCGGCTGCAAATGCACAAACCACCACCGTCACAGCGGCCTTGATGAATTGCCGTGCGCCCATCGCAAGCTGTCCTTTTTTTTGAAGGGCGGACGCGAATCATCGCGATCCGCCCCGCCGGTTATTTCTTCTTGTGGCGATCAGCACGCAAACGTTTTCGGCGTTTGTGCTTTGACATTTTCTTGCGTCGCTTTTTCTTGACCGATCCCATGTTCGTTTCCTTTTTCATGCCGGGCAGGGTTGCCCGGCTCTCACAATTTACGGCACAATCTTGTTCAGCGGAATTTCGATGATGCCTTCCGCGCCCGCGTCTTTCAACTGCGGGATGAGCTGGCGCACCACCTTCTCATCAACGACCGACTCGACCGAGTACCAGCCCGTCGAGGCCAGAGAATTCACCGTCGGCGCGTGCAGCGCCGGCATCAGCTTCGACACCGTCTTCAAATTCTTCTTGTGGACGTTCAGCTTGAGCAAAACCTTCTGCTCCGCCGCCAGCGCCCCGCGCAGCAGCAGCGCGATCTGCTCGATCTTCTTGCGCTTCCACGCGTCCTTCCACGCCTTCTTGTTCGCGATGAGCCGCGTCGTCGATTCCAGCGCCGTGTCCACGATCCGCAGATTATTCGCCCGCAGCGACGAACCCGTCTCGGTGATGTCCATGATCGCGTCCACGAGTTCCGGCGCCTTCACTTCCGTCGCGCCCCACGAAAACTCCACCTCTGCGCTCACGCCGTTATTCGCCAGGTACTGCTTGCAGATTCCGACCGCCTCCGTCGCGATGCGTTTGCCCTCGAGATCCTTCACCGATTTGATCGTTGAATCATTCGGCACCGCGATGACCCAGCGCACCGGCCGCAGCCCCGCCTTCGCATAAACCAGGTTTGCCACCTCGACCACGTCCGACTTGTTCTCGACGATCCAGTCGTATCCGGTAAGCCCCACATCCAGCATCCCGTGCTCCACGTAGCGGCTGATCTCCTGCGCGCGGATCAGGCGCGCCGAAATTTCCGGATCATCCACCGCCGGCACGTACGAACGCGAACCGGTCTGGATGGTGAAGCCGGCCTTCTTCATCATCGCGAACGTCGAATCCTGCAGACTTCCCTTCGGCAGGCCCAAAACAATTTTCTTCGGTGTATCTCCCATGTCTCCCTTTCAAGAAAGCGCGGCATGATAGCAGCGGTCTGCGGATCGTCCACAAATTCCGCCGCAAAATTCGCGCGCCGGACAATAACCGCGTTTGCGCAACTTTCCAATGATTGGAAAAGACCGGGTCCGCTAATTTCCAATCATTGGAAGTTGCGATCAATCGGCTGCCAGGCGGACGGATTTCAAATTCATGCCGGGCGGTTTGCCTTCGGCACCGGAGACTCGAAGTTGGAAGGAGCCCGCGGCGGGAATGGTCGTCGTGCCGATCTGCATTTCTTCGTAGGTTTCCCAGTTTCCCGTTGATTTCTTGCTGGCCGTGATCGTCGCGACTTTCGCGTCATCATCGCCGCGAAGTTCGACCAGGAATTTTCCGCCGCCGGGCGAGGAGAGCGTTGCGAAAACTTTGAACGCGCTGGGCTTCGTGATCTTAATTTTCCAGACGGCTGTTTCATCGGCGGAAGAATTCCAGTGCCCGATGTTCATGCCGTCGCCCTTGCCCTGAAGCATGATATTTGCGCCGGCCAGCTTTGCGTCTTTTGCAATCAGCAACACGCATCCGTCCGCGGCCTGCGCAACCGGCGCGGCTTTGCGAGAGCCGTAGAAGTTCTTGCGGTCGGGCTGCGGCGCGACCGGCTCGATGACGAGTTCCTCCGGCTTCGCCGGCGATTTCGCGGACGTGAGCAAAACGGTCTCGCCTTTTTTCAGATCAACCGCCGTGACCGGATTTCCGTTCTTGTCCTTTCCTGTTCTCACCACAAACTGCCGCGCGCCATCCAGGGCCACGGGGTCTTCGATGCTGGTGCGTACGAGGCACGGATTTCCGGCGAGGCTTTTGATCTGTACAAATTTCGTGACGCCGTCGCGCTTCACGGCGGAGATTTCAAATGCGCCCTCGGCGAGCATTTTGTGGATCGTCACGTTTTTCCACGTTTCGGACGCCGCCGGGAAAACGCGAATCTGCGTGCCGAACGGCGTCTGGCTCCAACTCTGCAAAACGATTTCGTGGATCGCCGCAGCGCCCGCGAGCGGCGTTTCGATGACGGGGCCGGCTTCGAGATACATCGTGTTCGGCTTGATGAAGCGGTCGAGAAACTCGTTGAGCAGTTTCACGGAAACATCCTTGCGGCCGAGCCACGATGACATCGCGCTCGCGCCGGTGAACGAGTAGCCCTGCAGCGCGCCTTCGAATCCGATCCAGTGGTCGAGCGATTTTTCCGCGAGCGGTTTGTCGGCGGCGGATTCGGGATCAATCAGGTGCAGCGGATAAATCATGAACAGATGCGAAAAATGCCGGTGCGAAATATCGAGCGGCTGGCCCGCGCCGATCATGTAGCCGGTCGCGTCGGCCGGGAACGGGACGAGCTTTTGCAGCGTGTCGCGCCACTTTGCGGCGAGCGGATCGTTCAGCGCGAAGCGGTCGTTGCACGCGATGAGCGTTTGCAGCGCCCAGCGCAGCAGCGCGAGGTCGTAGTTCGTGTCCGGCGCGGTTTTCGGGAATTCGGGCGACAGCGAGAGCGGCATGTGTAGGCGGTTGCCGTTGTCGGCGGGCTTGAGCAGATGCAGGTAATATCCGACGGCGCGCTTGAGCAGCGGATACAATTTTTCGCCGAGCATTTTTTCGTCGCCGGAATAGCGGTATTGCAGCCAGTAGTTGTGCAGCGTCCACGTCAGGTCACCGCGCTCCTCGCCGTCTTTTCCGCCGACGCCACCCTTGCAGTCGTACGAACTCGTCCGCCCAATCGCCGCGGAATCTTCACGCCACGCCTCGGGCACGTTGCTGATGAGATTCGCCACGTTCGCATCGAGCATCCGCGTGAGCGATTCGCCGATGCTGAGGCGGTTCGCGGCATAGACCGGCCAGTAGGTGAGCTGGATGTTCAGGTTCCACCAGATTTTCGGCCACGGCGTGCGGCGGAACCACGGTCCCATCAAATCGAGTGCGGGCCGGTTCGCGCGCGTGCCGCTGGCGAGCTTGTACATTTGAATCCAGTAAAAACTTTCCATCCGCGTGTCGGGAATCGAAATGAAACTTCGCGGCCAGTACGCGTGCCACCAGTTGCGATGCGACTTGACCAGGTCATCGAATTTCTTGTCGAGCGCGTCGCGGATGTCGGCGACGGCCTTGATTTCGCGCGGAGCCGCGGGGCTGGGCGTGAAATCAACTGTGAAGGCAAACAGCTTGTGGCCCGGTTCCAATTCGTGCTCGCTCCATGCGACGCAATAGCCGCCGCCCGCGGTGAAACTTTGCAGGCACCAGTGGATGCCGTCGGCCTCGCCAAACGTCGCGTCGGGGTTCTTTTCCTTTTCGGGAATCGGCGTGTGTTTCATTTCCTCGCGCGCCGGAATCGCGGGCAGATGAACGAACGAAATCTTCGACCCGGCTTTCGGCCTGCGATCTTTCCATTCGATGAACGTGACGGGTTTGTCGGAGTGCGTGAACGCGCGCCACTTGATGCTCGTTAGATCGGTCTTCAAATCACCGCGCGCTTCGGCATTCCACAAGTCGAGCCGCATCGTTCCACTTTGCATTTCACCCGCCGGATCGAGCAGGAAGCGTCCAATTTGAAGCCGGTTTCCGCGGTCGGCGACATCCGAGCGGCCGACGTCCCATTGCAGCGCGGTGTTTGTTTCGGAATAGATCGTCGCGCCGAGAAGGCCGTTTCCGATGAACGCGGATTCGTGCCAGACTTTCGGCAGCTCGTCCCAGACCAGATCGTGACGCGAAAGAAAATCCGACCAGTTGATTTTGGTCTGAAGCTCCACGGCGTGCGCCGCGATACCCATGTCCGCAGCCAACGCAAGACACAACAACACCTTCATGATCCCGCCTCCAGAATTTCCAATGATTGGAACTTTGCCTGCCCGGGGTTTCCAATCAATGGAAATCTCGCCGGCGGGGCGCGCGATGCTTGTGGGAACCGGCTGAATACGGTGTTATATTTAGCCGTCAGAAAGAGTGAGGCAGCTTGTGGACGGAAGATGGAATGAAGAATAAATACAAAACTTCCGGGAGCTTGATGGGGCCGATCGGAGCGCTGGCGCTGCTCGCCGGCGCGGGATGCGACACGCCCGTCGAGGAGAGGATGCCGATCGGAAATTATTACGAAACGGCGGCCGCGGTTGCGCCGGCCGGCAATGGCGCGACAAATGCCGCCGCGACGCCGGTCGCCGGCGCGATGCAGCAGGCGATGCTGGCGACGAGCAACTCGGAAAGTGCATCCAAATTGTCCCTCGATCAGGCTGCGGTGATGGGCGAAGAATCCGAGGTGGGCATCCGCTACGATTCCGATTTTTATGAGCCGCTCTCGCCCTACGGCCAGTGGATTTTCATCTCACCCTACGGCCAGTGCTGGCGCCCCACGCGGACCGCCTACAACTGGCAACCCTACGGCAAAGGCCAGTGGGCCTATTCGGACGCCGGCTGGTATTGGCAGAGCTCCGAGCCGTGGGGCTGGGCGACGTATCATTACGGCCGCTGGATGTACACGGCGAACTACGGCTGGATCTGGGTTCCGCTGACAACGTGGGGACCTTCGTGGGTCAGCTGGCGGCAATACAACAACTACATTGGCTGGGCGCCGCTGCCGCCCTGCAACATTGACTATTTTGGCGAGCCGGCTTTCTGGCCGAACTATTATGTTTACGTTCCCCAATCCCAGTTCATCAATCCGGTCACGCCAACCACGGTCGCGCCGCAACCGCCGCCAAGTTCGCCGCCGCCCACAACGTTGGAGCCGCCGCTGCGCGCAAAAATACAACGCGTCGCGTCGCGCGCGATCTACGCTATTGAAAGCCATCTGTTGCGCGTCCAATCCGAGGGCGCCGTCGCGCGGAATTTCCCGCGCCTCGCCATTCGCGCACCAGCACCGGACCAGCACCCTGCTGCGGCAGCCGCGGCGGGAAACATGCAGCAGCGCCCGGGCCAGACTGGAGCCGCTGCGATGCCGCCGTATGCCCGCCAGCAAAATGTCTTCGCGGGAAATCCGGATTTGCAACCTGCCTCCGCGACGAAATCCTCCGCGGCCTTGCTGAACGCCGGGCCGTCCCACGATCACCCGGTTCGCGACGCGCACGAAATGCAGGCAAAGCCATCGCCCATTTCCAGCTTCACGACGGATCGAACGCCCACCTTCCGCGAAGAACCCATCCGCTCGCAACCTGTGCAAAACGCGATCATCAACCTGCAGCAGGATCGCGCCGCCGCGCTTCGCTCAGCCGCCGAACAGAAGGCCGCCGACGAGCAGGCGCGCAAGGGCCGGTGACTGCCCGGTCCGGTGGCGGTCCTTCATATTTTCCAATGATTGGAACTTTCCGCCGCGATCATTTCCAATGATTGGAAATTTTGCGGCGGTCACTTGCGGGCGCTGCCGTTTTTGGCGCAACGGCCGAGTTGCGCGTCGATTTTCTGGATGTGATTGACGAGCCAGCCGGTGAGTTCTTTGTGAATTCGCAGGGCGATTTCTTCGGAGCCGCCGCCTGTTTCAAATTCATCGGAAAATTTCTTGAAGGCGATGCGGAACGCGGCGTGCGCCTCCTTGTTGGCAGTGGCGGCGGGGCACTTCGCGCGGTCCATGCATTCCTCTTCGCGCTCGAAATGCCAGCCGGCATAGTTCAGCAACAGATGGATTATCGTCTTGATCTTTGTCTTCGCCTTGCCGGCTTCAAGGGCATCGCCAAGGCTGTTGATGACGCTGATGAGATATCGGTGCTGCACGTCCATGGACGGGTCGCCCGTGCTCAGCGCTTCGGTCCATTCCAGTTTCGGTAATTTGTCCACGGCGTTTCTCTGTGTTTCAAATTCAGACACGATGCGAAGCCTACCTCTTTTTCAGTCCGGTGCCCGAATTTATTTTGCGGCGATCAATAGCGGTATTCGCTGCCGCCGATGAATTCGCGCAGCAGGGAGGTCTGCGGCACGATGGAGTCGTCGGCGATCCCGGTGATCTGCGAGAGCAGTTCATGCACGCGTTTTGCGCGCACGTAGGCGTCCTGCCGCTTCGGCTCGTCGCGGAAAAGTTCGAGCGCCTCCGGAAAAAAATGAAACAGCTTGTGCTTCAGAATCGGCAGCTCGTACGGCAGCGCGCTGTTCACGAGAAAATCCGCGCTGCCGTTGATGAACGGAATGATGTGTCGCAGCTCGCTGCGCCGGACATAATGCCAGTGCGCGAGCGTCTGCACGGGCTGCAACGCGCGGTGCTGGCTGTCGCGGATCATCCGGCGCAAAAGCCGGCTGTCGGCCCAGCGCATGAAATTGCCGTGCGCGTCGCGAAGCTGGCCGAGCGTTTCGATGTAGAGGCGGAATTTTTTCGACGTGGGAATGCGGCTGGTCATGCCGTCGTACAAACCGTGCAGGCTGTCAATCAGCAGAACCTGATTTGGCTGCAATTTCATTTCGTGAACGTTCAGCGTCCGCCTGCCCGTCTTGAAATTGTAGTCCGGCGTTTTGATCGTTTCGCCCGCGAGCAGCCGTTCGAGATGTTCGTTGATCAGCGGCAGGTCGAGCGCTTGCGGCGTTTCATAATCGTAGTCGCCGAACTCGTCTTTCGGATGGCTTTCGAGATCGAAGAAATAATTGTCCACGGCCATCGCGACGAGTTCGTAGCCGGCGGCCCGCAGCGATTCGCCGGTCTTGATCGTCGTCGTCGTTTTGCCCGATGACGACGGGCCGGCGATGATGACGATGCGGACTTCGGGAAGCCGCTCGATGATTTTCCGCGCCGCGCGTTTGACTTCTTCGTCGTAGCGAATGTCCGTGTCGCGAATCAGCTCTTCGAATCTTCCGTCGGCGATAATTTTGTTCAGCCCATCCACCGTGTCGCAATCGTGGTCCATGTTCCACAAAAGCACTTCGTAAATTTTTTTGTACGGGATGTTGTCGGTGGCCTCGAACTGGTCGTTGCGCGCCGAGCGCGCCTGCGCGTGTTGGTGGCGATAAATGATGTACGAGCGCGCCAGCGCCGTGCGTCCGCATTTCATCAGCATTTCCTCGACGACGTCCTGGATGTCTTCGACGCTGGGCTTATCGCCGGTACGATGGTTTGCGACCAGCGCCGTCTCGACATCGGCTGAAAGTTCTTCAGCGGCCGGCCGGCCGCCCGGTTCACCGATGGATGCGGCGGCCTTGAAGATCGCCGTGGTGATGCGGTCGCGGTCGTACGGAACGACCGTTCCGTCGCGCTTGAGGATCTGGGTGATCGGGCAGCGGACGGCGGTCATTTTCGTTTTTCCTCCGCGGCTTATTCGCCTTCGAGGAAGCCTTCGAGTTTGCGAAGGCGCGTCGGGTGCCGCAT
This sequence comes from uncultured bacterium, assembly GCA_903906425.1. Taxonomy (GTDB): domain Bacteria; phylum Verrucomicrobiota; class Kiritimatiellia; order CAIVKH01; family CAIVKH01; genus CAIVKH01. The sequence goes on from CAIVKH010000197.1 coordinate 19,234, forward strand.
TTTTCGCAGCGCCTTCGCCTCAATCTGGCGGATGCGCTCGCGGGTGACGTTGAATTTGCGGCCGACTTCTTCGAGCGTGCGCGAATAGCCGTCAACAAGGCCGAAGCGGAGTGTGAGAACTTCCTGTTCGCGTTCCGTCAGCGATGTGAGCACTTCCTGCAGGCGGTCCTTGAGCAGGCTGTAGGCCGTCATCTCGGACGGATTTTCCGCGCTCTTGTCTTCGATGAAATCGCCAAAATGCGTGTCGTCAGAATCGCCGACGGGGCTTTGCAGCGAAATCGGCTGCTGCGCCATTTTCAGCACGGCGCGAACGCGATCCACAGGGAGATTCATTTCCTCCGCGACTTCCTCGGGCGTCGGTTCGCGGCCGAGTTCCTGCACGAGTGCCTTCTGGACGCGCATGAGCTTGTTGATCGTTTCGATCATGTGGACCGGGATGCGGATCGTGCGGGCCTGATCGGCGATCGAGCGGGTGATGGCCTGGCGAATCCACCACGTCGCGTAGGTGCTG
>CAIVKH010000198.1 GCA_903906425.1 uncultured bacterium
GCCGCGAAGATTTACGAGACCATCGGCGTTTATCTCGGCTATACGCTGCCGTACTACGCGGAATTTTATGATTATGAAAACGTCCTGATTCTCGGCCGCGTCACGACTGGCGAGGGCGGCGACATTGTCATCGCAAAAGCTCGCGACATTCTTGCGCGCGAATTTCCCGATGTGAAAATCAACGTGTTTGTTCCCGATGAAAAAGCGCGCCGCGTCGGACAGGCTGTCGCGGCGGCAAGCATCCCTGAAATAAAACGGAAGTGACAAAATGAAACTCACAAATCCAAACGCTCGAATCTTCATCCCAGACGGCAAGCCCGTCGCGGACGCAGTCAAACGCATCACGCATCTCGGTGTCGGCGCACATCAGGACGATCTCGAATTCATGGCGTTTCATGGAATCATGGAATGTTTTTACAGCCAGGAAAAATGGTTCGGCGGCGCGACCTGCACGAATGGCGCGGGCAGTTCGCGCACGGGAAAATATGCATCGTTCACCGATGAGCAGATGAAGAATGTCCGCCTCGTGGAGCAGGAAAAGGCCGCGACGATTGGACGCTACGCCGCGATGTTGCAACTCGATTATCCAAGTTCGCGGATGAAAGACCCGAAGGAAACCGGTGTGGTAAACGACTTGGTTGCCATCATGTCGGCGGCGAATGTGGAGGTTGTTTACACGCACAATCCGGCCGACAAGCACGACACGCACATCGCGGCGCTTGTTAACCTGATCAAGGCCGTTCGCGCGCTGCCGAAGGACAAGCGTCCGAAAAAAATTTATGGCTGCGAAGTCTGGAGGAGTCTGGACTGGATGAACGACAACGAGAAGGTCGTTCATGACGTCACGACCTGCGATAACATGGCCGCAGCGCTCAATGGCGTATTCGATTCGCAAATCGCGGGTGGCAAGCGTTACGACACGGCGACGGTTGGCCGCCGCCGCGCGAACGCGACATTCTTCGAATCGCACGCGACGGACAAAGCCGACCAGATTCTTTTCGCGATTGATCTTTCGCCGCTGGCGCAGGACGACAGCATTGATTTGATTGAATACACGTGCGGCTTCATCAAACGGTTTGAAGCCGATGTCCGCGCGCGTGTCGCGAAAATTCGGGGATTCTGAAAATGGAAGTTGTCATTCGTAAAACTCCGGAAGCTGCCAGTGCGATGGCGGCGCGCGTCGTTGTGAAGTTGCTCCGGCAAAATGCGCGCGCCGTGCTCGGTCTGACGGGCGGACGTTCGCCGATGATTTTCTACCGCGAGCTTGTGAGGATTCATCGCGAAGAAGGCGTTTCATTCCGCGACGTGACGACGTTCAATGTTGATGAATATGTCGGCGTTGACCGGACGCATCCCGCGGCATTCGCGCGGGAACTTGACACGGAATTGATCGACATCGTGAACATCAAGAAGATGAACACGTTCATACCGAAGGCTGGCGAAGAGCAGAAATTCGAAGACACAATTCGCAAAGTCGGCGGCATCGACATTCAATTTCTTGGCGTTGGTGCGGATGGTCATGTCGGATTCAATTCTCCCGACACGATGCTCGGCGCGCGAACGCACGTCACGCCGCTCTCGCGCGAATCGTTCGCCGAGGCGGAAAAGAAATTTAAGAACATCGGCTCGGCCCCGCGCACGGCAATTACCATGGGCATGGCGACGATTCAGGACGCGCGCTGCATCATCATGCTCGCGTTCGGCGCGAACAAGGCGCGGGCGGTGGCGGAGATGATCGAAGGCCCGGTTTCTTCGATGTGGCCGGCGAGTGCGCTTCAATTGCACCGGTCGGTAATGGTTTTTCTTGATGAGCCCGCGGCTTCGCAACTCAAGCATCGTGAGCATCACGAATTTCTTCAGGCAGCCCGGGAGGCCGGAGGATAAAAGTTTTGCCAGCCGCGCGTGCGGATGGCAGGAATTGTCGCACCGCCGGAGCGATTCCAGAGCGGTGCGGAAAGCGGCAGCAAACAAGAAAGAGGAAAAATACATGAAAGTCGGATTCTACGGTCACGTGCGCCAGTATCAGCGCATTCAAAAAGAAATTGATGCGAACATCGCGAAAGTCCTGATGAGCGGCGAGTACGTTCACGGGCCGATGAACAAGCAGTTCGAAAAGGAATTTGCCGCGTTCTCGGGGACGAAATATTCGATCCCGTGCGGAAACGGAACGGACGCGCTCTGGCTCACGCTGATGGCGCTAGGCATTGGCGAAGGAGACGAAGTCATCACGAACGCGAACACGTTTTTCGCAACCGCCGAGGCGATTTGGATCGCCGGTGCGACCGCGGTCTTGATTGACTGCGATCCGCAGACCAAGTGCATTGATCCCGCGAAGATCGAAGCGGCCATCACGCGCAAGACGCGCGCGATCATGCCCGTTCATCTTTACGGCCAGTGTGCTGACATGCCGGCGATCAAGAAAATCGCTGACAAGCACAAGCTCTGGGTGATTGAGGACAACGCGCAGGCGATTGACGCCGCCGGCGACACGTTCAAGATCGGCGAGCTTTCCGACGCCGTCTGCACAAGCTTCATCATCCAGAAAAATCTCGGTTGCTTCGGCGACGGCGGTGCGATCGTCACGAACAACGAGCAAATCAACCGCGTGTCGAAGCTTCTTCGCGCGCACGGCTCGCCTGCGCGCAACGTCCACAGCTTCGGCTTCAACAGCCGCCTCGACGACATCCAAGCAGCCGTGGTGAGCGCGAAGCTCAAGCACATTCACGAATGGAACGACGAGCGCATCAAGTGGGCCGCGCGCTACACCGCCGGACTGAAAGGCGCGAAATCCTTCGACCTGCCCTACGCGAAGCCCGGCTATCGCCACGTCTGGCATCTCTACGTCATCGAGACGAAAGACGCGTCGAAACGCGATGCGTTCGTGAAATTCCTGAACGACAACGGCGTTGATGCGAAGACGCACTACTCGATCGCGATTCACCAGCAGGCCGGCTATCCGTGGGGCAAGGGCGCCCGCACTGTCGGCTCGCTCGCAAACGCCGAGAAGAACGCGGCGACCTGCATCAGTCTGCCGATGTTCCCCGAACTCACGGCCGAGGAAGTTGACTTCGTCATCGCCAAGTGCCTCGAGTGGGACAAGGCGCAGAAATAATCTGTGCGGTTTGAGCCAGGGATGGCGCGGTTTGCGTCATCCCTGTTTCCAATGATTGGAAGAAATCGGAAACAGAGTTTTCCAATCATTGGAAATTTGTTGGTCAGAAATCTGTAATTTGAAATCTGTGATCTGAAATTCGCGCGAAGGAGAAAACATGAGCAAGCAATACACAGTCGTCGTCGTCGGAATGGGCAAGCGCGGCAAACATCACGCCGCGGCGTTCAACAGCAATCCGCGTTTCAAAGTCGTCGGCATTTGCGACATCGTCCAGGCTGCGCTCGACGCCGCCGCACCGACGCTCGGCAATCCGCGCACGAGTACCGACGCTGCCGCGCTGGCGAAGGAGCTGAAGCCCGATGTGTTTTGCTTCTGCACGATGCCACATCTTCGCACGCCGATGCTTCGCGCGGGGATCGAAGCCGGCGCGAAATTGATCGCATTCGAAAAACCCGTTGCGCTCACCAGCGACGAAGCGATTGTTCTTCGCAGCATGATTCAGAAAGCCGGCGTGAAGGCTGTCGTCAGTCATCAGCACCGCTACGGCGTCCACTATCGCAAGGTGAAGGAAATTTGCGCGAGCGGCGCGCTTGGCCGCATTCACACAGTTTACGGAACGGCGACCGGTTGGATGACGCACATGCTTTCGCACATGATTGATTATGCGCGCTGGTACGCCGGCGAACCCGTCGCGCAGTGGGCGATGGCGCAGGCTGCGGGCAAATCGAAATTCACCGACAACCATCCGTCACCGGATTTCATTTCGGGCATCGTGCAATTTGCCGGCGACATCCGCGGATATTTCGAATCCGGCGCGGGCGCGCCCGATCAACCCGAAGTCGCGAAGTGGTGGGGCAAGAATCGCATCGGCGCACAGGGCACCGAAGGTTTCGCGGAAGTCCTGACGAACGGCGGCTGGCGGGCGGTCACGAAGAGCGGCGGCTACCAGAGCGGCGAAGGCGCGATGAATTACGATCTCGACATGCCGCCATATATTCAGGAAATGGCCGACTGGCTCGACGGAACGAAAGTTCATTCGTGTAATTTCGACAACGCTTATGCCGGAGCGGAAATCATGCTCGCGCTCCAGCGTTCCGCCGCGGAAGGCGGACAAATCGCGCTGCCGCTCACGGGCGGCGCGGACGAACAATCGCTGCTCAAGGCGAGAATCTCGGACAAGACCGTTTTGGTTTCGTCGCCGGTGAACAAAAAAGAATTCGGACTGGCGTAGATGGAAGTCGTCATCCAACCAACCGCGGACCGCGCAGCTTGTCTGGTCGCGCGGCTGGTCGCACAGGCAATTCGCGAAAAGCCGCACATCGTGCTTGGCCTCGCCACGGGCCGCACGATGGAACGGGTTTATCGCTGTCTTGTCCAGATGCACAAGAAGCACGGACTGGATTTTTCACTTTGCCGCACGTTCAACTTGGACGAGTACATCGGCCTGCCGCCGGACAGCCCATTTTCGTACCGCTACTACATGAACAAGCATCTGTTCAGCCAGGTGAACATCGACCTCCGCAACACTTACCTTCCGGATGGCGTGGCGAAAGACACCGGCCACGCCTGCCGGCACTACGAACATTTGATTCACGAATTTGGCGGTATTGATCTGCAACTTCTCGGCATCGGCGCCGC
>CAIVKH010000199.1 GCA_903906425.1 uncultured bacterium
CGAGCCGCCCGATCTTCGGCTTCGCGATCACCGCATCCGCAAACGCATCGCGCACCTCTCGCGCCTCTCGGGCCGAAAGCTGTGCGTCAACTTTGTACACATCGCGCGTGGTGCAGGAGCGCACCGGCAGATGCAGAAAGTCTTTCGCGCGGGCCGTAACGCCCTCGCCCCGCGGATCGCGAACGCCGCGCTTCAAACCGATTTCAATTCGTGTCGTCATAAAATTTGTCCCGGAAAAATTCCGCCGCACTATACCGGCCCGCCGAAAATTTCCAATGATTGGAAAAGTGCGGTCGCGATTTCTTCCAATCATTGGAAACCGAGGGAAGCGCGGCGAGCGGTCTCGCACGGGCGCTAGCGGGTGGGCACATAGTCGGCGCGCGGGTTGATGGGCGCGCGTTTTTCATCAACGAGACGGGCGTCGCCGCGGAAAATCCAGATCGTGGAGCCGTCTTCGCGCTGGCACTGGTACCAGCCGTTCTCCTCCCGCAGGAAGGTCAGGAACGTGCCCTTCTTCACCCGACTCGCGCACCAGATCCTATAGGGTGAGAGCGTTTTGAAGACGCGGGCTTTCTCGCAGGTGCTCTCGACGGAGACCGTGTGGGGAACCGGCGTGTACGGCATGGTCTGGCAGATGTGCCCATAGACGTCGTAGGCCAGCGCGCCGAGCGTGTGGCCGCGCGCGTTCATCCAGACGTCATAGAGTTTCAGGGGGACGGCCAGCGGATCGATAGTGATCGCAGCATCCATGTTGCGGCCCTTCATCTGCGCGGCCCACAGCAGCCGGCCGCTGGCGGCCGACCACATCTCGACGCGCGTGGAAATGCCGACGGTGGAAAAGACGACGGCGTAGAAGCGGCCGAACTTGCGCGTCACCCCGATGCAGCAGGCGTCCGCGTGCGCATTCGTGTGCGCCGCTGCGATGAGTTCGCGGAATTCGTAGTGCGGAATCTCCTCGCTGTCGCTGGTCAGCGCGTTGAGATCCATCACGGTCGTCATGCCGACCACGTCCAGCGCGCGGATGGCCTTGGTCAGGAAACCAAACGTGCCCGTGCGATATTCGCGGTTCGTGCCCAGCAGGCTGATGTCGGAGGAACGCGGCGCCGTCGTCTCGTAGTCGCGCAGGACGACCTGCTGGTAGAAGGTGCGGCGGCAGACATCCGCGGTCTCGCTCTTCGCCGCATGATCGCTGCTCATGACGAACGGAAGCACCGCGAGCCGCTGCGGAGCCTCGGCGTAGAACTCCTTCGTGATGACATAATCCGGTTCCAGATATCGTGCGTGCAGCGAATCCAGCCGCGTGGCGCAGCCGGCGGAGGCCAGCGCAACTCCGACGAGGCAGGCAAGCCGGACGGCGGCAGCGAACAGTGTCTTGCGCTTCATGCGGTGACCATAGCAACCGGCACGCCGCGGCGCGATGGTTTTGCGCCATCACGAATCCAGGCCGGTCCGCCGGAATTTTCCAATGATTGGAAATTCCGGGCGCGCAAACTTCCAATGATTGGAAAGCGCGATGTTCCGGCATCGTGCTTGCCGGCGCTTCGCAAAGATTATTTTTCGGCGTCCGCGCGGGCCTTCGCGAGAATGTCCTTCACGGAAACTTCCGCGCCGTTGAGGCGCTTGCTTTCGTCGGCGGCGGCCATGAAGGCGTAGATTTCGAGCGTCTCGTCGGGGCTGACGGGAACGACGCCGGTGCGGAAGAATTTGATGATCTCGACGAGCAGCGGCTCGTAGCCGTCGAACTGGCCGGCGGGCGCCTCGCCTTTTTCGCCGACGGCTTTTCCGCCGTAGCCTTTGTCCTCGCGGAAAACTCCGCTGCGGCCGCCGGACCATTTGCCGGTGACGCGGATCATGCCGTTCGTCGTCGTGTCGCGCGCGACAGTTTCGCAGCCGGTGCCCATGACGGTGAAGAGCGATTCGACGCCGTGGATGCCGTACCAGAAAAGATCGGGATGCGTCGGCTCCAGATGCGCCGGCGAAAAGGTCTCGGCGGATTTCACCGCGCCGATGGAGCCGTTGCGGACGGCCTGCGTGTTCTTACCGAAGCGCAGCGATGACGAGGAGAAAATCGGAACGCCCGCCGCCTTCGCCTCGTTGAAAATCCGCACGACATCGGCAAGCGAGCCGGCAATCGGCTTGTCGATGAAGACGGGTTTCTTCGCCTTCAGGCACGGGCGCAGTTGTTCGAGGTGCGGGCGGCCGTCGTTCGATTCGAGGAAGACGACATCAACTTTCCCGACGAGCGCCTCAACGGAATCAACGATCTCGACGCCGAGCGCGCGGACCTTCTCCGTATATTCCGGCACGCGCTTCGTGCTCGATTCGATGTCCGCGCTTCCCTTCGGATACGCGGCGACGACGCGAACGCCGGCGAACTCGGGCTTCGGGTTTTTCGCGTTGAGCATCTGCGCGAACGCCGTTGCGTGCGACGTGTCGAGGCCGATGATCCCGGCACGCAAAATCTTTTCCTCTGCGCGAGACGAAACGAACGGCCACAAGAACGCACAAGAAACACAGATAAACGGAAGAATCTTTTTCATCGCACTCTGACCTCTGAATTTTGACTTCTGAACCTCGCGCCGTCTGAATACACGGAATCCCCTCGGGATCACATGAGAAATTCAGCCGAAGCCTTCAGGCACGGGACTGTCCTTGAAATAGACATCCCGGTCGGGCCGGCAGCCGGGCGCGTGGATGTTGAGCATGTCCAGCGCTTCGTCGCTCGTGATGAAACCGTGCGTCGTACCGGGCGGCAATCGCAGCAGATCGCCTGCGGCAATTTTTCGCTTCTTCCCGTCGAGGACCGCCGTGCCATGGCCTGCGATAATGAAATAGAATTCCTCCGCGATGCGGTGATAGCTGACGCTGGTCGTTTCGCGCGGGCCGATGCGGATGCGATAGATTGTGGCGGCGCCTTCCTCGGCGGGCGAGATCAGCGATTCGATTTCGTAGGGGCCGAGTTTCTTCGCGCGAGCTTTCCCGCCGCTGGCACGATGGATGACCTTGAGCTTGCGATCGACGCGACTGGTTTTCATTCCGGCGATGCTAGACGACCGGCGTGAAGCAGGCAACCGGCCCGAATTTGCTCGCCCGGCCTTGCCTGCGCTTGCAGGATCAATCGCATGAGTTGGAGGCGTAATCTTTATCTTCAAGTTCTGGTGGCCATCGTCATCGGCATCGCGCTTGGTTTCTTCGATCCCGAACTTGGCGCGAAGATGAAGCCACTGGGCGATGCGTTTATCAAGGCCGTCAAGATGCTCATCGGCCCGGTGATCTTCTGCACGGTCGTCGGCGGCCTCGCCAGCATGAGCGACCTGCGCAAGCTCGGCCGCGTCGGCTGGAAATCGCTCCTCTACTTCGAAGTCGTCACCACCCTCGCGCTGGTCATCGGCCTGATCGTCGCCAACGTCCATGCCGACCCCGCCTCCCTCGACACCTCGGCCCTCGCCACCTACACCGCCACCGCCAAGGAACACGGCGTCGTTCCGTTCCTGATGAACATCATTCCCGACACCTTCGTCGGCGCATTCGCCAACGGCGAAATCCTGCAGGTGCTGTTCCTCGCGATCCTCTTCGGCATCGTGCTCGCGCACCTCGGTGGCGCGGCCCGGCCCGTCACCATCCTGATCCACGACATGGCCGGCGTATTCTTCGGCATCGTCAACATCGTCACCCGCGCCGCCCCCATCGCCGCCTTCGGCGCCATGGCCTTCACCATCGGCAAATACGGCGTGAAGGCCCTCGCATCCCTCGGCATGCTGATGGTCTGCGTCTATGCCACCTGCCTGCTCTTCGTCTTCCTCGTCCTCGGCGGCATCGCCCGGCTCCACGGCTTCGGCATCTGGCGCATCCTCAAACTTATCAAGGAAGAACTGCTCATCGTCCTCGGCACCTCCTCCTCCGAAACCGCGCTGCCCCTGCTGATGCAGAAGCTGAAGAAGAACGGCTGCGGCGAATCCGTCGTCGGCATCGTGGTGCCCTCCGGCTACTCCTTCAACCTCGACGGCACCTCCATCTATCTGACCATGGCCGTCATCTTCATCGCCCAGGCCAC
>CAIVKH010000200.1 GCA_903906425.1 uncultured bacterium
GATCATTTCGGCAGCGGCGCGCCGCTTCCGCCGCCGGGGCCTTTTGCGGAGAGTTACCGGATTGCGGGCTATCAGGACGGTCTGGTCGCGGCGACGCCGGAATGCGAGCTGTTACTGCCCGAGTTCGACTCCGGCCTCGAATTCGGCGATGAGGACAACGATCAGCCCGGCGACTGGCTCATGGACGGCGGCGTCCTCGGTGGAGTCACCTGGGACGGCACGTTCTATCGCGACCTGGCGCGCTATTCCGGCAGCGGTCCGCTTTTCTGGGCTTCGTATCTGAAGCCGGGAACGGAAGCGGGAATGAAGAAGGGCTTCTGGTTCAATTTCGGTTCGGGCTGGTCGCACCTGTTCAATGACGATCCGGCGCAGATTCTCGGCGGGGCGTCGCAGAAACTTTTCTGGGAGCCTGTGGCTGGCACCGCTGGTGCCGGCTTGCCGGGGTCAGCGACCCCGGCTACAGGCGGGCGTTGGAAGCTGGTGATCGAGGCGACGGTGTTCCTGACGTTCGAAGTCGTGGTTGTGTGGTCCGGCGTGAAGATCGGCGGCAGCGATCCGTCGGGAATCTATGAGCGCGAATCCGGTCTCGATCCGCTCGCGTCGCTGACCATCGAGGCGGTGTAACCGCGCCCTCCATCCCGAGAACTTCCAATGATTGGAAGTTCTGCGGCGAGTCTATTTGCCGTAGCGGTCCTGATAGGCCTTGCGGAGCTCGGCGGCTTCCTCGGGCTTGAGGCCCTTCATCCACGTGTGCCCGGCCTGCGTCATGAGCTGCGCGATCTTGTCCTCGTATTTCTTTTTCATCTCCGGGCTTTTTTCGGCGGCGGCCTCGATGACGGCGGGGAGGAACTCGATGTAGTAGTGCTTGCCGACTTCGTACATGCCGTGCCAGTGCGTGTAGTCCGGGCCCATCATGCTCGCGCCGTGGCGGGCGCGGCGGCCTTCGTGATGCCATAGCTCCCAGAAGATCCACTGCACCTTCTTTTCCAGCGGCGCGTTCTTGTTGATCACGCCGTCGGCGGCGAGGTCGTTCATCATCGCCTGCGCGGGCTTGCCGAATTTGTCGTTGTAGAGGGCGACGAGGTCGTCGAACTGCTGATAGAAATTGTCAACGAACTGGTTGTTGTGGCAGTTGAAGCAGACGCCCCTCATGTTGTCGCGGCGCTCGCGCCAGGTGGTGATCTGCGCGACTTTGTGCGTGACGGTCTTCGAAACCAGCTTCTCGTTCTCGACGACTTTTTCGACCGTCTCGACGGTGTCGCCGACTTTCGGAAGCGCGGTGGTTTCGGGATAATCCTCTTTGTAGCCGTCGTCGAAGACGACCATGTTGATGTGCGTGCTGACGACGGGGCGCAGCGTCCAGCTTATGCGGTCGCCGACATCGTGCGAGTTGGCGCGGAAGGTTCCGTTGGAGCGCATGTAGGAGCTCATGTGGCAGCTCGCGCACGTCGGGGCGGCGCAATAATCGCGGCCCAGGACCCACGAGCCGTCCTTGTCCAGCGCCATCTTCTCGCGGCTCGCGTGATAGGCGATGCCGTGCTTGGACTCGTTGTAGATTTCGCTCTGAGGGTGATCGGGCCCCATGTGGCACTTGCCGCAGTTCTCCGGCTGCCGCGCCAGCTTCGTCTCAAACGAATGCCGGGAATGGCAGGCGTTACACGAGCCGCGCGAGCCGTCGGGATTCAGCCGCCCCACCCCGCTGTTCGGCCAGGTCTGGTGATCGAGCAACGGCTCGCCCGCCTTGCCGCGCAGAATCGCGCCCGATGCGTCCTTCTGAAATTTCACGATGGTGCCGTGGCACTGCCAGCAACCGTTGACCGCATCCGCGATATTGTTCGTCAGGCCCGCGACTTTTTCAGCAAGCACGTTGTCGAGGCTCGCGAGGATCTCGCCGGCGCGCGCGTGATGGCTGCGCTTGAATTGGTCGTATTCGTCCGAGTGACATTCCGCGCAATCCTTCGGCGTGACGAGCGTCGAGATCGTCTGGCCCTCGTGATCCCACGCGTCAACCTCGCCCTTTTTCGCCTTGTGGCATTCGTAGCAGCCGACTTCCTCTCCGAAGTGTTTCGAGCTTTTCCACTGCATCACCAGCGCGGGCATGTCCTTCGCGTGACAGTCGAGGCATTTTTGCGTCTCCGGCGTGATCTTCGCCAAACCCGTGCTGCCGGCCGCCATCGTGCAGGCGGCCGCCGCGAGAATTTTCAGCGTCGTTTTCATTTCCCCTCCGCGTTCATCAACGTTCATCATTTCAGTTTTAAGACCCGCGCGTCTGAATTGAAACGATAGGCGTTCTGCGAAACCGCTCAAGCGCGAACTGCCGGAGTTTGCTGCTGTCAGCGCCACGCCGAGTTCAGAACGTGAACTTGCAGCGATTCGATTTTGGCGGGACCACCGACAGCGATCATTTCAAGCGACTGGTCGTCCGGTTTCGCGATGAACGGCATCGGCACATAAGTCAGGCCGTCGCTCGCGAAAACTTCAAGCGCCGTGCGATCCACGAAGATGGTGAGCCGCTGTTTTCCATCGCGCAGCGGCGCGGGCGCCCGGTGATCATTCACGACGATTTCCTGCTTCGCGAAGTCATAGCTGACCTTCGCGCCGCGAATCGTGAGCGCAATTTCCGCCGCGTTGCCCGGCGTAAATTCGGCGCGAACTTCGAGCAACTCGCCGCGGAGACTGGTGAGCGGATTTGCATCGCCGGGTTTGAGCGTAAGCGCGCCGATGTTGCGAGAGTTTGCGCGAAGTGATTCGAGTTCCTTCACCGGCGCCCACGTCATGCGCGGGCCTTCTGGCGTTGCGATGAGCCCGAGTTGGATCGGAATGCTCATGGACTGATTGAACGGCATTCCCGGTGTCGCGATTTGCAACCAACCAATGCGGACGACGCGGCCTTTCGGCTCGTGCGAGAAAGTTTGCGCGGCATAGAATCCGCGGCCTTGGTGGCCTTTCAGCTTCGGCGTTTCGGGCGTGAACTTCTTGCCGTCGAATTGCCCGATCATGTAATCGCTGCTGGCGGCGGTCAGGATCCATTTGTCGCCGAGCGGGAAGATGTCGGGGCACTCGAAGAAATCGGCGATGCGACTCTGGAATGTCCACGTTTTCAAATCGGGCGAGGTGTGGAACGCGATGTATTTCTTTCCCTCGAATTCATCATAGACCGCCATCACCCACTGCTTCGACGGCTCATGCCAGAGCAATCGCGGATCGCGTCCCTGATTTTTCACGACGGGATTTCCTTCGTATTCGGTGAACGTGCATCCGCCGTCGGTCGAATAGACGACGCACTCGCCGCGGCCGGTGCTGGTGAATGCCGCGACAATCAAATCGTTCGTTCCCTTTTTCCATCCGCTCGTGTTGTTTTTGTCAACGACCGCGCTGCCGCTGAAAGCCCAGTCGCCATACCCGTGCGGATAAATCGCAATCGGCTGCTCGTGCCAGTGGACCATGTCAGTGCTCGTCGCGAGGCCCCAGTGCATGTTGCCCCACGGCCAGCCGTACGGGTTGTGCTGGAAGTAGAGATGATATTCGCCGTCTGCGAAGACCATCCCGTTCGGATCGTTGTTCCATCCGCGTCGCGGCGAGAAATGAAACTGCCCGCGCAACGGCTCGCGATAAATCTCATCGGCGTGCCAAAGCGAATCCGAGGTCGCGATCAGGTCCAAGGCCTTCGAATCCTCTGGGATTTTCTCGACGCGGATCACAGCTTTCTTTCCCTGCCACGTGCTCACATCGAGCTGAGCGAACCAGTCCGGCGTTTCGGACATATCGATATCGAATTTGCGCACGACCTCGCCGTTCACGATCACGGACGCGATTTCCTTCTTCGCTTTCTTCGACCCGTTCGCCACGGGGAAGAGCAGATATTTTTTATCGAGCACAATCTCGCGCTCGCGAGTCCCAGGCTTCGCCACGACCTTTGGCGCGCGATCGCTCTGTACGATCTGGTCAACGTTGATGTGCCCCCACCCTCCCGTCGCATTGTCCACAATCTCGATGCGCGCCGTCTGTCCGGCGAATTCCGAAACATCCCACGACGCGGGATCGAGCGCCTCACTTCCGCCCTCCACCACGTTTGGCCCGACCGCGCTGCGCACGATATTCGTGCCGACGATCAGGTTCATGCACGTCGTGCCCGCCCAGCCGCCGCCACCGATCAGGAACGTGATGAACTTTCGCTCGATCTTGAATTCCGGCGAAGTAAGCGTCCCGGTTGATTTATCGCCGCCATAAAAACTGTTCACCAACCCGTGCCCGGCGAACCCGCTGACCTCCATCTGATGCGGCAGCGTTCCCTGCGCCGGCCTCGGCCCAAACGCCGCGCCATCGGCCTTCCAGGCCCCGTAATCCTTGCCCTCAAAGTCCGCGATCACGATGTCGTCCGCCGCGCGCGCGATAAGAGCAAAACCAAGTACGAGAATGGATGTTAGCTTTTTCATGACGATTCCCTTTGAAATAGTTCCTTCAAATTTTGCGGCAACAAAGGCGTGGCTCCTGATTGCGTGCAGACGAACGCTGCCAGTTCATTTGCGCGGCGATTGATTTCGTCCAGCGGCTGCCGGGCGAGAAGACCGAGTGTCCATGCAGCGGTGAAAGCATCGCCCGCGCCGACGGCGTCAACGACTTTTACGCGCAAGCCGGGATGCTCCGACCAGACGTCATCGGCCAACAACAGGCTGCCATTTGCGCCGCGCGTGAGCGCGACGGCGCGCAAATCAAAACGCTTCGCGAGCACGGCGATTTGCGCACATGCGTCGCCTGAGAGATTGAACATGTCGGCGAGTACGGGCAGTTCCGCGTCGTTCAGTTTGAGCGCATTGGCCAGCGTGAGCGAAGACTCGATGATTTGGCGCGAATAGAAATGTTGGCGCAAATTTATGTCGAAAACGCGCAAAGTACTGGCCGGCGTTCGGGAGACGAACTGGCGAATCGCCGCGCGAGAAATATCGCAACGTTGCGCGAGACTGCCGAAACAAATTGCGTCTGCGTGAGCGGCAAATTCAAGCGAGGTGTCATCAATGCTGATGCGATCCCAGGCGACGTTTTCATGAATCGTGAATCGTGGCTGGCCATCGGGCTGAACTTCAACGGTCACTGTTCCGGTTGGTGAGGCTGCATCCACGCCCACGCCATCTGTCGGCAAACCGAGCGTGCGGAGACGATCTAGAATTTCGTGGCCGAGCGCACTTTTGCCTACGCGTGAAACGACGCGAGCGTCGGCGCCGAGTGCGTGAGCATGGTAGGCGAAGTTCGTCGGCGCTCCGCCGAGTTGTTTGCCCGAGGGCAGCAAATCCCAAAGAATTTCGCCGATGCCGATGACTTTGTATTTCATTCAATGCCCAGCTTGTGTTGCATCGCCTCGAGCGAAATGCCCTTGGTTTCGGGCAAGAAGAATTTCACCCAGACGAGTTGCAGCACCATCATGAAACAGAAAAACAAAAAGATGTAGCCCGGAGCGAACGCCTTGACCATCGTCGGGAAAAACGTGGTCAGCAACGCCGCAAAAATCCAGTGCGTGAAACTGCCCATCGCCAGCCCGTGCATCCCAGCGCTCAGTCCCCAGAGCGCCTGAATTTTCTGCTCCGCGCCGGAAATCACAACCGTGTCGAAGCCGAACAGAAACCCGGCGAGCGCCGACGTGATGGCCCAAAAGAAGATGCGATATTTCACGGCGAAAGAATCCTTGTTTTTGTTTTCAGGCTGACGATCAGCGTTCTTATCTCAGAATCTCATCGTACTTCCAATGATTGGAAACTTGCGTGTCCGTGTTTTCCAATCATTGGAAGTTTGCGCGCGCGAATCATCGCGGCGATTCCTTGAGACAGGCGAGCACTTCTTCGCGCACGCGGTCTTCGTATTCGTGTTTGCTGATGTGACCGGTGTCGAGGTGCGGCCAGATTTGTTTCTTGCCGGCAAGCTGGTTGTAGGCGGCATAGACACCGGTTGGCGGGCACACGATGTCAATGAAGCCGGTGGTGATGAACGCCTGCGCCTTCGTGCGCGCGGCGAAGTTCATCGCGTCGTAATAGCGGACCGCGTTGATCGCTTTCTCCTCCGGCTTTTCGGTGTCGTTCGGAATGAGCCGCGGCCAGCCGTTGATGCGGCCCGCGACGATGCCGGTGTGATCGCAGAAGGCCGGAATTTCCGCGGCGACGAACGTCACGCGCGGGTCGAGTCCTCCCGCAACGATGGCCTGTCCTCCGCCCTGGCTTCGGCCGCACACGATCAGACGTTTGCCGTCCCATTCCGGTTGTGCGGTGACGACATCCATCGCGCGCTGTAGCCGAAGAAAAAGCGTGCGAAAGAAAATGTCGTCGCGCGAATCACGGCCCTTCCAGAAATATTCCTTCAGCTCGCCGTGGATCAGGCCGTCGTAAAATTCCTTCGGTTTTCCGTTTGGCAAACCGTGGGCGTTGAAGTCGAGCGCGAGCAAACCGTCGGCGGCCCACTTCGCCGCGATGCTCAGACGCGAGCTTGCGACGCCGGCCCCGTGCGTCAGGACAATCGCAGGAAGGCTGTTCGATCTCGCGCCAACGGGCCGCGCGAGATACGCGGACAACGGTCCGCCGAGTCCATCGGCTTGCACATCGAAACATTCGATACCTGCGACCGGCGATTTCACCGGCGTCATCCGCACATTCATCGGAATCGCGGCGAGCTTCTTTTTCTCCGCGGCCCAGAACGTGTCGAAATCATCCGGCGCGGGCAGGCTCGGTTTGATGTCGAGCGGATCAATCGCCGCGCTCGCACGAAGTGATTTCAGTTTTTCACCCGGCGGCTTGATGTCCACGCGGCATTGCAGGAAGCCCGGTTCATCGAGCGAACCGGAAACGACGGCGATGCCATTCGAAAGCTTCGCCTCGCCTTCGCGCTTCAGATCTTTGCCGTCCTTCGAAATCGTCCACTTCACTTTCGCGTCGTCCACCGGGTTGCCGTTCAGCGAAACGGCGATGGCGAACGTCACCATTTCGCCGCGACGGTAAATCGCGTTCGTGCGATCCGTGCTGACGCGCAGCGAATATGCGGACGGATTCTTGTCCGCTCCGAACGCAACAGCGGCGGTGAGCAGGGTCAGCAGGCCGGCGGTCATTGACTGAACGTTTTTCATTTCAAGCGCTCCGTGTTCCCTTCATCGCAGATTTCCAATGATTGGAAAAGCCGGGAGCGATTTTTCCCAATGATTGGAACTCATCGTGGGCATTCAGTGCATGGCGTGCGCGCTGCCGGTCACAATCCCTTCAGTGTCGAAAGAAGATGGAAGCCTGAGGCCAACCTCGTCGGGCAGTTTGTCGGTCAAATATTCGGGGCTATGCGGCGGTGAAAAAATGATGTGGAATCCTTGGGCGAGTGCATGGATAAATTCGAGATCGCCGGATGCATGCACTGGCTGTTGCGCGGAGAAGACAACTAATGTCGAAGAAACATATTATTATTTCGGGAACGGGCCGGGCGGGAACCACCTTTTTGGTTCAACTCTTCACGTCCCTGGGTCTGGACACGGGGTTTGCGAACAACTCAACGGGCGTTCATCAATATTGCAACGCCGGAATGGAACTGGATATCCGCGATCCAAACGCTCCATACATTGTGAAAACCCCCTGGTTTTGCGTCTATCTCGATGAGGTGCTGGCGAACAACGACATTATCATCGAGCATGCCATCATCCCGATGCGCGACCTCTATTCCGCCGCCGAAAGCCGCAGGCATGTCACCAACAAGATGCACGCCGGCAACGGTCCGCTGGTGGAAGTCCCGGGAGGCCTCTGGCAGACCGACAAGCCGGAACAGCAGGAGCAAGTGTTGACCTTCAAGTACTACAACCTGATGTACACGCTGGCCAAACACGACATTCCGGTGACGCTGCTGTTGTTTCCCCGGATCATTCATGACCCTGACTATCTCCACAGAAAAATCTCGTTTCTGATGAACGGTGTTTCTGTCGAAACATTCCGGACGGTCTTCGCGGAAATTGCACAGCCCCGACTGGTGCATGATTTTCAAAACGAAGACCGAAAAGATGGCGTGGCGAAATCGTAGAACATCCACGCCCGCCGCCCGCACCTTGCGCGGGGACAGAACACAGCCCGGCCGCTCACGATGACGTATTATTTCCCCGGAACGGGCGGGATTTGTTTCAGCCAGGCAAGATTGAAGACATAGTGATTCTTGCTGGAGATGAGTTGGACGCGGTTGTCGCGCGTCTGAACGGCGGCGAGGTAGCCGCAGCTTTCCGCCATCGTGTCGCTGATCGTGAATTCGCTGCGGTCAATCGAGGGCGCGATGCGTTCGGGGCCGCCGGGCGTGATGAGTTTTTTGACGGGCCAGGTTTTGCCTTCGTCGAATGAGAGCGCGGCGAAAAGTCCGTAGCCGGTGAATTCGTTTCCGTCCGCGGTTTTGAATTTCATTCCCTTCCGCTTGTTCCAGTCGCGCCGCTGGTCGGTGAACGAACACAGCAGCAGCGGGCCTTCTTTCAATCGCATCAGCACCGCGCGCTGCACGCTGCTGATCGCGGGAAATTCCGTCGCCTCGTAGGTCCACGTCTTTCCGAGATCGCTCGTGAAACTCGCGGGCGTTTTGAATCCGAATTTCCCCTGATCCTCGACCTGATCATTTCGGCTGATCGCCATGATGCGCCCGTCGGCGAGTTCGACGATCGGCGCGTGAATGCCCGGATAACGAAAGCCCTTTCCGCCGGGGCGGAAATCGTTCGCGCGCTTCGCCACGTCGTTGTAATTCCACGTCTGCCCGCCGTCCTTGCTGAAGACGAGGCTGCATTGTCGCGAGTCGTGGCTGATGACGAGCGTGCCGTCTTTCAGCCTGATGAGCTGGTTGCCGAATTCGCCGTGCGGTTGAATGACGCGCGCCTTCGACCACGTCGCGCCGTTGTCGGTCGAGGTGCGGACGATGTTTTCGGAATAGCCGCGCGCGAAATGGAAAATCGTTTTGTCGCCGTCCCACCAGATTTTCGGTGCGTGGTCGTTCACGTCCGGGCCGTCCCAAAACGGCGATGCCGGTTCCCATTCGGTTGCGCCGCGGCGCAGACGGCTGGCGACATTGCACAACTCGGTTCCGCCCTCGTCCACGCACGAATACCAGACGGCCAGCAAATCGCCGTTCGGACATTCCGCGATCGACGGGCTGTGGTTGTGCCACGAAAACATCGGGCCGCACGAATTCGACGGAATCTTTACGAACGGCGTCGGTCCCGAAAAAAACGGAACATCCGCGGGCGGCAGCGCAATCTTCGCGACGCTTTGATCCACGTCGCGCATGTTCAGCGGCGGCGGTGGCGGCGGCAGCAGTTTGCCGCGCGGCATTTCGCCAAGCACAACGCGGAATCCCGTTTTGTCGTTCGCGGCCTGCGGCAGCCACGCGCTGCGATTTGCCGAACGCAGCAGGCGCGTAAATTCCGAATGACTCCCGCCGCGGAACACGCGAAAATCGCCGTCGCTGCGGCCGAGCGGATCAACCTGATCGCCCGCCTCGTACGGGCCGTACCAATCGTTGCACCATTCCGTCGCATTGCCGTGCATGTCGAAAAGTCCCCACGCATTCGCCGGCATTTGCGCGACGCGGAGATCGGGCTTGCCTGTGATCAGCCGGTATTCCTTCGGCAGCTTTCCGTCCTTGAAATACCGCTCGCGCGTGCCCGCATCGCCGCACCATTTCTGGAAATCGTCCGGCAGCGAAGCGCCGGTGTTGAACAGCGACTGCGATCCGGCGCGACACGCATATTCCCACTCCGCTTCCGTCGGCAGCCGGTAATTCTTTTTTTCCTTGGCCGAAAGCCACGCGCAAAACTTCACCGCGTCATCCCAGCTCAATCCCGTCGCCGCGTCATCGTCCGCGCCTTTGCCTTCGCGAAACTCCGGCTTGAATTTCCAGTACTGGCCGAGCGTCACCTCCGTCGCGCCCATGAAAAACGGCGCGCTGATCGTCACGCGATGCACCGGCCGCTCGTCCCAGTCCGCGTCGTCGAACTTCGCCGGATGCTTCTCCATTTTGTAATCCGCCGCCGGTCCGTCCTGCCCCATCTGAAACGAACCCGCCTCGATCCGCACCAGCTTCATGCCGACCGAATTTTCGATTGTTTGGGATTCAACGGCGCGCGCGACGAAAACCGCCGCGAGGGCGGAGCAGGCTGTGATGAGGATCAGCTTCATAGATTTCTCCCATGTCGTTTTCGGTTTGCCGGGCATTGGGAACTTCTCACGGGAATTCATCAGAAGACGACTTGCCACAGCGGGCGAACCGGGGATGAGCAATCTCCGGCGGCGGGTTCGACTCTTTCATTAACTGCTAACTTAGCGACTGACCCCATTCTCAGTCTAACTTAGCGACTGACCCCATTCTCAGTTTATCGCCCAATGATTGGAAGTTTTCGTTCATGATCTTCTCCAATGGTTGGGAAATGAGGAGTCAATCGTGTCGCTGCGCGGCGCTGCGGCCGGGGGCGGCGATCCGGGATCCAACCGTGGGTTGAAACCCACGGCCACAGGCTTTCATCACTGCGCGTTTATTGTCGGCGGCGTGGATTTCGGTGTCGTGGACGTCAGCGCCGGGGGTCGGATGGGTGGAATCGAAGGGTCCGGTTGGTCTATCATGTAAATATCTGCCGTTATTGACACTTAAAGCTTTGCGCGCAAGGGTCAGGAGCTTTGCACGCAAGGCAAAAAGCTTTGCGCGCAAGGCTGGAGAGCTTTGCTCGCAAGGCAAAAGGCTTTGCGCACAAGGCTGGGGAGCTTTGCTCGCAAGGCAAAAAGCTTCGCACGCAAGGCTGGGGGGCTTTGCTCGCAAGGCAAATAGCTTCGCGCGCAAGGCTGGGGAGCTTTGCTCGCAAGGCAAAAAGCTTCGCGCGCAAGGCTGCGTAGCTCGACTCGCAAGGCAAAAAGCTTTGCCTGCAAGGCTCGAAGCGTTGGGTGCAAACCCGCAGGCTCCTGCTCCCGGGCAGGCTCCTGCTCGCGCATGGCGCAAAGGTTGGTTGTTCCGGCTCAGAGGTCCGCGCACGGGGAACGGACGCTCATGCGCGAGCCGCCTGACTGCGGATGCCAGGCCGGATTGGCGGGACGTCAAGGTTCCAGAAGTTCCAATGATTGGTAGTTGTCGCGTTCGCACTTTCCAATGATTGGCAAATCACGGTCCGGTCTTTTCCAATGATTGGAAGAATGAGCGTCCCTAAGTTCCAATGATTGGAATCCACGAATGGACGGGCATGGACACTAACGAAGATCGGATAAGTGAGCGGGCTATTTCTGTTCGTCGTGAATCCGCAGATTCGCGGGCGGGGGGC
Source organism: uncultured bacterium (assembly GCA_903906425.1). GTDB lineage: Bacteria > Verrucomicrobiota > Kiritimatiellia > CAIVKH01 > CAIVKH01 > CAIVKH01. Next base: position 11,288 of record CAIVKH010000200.1, read on the forward strand.
CGTCGCGGAATTCGGTGTGGCGGATTTGTCCGCCGGCGTCGCCGATGGAGGCGGCGGCGATGGCCGATGCGATGGCGAGGACGAGCGTGATGATGGCGAGCAATTTCAGCTTCGCGGGGCGGTAGCGCATGGCGAGGAGCGAGGCGGCGGCGGCGGCGGCGGTGACGTAAAAGATGAAGAGCAGGTTGCCGGCGCGGTGGGCGTGGAGCTTGAGCCATTCCTGGCCGTCGGCGTTGCTCATGGCGAGGACGCGGTCGTAGCCGGATTCGCCGAATTCGGCGACGGGCCAGGCGCTGAGGCAGACGAGGATGATGAGCAAAAAGGAAATCCCCTGCGCGCCACGGCTGCGCGCCAGCAGTCCGACCAGCAGGCCGAACGCGCCGAGGGCGCTGCCGTAGATCGGCAGGGGATTGAGCAGCACGTGGACATATTCCGGCTGCCGGATATGCAACAGCCATTGGTGGAATTCTGCGCCCATCGTGCTGCGGCCCGCCTGTGCGGGCGTCCGACTAGGGAACGATCTCGGCGTTCTCGATCATGTTGATGCCGTCGCGGGAAACTTTCTTGCCCTTGACGGTGATCGTTTCGGCGGCGTGCTTGGCGAGTTCCTTGTTCATCGGCTTGTGCTCGCCGACGAGGAGATAGACGGTGCCGTCTTCGGCCTTGATGCCGACGGGCAGTCCGCTTTCGATGCACGTCTCGGCGCATCCCTTGTGTTTTTCGCCGTGCGCGCCGTGGTCAAGATAACAGGCCATGTCGAGCACTTCGCCCTTCACGGTCACTTCCTCGGCCTTCTTGGCATCCTCGGCGCGTACGCTCGCCGAGACGAACGTCGCGACAGTTGCCACTGCAACCAACAATTTCCATTTCATCGTTTCTGCTCCCTTTTTATTTTTGGCCGCCGTGCGGAACCCACGCGGGTTCGAGGCCGCCATTTATTGCGGGTAACATACATCGTCAGCATGAAACCGCGAATGCGGCGGCGCGGCGGGTTCCAATGATTGGAAAAGACCGGGGGCGGAAATTTCCAATGATTGGAAAGTGGCGATGGCGGCCGCGGCGTGGCGCGGCTTCAGCGCAGGCGGGCGACGAGGCCGAAGCCGACGGTGAGGTACACGATGATGGGGAGCCAGCCGCCGACCCAGGGGGCCACGGTCATGCTCTTGCCCATCGCGAGGCCGAACATCATGAGGCCGTAGTAGGAGCCGAGCATGAGCAGGGAGAAGGCGACGGCGGGCAGGACGCCCTTGCGGCCGGTGTGCGTGCCGACGGGGATGCCGAGCAGGACGACGACGAAGCAGGCCCACGGGAAGGCGAGGCGGTTGTGCAGGTCGGTGTAGGTGGCGGCGACGGCGCGCGGCTCGAGGTTGCGGTGGACTTTGACGTAGCGGATCAGCTCGAAGGCGGAGAGGTATTCGGGGTCTTTGATCTCGTTCAGGAAATCCTGGGGCCGCTCGTTCAGTTCGGTCATTTCGCGGGTGGCGGAAAATTCCGGCGCTCCGTGCGGGGCGCCGTCTTCGTCGTAGGCCTGGACGGTGACGTTGGTGAAGATCCAGCTTTTGTCCAGCCAGGCGCCGCCCTCGGCGCGGATTTTGGAAAGTTCGTTGCTGCCGCGGTCGCGCATCTGGATGATTTCGATGCCGGTCATGCTGAAATCGCGGGTGTCGAACCGGTTGATGTACCAGTAGCGGTTGCCCTTCTCTTTCTTGAAGGCGATCTGGGCGAAGTGCGCGCGGTTGGGGTCGCTGCGCTGTTCGCGCAGGAACTGGTGGCACCAGTAGGCGGAGGACGGGCCGACGGTTTCGTTGACGGCAAGCACCGTCACGCTGATGAACAGGCCGAGGATGATCAGCGGGAGCATCATCCGGTTGAGGCTGATGCCGCAGGCGCGCATGGCGGTCAGTTCGTTGTTCTTGCTGAGCTGATACAGCGCGTAGATGACGGCGAGCATGACGGCGACCGGCACGATGCGGTAGAGGATGGAGGGAAGCAGATTCGCGTAGTAGAGCGCAACCAGCGGGATCGGCGTGCCGGCCTCGATGAAGTCGCCGAGGTTGTCGAACAGGTCCAGCAGGATGGAAATCATCGCGAAGGCCATCAGGCAGTAGATCAATGGCACGACGACGGTCCGCAACAGATATTTGTCAATCAGCTTCATGTCGGTGGAGACGCGGAACAAAGAGCATGAAACCGGCGCAAAAAGCAAACACCAAGCAATGCGCCGTGCAGTTCACATACCGGCGACGGGGCTGTTGCGGCGCGCGATGTGCGTGGTGACGGGCTGGTCCGCGGAGAAATAATCCAGCAGCTCGCCGAGGTCTGCGATGATCCACGGCTGGCCCTGCGAGTTGCCGTTTTTGGTGAAGACCAGATTTCCGGCCACGATGTTGCAGGTGTGGACGACTTCGCGCTCGCCGGACATCAGCAGGACGATGTCGCCGAACTGGCGGCTGCCGTCGGTGACCATGTGGTAGTCGCGGTCAATGGTCTGGGCGCAGGTGGCGAGACTGGTGAAGCAGTTGTCCGGATATGCGGTGAAGAAATTCATGGTTGAATAGTGGCAGTTGACCGCCGGCGGGTCGGCCTCGTGGCGGTAGCGATACATGCGGTCGCGGACAAAGTCCGGCATGAGCGCGCGCAGCGAGATTTCGTGGCGCGCGTCGGAAAGCCGCGCGCATTCCAGGAGCGTGCGCACATCGCGCTCGCGGCCGCCGCGGCCCCAGTATTCGGCCAGCCGGTCAAGATCGTCGCCGGGGCGGACCACCAGGCAGCCCATGACGCAATTCTGCCGCGACATCGTGCGGAGGAACTCGGTCTTTTCCCGCTTGTCGCTGAGCTTGCGCATCACCAGATCATAGTCGGTGAAAAATTCGACGCCGCCCTTGCGATAGATGAGGCGCCGGACCAGATCGTCGGTCGCGGGCGAAAGTTCGGATTCATCGAGCCAGTCGTGCAGGCCGATCTTTTCGAAGCGTCCCGACGCGGCGATCGTCGGGTTCTGCGGCCACTTGCCGAGCACTGCATAGATTCTGGCGCGCGCGGAGGGCGGAATTTGCGTGATCAGAAAATCGGCCGGATCGAGGACGAAGCCGCCGTCGGGCCATGCCTGGGCCGTCGCGGCCAGCTTGCCGGCGAAATCTTCGCCCAGCCCGCAATCGCGCAACGTCTGCACGACTTCGGGCAGTGTCTTGAAACCGAAAAACCATTGCGTGGCCGGCGCCGGCGGGTTTTCCAGCGCGATCATCTCGCGCGGCATTTCGAGCATGCTGTTCCAAAAACGGATGCGGCCCCACGGCCCCTCGAGAAATTTCGAGCTGTCCCGGTTCTCCGCGCCGGGCTTCTGCAAGGATTCGCCGCGATTTTCCCCCGCGGAAAATCCGATGAGGCCTGCCGCCGCGGCGACCAGCGCGATCGCCATGAAAAAATATGTTCGTTTCGAAAACTTCATTATCTTGCCTGCAAACTTCCAATCATTGGGAAAACCGGCCCCGCAGACTTCCAATCATTGGAAGTCTGCGGCAACGCGAAAAAAAGCGCGCGAACATCTCAAGGATGGCGGATCGATTGCCAATCATTTCGCAAATTCCTTGCTGCGGACGATGCGGATGGTGACCGGTTGCTCGATGGAAAAGTAGTTCACGATCTGCTTGAGGTCCGCCAGAACCCAGGGCTGGCCCTGCGCGGTGCCGTTCTTGGTGAAGACGATGTCGCCGGCGACGATGTTGCAGGAGTGGACCACGGAGTGTTCGCCGATCATCAGCATGACAATATCGCCCAACTGGCGGCTGCCGTCGGTCACGGGCTGGTAATCGGTGTCGATCTTTTGCGAGCAGACTTCGAGGTTCGTGTAGGCGTTGTTGGGAGTCCGGAAAAAAAAATTGACCGACGAATAATGGCAGTTGGCCAGCACCGGGTCGTCGTCCCGCCGGTAGCGATAAAGCCGGTCTCGCGCAAATCTGGGCAGCAGCAGCAGGATCGGAATTTCGTGGCTCGCATCGGACCAGCGCGCCGATTCAAGCAGCGTGCGCACGTCGTTCTCGCGACCGCCGCGGCCCCAGTAGGCCGCCAGCTCATCGAGGCTGTCTTCGGGCCGAACGACCAGGCTGCCCATGATGCAATTCTGCCGCGTCATCGTGCGCACGAACTCGCGGGCTTCGCGGTTGTCGCTGATGCTTCGCAACACGATATCATAATCCACGAACAGTTGCGTGTCGCCTTCGCGGTAAATCAACTGTCGCGCGAGATCGGCCGTTTTCGGCGAAATGTCGGCCTGGTCAAGCCAGTCGCGCTTGCCGATCTTCTCGAATCTCGTGGGCATGCTGATCGCCGCATTCAACGGCCACTGCTTCAACTGATGGTAAAGTTTCTTGCGCGCCTCCGGAGGAACGGCCAGAACAAGATCATCCGGCGGCTCCATCACATAGCCGCCGGTTGGCCAGGTTTGCAGCGTGGCCATCAACTTCGAAATGGCCCCGGAAGACAACCCGGAATCGATCAGGATCTTCTCGATTATGCCCGGTGACGCCGCGCCGAAATACCAGCGCGTCATCAGAACGGGCTTTGATTCCTGCGCGATCATTCCCGGCGGCATTTCGAGCTGCGAATTCCAATAGCGAAGCGCTCCCCAAGGCCCCGTTGTGATGGCGCCCTGGTCGCGCTGTCGCTCGCTGCGCCGCCCGGTTACCTTGCCCTGGTGTTTTCCGATGAAAAAGAAGCCCACTCCTGTCACCGCGACGAGCATCGCAGTAAGCAAAAGAACTCTCGAATGGCCTGATTCAGTCATGATCGCCTATGCACAAAATTATCACTTCTTGGAAGAATCGCTCTCCGACCTTCGCATCAGGGAAAGTCATGAGTGATGCGTATGAACCGGAGGATTCGACCAAGGCCGGCTCAATCCACCGATGACGCCGCGATGTCGGCCCACACTTCAACCCGCGGGTGGTTTCTGATCGCCAGGCCCGCAGGAATGCTGCACGGATCACGGAGCAGTTTTCTCAACGCGTCCCGCTTGTCCGCGCCGGCCACCAGAAAAATGATCTGCTCCACACGGGCAAAGAAATCCGGCGTCGCACTCACGCCATACATGCCATCCGGACGCTGCACTCCGATGGCCAGCCGCTCCCGGGCAAGAGCGATCTGCTCGGCAGAAAACAGCGACGCGGTGTGTCCGTCCGCCCCGAGACCGAGCAGGCCGAGTTTGACGCGGCAACCGCCGCCGAGCAGCGCGCGCAAATCCGATTCGTAGTGGGTGACGGCATCGTCCAGCGGCAATTCGCCGCGTACGCGCGTCACGCGGGTGTCGGGAATTTTGAGTGCGCGGAGCATCGGAAGAACGCGGCCATAATTGCTCGCTGGATCTTCCGGTGGAACGTGCCTGTCATCGCTGAACAAAATCCGGACATTCGAATCAACGGCAAAAGGTGTGGCGGAAATTCTTTCGTAGGCCGCCACCGGCGTGGTTCCTCCGGAAAGCATCACCGCGCGGCACTTCGCGTCCGTCGCCGGGCACAAATGCGCCCGCAGCAAGGCGGCCACGGCGTCGGTCATCGCCGCGGTGTCGCTGAATTTCTTCAATTCAATTTTATTACCGTCTGGTCTGTTCGTCATCAAATTGAGCGGTGGAAACTACGCCGCGATGCGGCACGGGTAAATGGGCAGATGCATTTTCCCCGTTGATTCAGGGTTTCCCCTGCTGACTTCTCAGCGGTGTGGTTGCGCGATGCGTGGCATACGAAAGTCAATTTTTGTCATCCGTCGGTCAACACAGACTATGTACGCCGGCGGGGACGCTGCTATATTCGCGCCATGCAATTTTCAAAGGAACCACATAAATGAGTCATCGTGTTGTCGAAGCGGAATGGCTTGCGCCGGAAGTCCGCCGTCTTGTTGTCGAAGCGCCGGATGTTGTCCGTAACGCCGGACCGGGCCAGTTCGTGATTGTTCGCGCCCACTCCCAAAGCGAACGCATTCCGCTCACCATCGCCCACTCGGATCGCGCGAGTGGTACGCTCACGCTCATCATTCAGGCCGTCGGCGTTGGCACGCGCCACCTGTGCGCGCTCGAACCGGGGCAGGAGATGAGCGATGTCGCCGGCCCGCTGGGCCACCAGACCGAAATCGGTTTTGTCGGCCATGCCGTACTCGTCGGCGGCGGCGTCGGCACCGCCGTCGTTTATCCGCAGGCCGCCGCGCTCAAGGCGCTCGGCAACAAAGTCACCGCCATCATCGGCGGGCGCAGCAAGCCTTACGTCATTCTCGAAAAAGAACTCGGCGCGGTTTGCGATGCGGTTCTTCCCTGCACCGACGACGGCAGCCACGGCTTCAAAGGCTTCGTCACCGTGAGGCTCAAACAGTTGATTGACGAAACCGAGACGCCCGTCCGCCTCGTGATCTGCGCAGGCCCCGTGCCGATGATGAGCGCGGTGGCCGAGGTCACGCGTTCGCTGAAAATCCACACCATCGCCTCGTTGAATCCCGTGATGGTTGACGGCACCGGAATGTGTGGCGGCTGCCGCGTGCAAATCGGCGGCAAGATGCTTTTCGCCTGCGTGGACGGCCCGGAATTCGACGCACATCAGGTCGATTTCAAGGAACTTTCCGAACGCCAGAAAACTTATCGCAAGCAGGAAAAAACCTCAACGGATCGCCACGCCTGCAAAATCGGCATCGGAAAATAATGCCGGGCGACGAACTCCAAATGACAGTTTGAAACCAATGACAAATGACAAGGCACCTATGACCACTCTTCCCAACAAAGCCGAACGTATGAAAATCGAGCGCCAGCACATGCCCGCTCGCAATCCTGATGAACGCGCCCGCGGTTTTTCCGAGGTCAACCTCGGCCTGCCCGAACAGATCGCCATCCGCGAAGCGCAGCGCTGCCTCGACTGCAAGGACCCGAAGTGCATTCAGGGCTGCCCCGTTCAGATAGACATTCCCGGTTTCATCATGAAACTCGCGTCCGGCGATTTGCCCGGCGCTGCAGGCATTCTGAGAAAAGACAACGCGCTGCCGCAAATCTCCGGCCGCGTCTGTCCGCAGGAAAAGCAATGCGAGGTGCTCTGCATCCGTGGCAAGAAAGGCCAACCCGTCGCCATCGGCTATCTCGAACGCTTCGTTGCCGACTGGGCGCGCGAACATCTCGAAGACGCGAAACCGAACTTCGTGCCCACCGGACGCAAAGTTGCCGTGGTTGGCGGCGGTCCCGCGGGCCTCACCTGCGCGGGCGAACTCGCGAAGTGCGGTCATGCCGTCACAATTTTTGAGGCCTTCCACAAACCCGGCGGCGTGCTCGTTTATGGCATTCCCGAATTTCGTCTGCCGAAAGAAATCGTCCGCCGCGAAGTCGAGTCGCTCGAAAAACTGGGTGTGAAGATCAAATGCAATTTCATCGTTGGCCGCACGCGCACCATTGACGCGCTCATGAAAGAGGACGGCTTCCACGCCGTCTTCATCGCCAACGGTGCGGGCCTTCCCGTGTTCCTCGGCATTGACGGCGAGAATCTCAAGGGCGTTTACAGCGCCAACGAATATCTGACGCGCGTCAACCTGATGAAGGCCTACGACCCCGATTCCGAAACGCCCGTGCTCAAGCCCGGCCGCGTCGTCGTGGTCGGTGGCGGCAACACCGCGATGGACGCCGTGCGTACGGCTCGGCGGCTCGGTGCGAGCGAGGCCACGCTCGTCTATCGCCGCTCGCGCACTGAAATGCCCGCGCGTGTCGAAGAAATCATCCATGCCGAGGAAGAGGGCGTGAATTTCAAGTTCATCACCAATCCGCTTGCCATCGAAGGCGACGCCGAAGGCTGGGTCCGCGCGCTGCGCTGCCAGCGAATGGAACTCGGCCCGCCCGACGCATCCGGCCGTGCGCGTCCCATGCCGGTGCCGGATTCCGATTTCGAAATCCCGTGCGATGTTGTCATCGAAGCCATCGGCGTGCGTGCCAATCCGCTGCTCACAAGAACCACGCCCGATCTGAAAGTCAGCGACAAGGGCTACATCATCATTGATGCCGGCAACATGACCAGCAAGCCCGGCGTCTTCGCCGGCGGCGACATCGTGCGCGGCGCGGCCACCGTCATTCTCGCAATGGGCGACGGCAAGCGCACCGCAGCGAACATCGACAAATACCTGCGAACTTTTGCGCTGTGATATTCCGTTTCCACCTGCGACCAGAAATCAGTGAGCAGATTTCGCCCGCGGCGGTGTGACACGAAATGCGACGCACATTCTCGATTCTCGCCGCGGTCCTCGCGGTGTCGGCAAATTCAACGCGCGGACATGAAACAGTTCACCCCTCCGGAGTCGTCACGTGCTGGAGTCTGATCGTGGAAGCGCTCGATCCAGCGCATCTGGCCGCGCCCGTTCGAGACGGTGAGACTGCCCGGCTTTTTTCGAGCGCCGCCGACGGTTCGAAGACGATGCTGGCCGACCTGGCTCCCAAAGTCCTCGGCGATCTGGATCACGGATTTTTTCTTCGCGTCAACGACGTGACGAACGGCGTCGAGGCGACGCTGGCGGAAGTCCGCGGCCCGGGCGCGTTCACGTGGTTTTGGTCGGCGAATCCCGTGGGCGAATTGCGGCTGTATGTTGATGACGAGCGCGCCGCCTGCGCCGTGATGCCGATGGCGGACTTCCTGCTTGGTAAATTCGCCGGACTTTCCCCGCCATGGGCAGGCGAAACGGCAGGTGGCTTAAACCTGCATTTTCCGATTCCACACCGCCGTTATGCGCGCATCGCAATCGTCGTCCCGAAGCGCGAGAACCTCGCCGAACTCTTCTATCAGATCGCGTGGCGGGCGCTGCCTGCGGGTTCCGGTGTCGAATCTTTCAATCCGGAAGATGTCCGCAAACATTGGCGCGATTGCGCGGCCCTGAGCGATCCCGTCCGCATATTTTCGGCCGCGCGCACCGGCGAGAAACCGGAAACCATCGAGCTGGATTTGCCGCCGGGGGCTGCGTCGAATCTTTTCACCCGCGCCGCCGCCGGCGCGATTACGCGGATTGTTTTCGATGCGCCGGATCGAAAGAATCTCCGCGATCTTGAGCTGCGAGCGTCGTGGGACGATCCATCGGCGGAACCAGCGATGGACTGTTCGTTGTCGGGACTTGCCGGCGTCTCGACAAATTTCGAGATGGCGTCATCGCTGCCCGCCGAAGTCCGCGGTTCGACGGTCGATTTACGCTGGTTCATGCCGTGGCAGCAACATGCGGAACTGGCCTGCGTCAACCGTGGCGGTGAACCGCACCGCGCGACCGTGAAGATTTTTTCCACCGCTGAATCGCAAGCCGGCCACCCGCTGTATTTCCATGCGCGCGAACTCGACTTCCCTCGCGTGCCGATCGAAAGGCGCCAGCGCCTTTCGCTTTTGCGCGCCGATGGCGCCGGCCGGATCGCTGGTTGTGCTTTGCGCGTCGAATACAATTCGCCTGGCTGGTGGGGCGAGGGCGATCCGATGATCTGGCTGGACGACGACCAGCACGCCGCATGGCAGGGAACCGGAACCGAGGACCATTTCGGCTTCGCGTGGTGCTCGCTGAAGAAATTCGACCACCTTTTTCGCGGCCAGAGCCTGGCGACCGACCGGGGCCACGGGTTCGCCGCGATGCGCCGCTGCCATCTTCTCGACGTGCTGCCGTTTCAAAATCGCGCTGCGTTTGATTTCGAGGCGGTCGGTCTCGAACCGGGCTTTGCATCGTTCAACTTCGCGGTCATCTGGTACGGCGGACTCCAGCGCGCGGCGAAACCCGAAGTTTTCAAGCTGCCACCGCTGAAATTCCAGTAGCGCAAAATAGCCTGCGTCGCGCGCTGCGACTTTTCCAATCATTGGAAGTTTCCGTTGCGCAATTTTCCAATGATTGGAAGTCACGATGTTTTTCCATCGTGCGGCGCAGAGGTTCCATTTCGCGCCGCGAAGCGGCGCGTAAAAATGGGCGGCGGGCGGGCGGGCGCGGGCGGCGGGGCGGTTGTTCGGTCAGGTTTTGTAGATGAGTTCGAAGTTGCAGATGCGGGCTTCGGGTTTTTTCTCGGCGTCGAGGACGATCTGGCCGGCGGGGTCCACGGAGATGAGCAGGTCGTTGAGTTCGAGGAGGCGTCCGTCGAGGTGCAAATTGGCGAGGCGGGCGCGGGTGGTGTCGAGGATTTTTTCGCAGTCTTCGCGCGGCAGCAGGCCGCTGTCGGCGGCGGTGTACAGATCGAAGGGCTGGCAGAGGCGGCCTTCGTGGGCGGCGACCCATTCGTCGGGGCCGTTGAAAAATCCGCGGATGGTGACGTAGTTACGGTCGCCGCGCAGGAGCGGGTGGCCGTCCATGCTGAACAGGCCGCGGTGGGATTCGAAGCGGCGCGGGTCGGTGACGGGTTCGACTTTTTCGCTGCCGGTCATGTAGATGGCGCGCATGTACACGGTGGGAATTCCGCCGTTGCTGATTTCCTGGGCGATGGCGCAGTCTTCGAACGGACTGTTGAAGCCGCGCTCGCGGATGGCGTCCACGCGGTCGGGGGCCTCGTCGGCGCCGGGCAGTTCGCCGACGCGCGAGGTTTTCCAGACGATGTGAATGTTGTCCTTCGTGAGCGTGTAATAGATTTCGTGATGCGACGAGAGCGGGCGGCAGGGCGTGCGGCGCCAGCGTTCGGGCAGAAAATAATCGAAGAGGCGCGGGTTGCAGCCGATGACCCACAGGTGGCCGCCGGTGCTTTCGGCGAATCCGCGGATGTAGGGCACGCTGAAGATTTCGACGCGCTTGAGGTGCGAGGGCATCGGCGCGGGTTTGAATTTGTCGCGCTGCGCGTCGAGGTAGGTGTGGCGCCGCGATTTTTTGATCAGCTCTTCGTGCGGCGGCGTGCGCAGCGCGAGTTCGTAGTCAACGACCGAATAATCATTCTTCTCGATGGCCTGCTGCACGGCCGCGATTTTTTCCGCGCGCGCGGATTCGCCGTCGCCGAAGGCGCTGATTTCCTTCATGCGCGCCTCGCCGACGATGATGTGGCTCGGTTTCATATCGGCCACGGCGAATCCCTTCATCGACATATCGTCGATGACCTTCAGCGTGAGCGGATGCAACAGCCCGTTCAGTTCCTCGCCGCAGCAACCGAACGACTCGAACGCCTCGACGATGTTCAGCCCCTCGATCCATTCATAGACCAGGATGTATTGCCTCAGAATGTCGAGGCCGAGCCCCGGGTGCTTGTTGACGATCTTGCTGATCCGGCTGCGCGAGCGGCCCGTCTGCCAGAGCTGCATCTGTTCCGGCGGCACATAAATGGCCAGCGGCTGCTGCGTGCGCACGCCGAGTTCCTTCGGCCCGAACGCGCCCTCGCGCATTTCCATGACGAGCATGAATTCTTCCCACGGGCTATTGAATTCCGCGTTCAAAAATTCATTCAAAATGTGCGTGTTGATCGGCACGTCCTCGCCGACGCGCGAATATTTCACGACAAGCTTCAGCGATTTCCCATCGAGGTCCTTCGTCGGCACGCGATAGACATAGCTGGTGCCCAGCAGGCGCACGCGATTTGCCGCAAACCATTCCGGCTCGTACCAATTTTCAACGTCCAGCAGCGGCCCGTGCGCGAAGCCGTGGCGCGTCAGATAAATATCGCCATCGTTCTCCGTTTTCTTGTGGACATAGACGACCTGCAGGATGTTGGTCAGATCGCCCGCCGTGATCAGCGACCGGTGCGGATGTTTGTGATGCACATTCATGAATCCGGCTCATACCGCGAAACGCCCGCGCACTCGAAACAAAAAAAATCCGCCGCCCGCGATCCATCCCGCGAAATTGTCCCGTGATTTCCAATCATTGGAAGTTTGCGTAGCCAGATTTTCCAATCATTGGAAACACGCTTGATCGGATTCCGGCACGCCGCTACGGTCCGAAAGAATTTGCGAGGTGAGGACACGATGAAGAAGATTTTGATTCCGACGAAATTGAACCCAGCCGTCAAAGCGATGCTGGAGAACACGGGAAATTATTCGGTCGTTTTGCAGGAAGGCGATCTGGCCGCGCTGGCGCAGCAGCACAGCGATTCGTATGCGATGATCGTGCGCAGCGAAAAGGTCACGCCGGAAATCATCGACATGATTCCGTCGCTCAAAGTCATCGTCCGCGCCGGCTCCGGCTACGACAACATCAACACGAAATACGCGCGCAAAAAAGGCATTGACGTGATGACGACGCCCGGCGCGAATTCGAATGCGGTCGCCGAAGAAGTCGTCGCACTGATGCTCGCCGATGCGCGACACGTCGTGACCGCCGATGTTTCCTGCCGCGCCGGCAAGTGGGAAAAATCGAAATTCATGGGCCGCGAAATCGCCGGCAAGACCGTCGGCATCGTCGGCCTCGGCTTCATTGGCCAGCTCGTCGCGAAACGCCTCGGCGGCTTCGACGTGACGCTCATCGGATTCGATCCGGTCATTTCGCAGGAAAAAGCTCGCACGCTCGGCGTCGAAGTTATGGATCTGCCGACACTGTTCGAACGCGCCGACTACATCACGCTGCACGTTCCCGAAAACGATGCGACGCGCGGCATGGTGAATTCATCGCTGCTTTCGAAGTGCAAGAAAGGCGCGACAATCATCAACTGCGCCCGCGCCGGCGTCATCAACGAGGAAGATCTGCGCGCCGCGAAAGCCGCCAAGCAGCTCCGTTTCCTCAACGACGTTTATCCGAAAGACGCCGAAGGCCCGAAGACCGTCACCGACATCGCCGACATCATGCTGCCGCACCTCGGCGCGAGCACGCACGAGGCGAACACGAAGGCCGCGACCGACGCCGCCGCGGAGCTGATCGAGTTCGACGAAAAGGGCGTTTCGACCTACATCGTCAACCGCGACATCCCCGCCGGCCTCGACGCGGCCTACGGCGAACTGGCCTTCACGCTCGGCAAGCTCTGCCGCCAGCTCACCGGCACGGAAAACAAACTCAAACTCATCGAGACAAGTTTCTACGGCCAGCTCAAACCATTCAGCAAATGGCTGCTCGTCCCGATGGTCTCCGCGCTCAGCGAAGATTTCGACCGCTCGATGGACTACGCCGCCGCCGTGAAATATCTGCGCGAAATGGGCGTGGATTATGACGACCGCGACACGGACGAACACAAAGGCTTCGGCAATTCCATCACGCTCGACCTCACCGCCAGCACCGGCCCGGAAACATTGATGCACGCGAGCGTGCGCGGAACCGTGACCGAAAGCGTGCTGATGATTTCGCGCATCAACGATTTTCACGGCCTCTATTTCGAGCCCAAGGGCCATACCGTTGTCTTCATTTACAAAGATCGACCCGGCATTCTCGCGCAGATCAGCGCCGCGCTTGCGAAGGCGTCCGTGAACATTGACGACGTTCGTAATCCGCACGATTCGAAGGGCGAAAAATCCATCGCGATCATCAAAGTCAACCAGGCCATCGCGCCCGATTTGATTGCGAAGATCGCCAAGGACATCGAAGCCACGACGCACTTCTGCATCGAGCTGTAGTTCCTGCCAGTTGAGCCACCGTCTTCACGTTCTGCTTCCCGCTTGAAAGAGACTGCGCGGCTGGTATTGTTCGCGCAGTTCTTTCAACCAAAGGAGCAATCATGAGCACGAAGAAGATTATTTGTCTGTCAGCCGCCGGAGCACTCGCGGTTCTTTTCGCCACGCCGTCTTACGCGCTGTGGGGCAAGCAGACCACGTCAACCGAATCGGGAAATGCCACGAACAATCTCGGCGCCTACAAGGGCATCAAGAAGGAAATCGCGGTCAAGAATTTCGAGAACAAGGCCGGCTGGTCGGGCGACTACGACCTCGCGCAGAACCTCAGCATCATGCTCGAGTCCGCGCTGTTTGACACCGGTCGCTTCGTCCTGCTCCAGCGCGAAAATCTCAAGGACACGATCGAGGAACAGGACCTGCAGGCCAGCGGCCGCGCCGCCAAGGCCAAGGCCGTCGCGCAGACCGGAAAAATCCGCTCCGCGCGCTATCTCGCCAGCGGCGCGGTCTCCGAAGTCTCCAAGGACCAGTCCGGCGGCGACGGCGGCCTCAACATCAGCGGCTTCCACATCGGCCTCGGCAAAAACGAAGCGCAGATCACCTGCATCGTCACGCTCACCGACACCACCACCAGCGAAATCATTGCCAAAGAGCGCGTCGTCGGCAAAGCCGGCGGCACCTCGTTGCGCCTCGGCTATTCCGGCTCCATCGGCGGCAACCTCGGCGGCTTCGCCAAGACCCCGATCGGCCAGGCCGCGCAGGATGTCTGCAACCAGGCCTCCATCTTCATCGCCAAAAAAATGGAAGAATTCCCCCTGACCGGCAGCGTCATCAAAGCCACCGACGACGGCAAGGTCATCATCAATCGCGGCTCCGAATTCGGCGTGGATGTCGGCCAGGCGCTCACGATGAAAACCGAAGGCAAGGAACTGACCGATCCCGACAGCGGCGCGAGTCTCGGCAAGGAAGAGGGCAAAATCATCGGCCACCTCAAGATCACCAAGGTGCTCGACAAAGTTTCCTACTGCGATGTCGTGGACGGCGAAAAAGCCCCCGCCGCCGGCACGGTCGTCGCCGTTGACACGAAGTAATTCGGAACGCAGGCCGGACTCCGGTCAAACGTAGAAACGCCGCGGCCCGCGCCGCGGCGTTTCCATTTTCTGCGCGGCTTTCACGATGGAAAAACACCGTGCTTTCCAATCATTGGAAAAGTCCGACGCGCAAACTTCCAATCATTGGCAAAACCCGCGCGGGCTTTGTAGCGCGCCCGTGAGGGCGTTGGTGGCCGTCGCGCCCCGTCGCGACGGCAGGCCCACGCAGCGGAGTGCGCGGGCCACCGATTGTTTGGACTGCGGAAGCGATGCATCGAGCTACCGCTTTTCGTCAGGAAGCGAGGTCGCGAGCTTCCCTTCTTCGCGGCCCCGAAGCTCCCGGAATCGCTTCGCGGAAGAAAAGCGGAAGCTCATCCGAATTCGCTTCCGCAGTCCAAACACCGGGCACCACAGTTCGAACGGGCGGCGGGTGATTTCGTCGAGTTCATTTTTCAGTTTCCGCACGAGCGGAGAGTGCGATTTGTTTTGCCGGCCCAATGCTGCGATTGAACAGC
>CAIVKH010000201.1 GCA_903906425.1 uncultured bacterium
CAGTGCACCTGCTCCGGGTGCGGCAGCACGGTTCGCGTGGACACGCCGCTCTTGTACCGGGATGACCCGCGGCAACTGCTGGTCTATTATGCCGCCGATGTCGGCAAGATGCCGGTGGAGCAGGCTGAAGCGCATGCCGCACGATGCCTCCAGGATCTGATGCCGGACGACGATTCCGACGCCGGTTACAACCTGCGCCTGGTTTTCACCCGGCCGAAATTCATTGAAAAAATCGCGCTTGCCCGTGCCGCCCTCGACGACCGCCTGGTGGAGTATATCAAGTACCAGCTTTTCTCCCGACGGAAGCCGGAACTTGATCCGGCCAACCAGGATCTGCTTTACGATTTTTCCAATCCGGATGGCACCAATCTGTGCTTTGTCGTCTTCAATCGCGCCACCGGCAAGGCCATCAGCGGTCTGCATCTGCCCAAAGATGTCTACAACGAACTCGCCGAATCTTTTCTCTCCTCCGACGAGTTGCGCAAAGAACTGGATTCGCTCTTTCCCCGCTATTTCGTCGACGCCATCCGCCTGTTTTGACCGAAGCGCAAGGCGTCATCCCCGTTCGGAGTCCCGCACTTCAGGCGGACTGAGTGTTGCATCACGCCAGGGAGCACAAGAGCTGTTTGAAATGGTAAAAAATCCCTGGCCCGCCATTTTGCGAAGTTCGCAAACTGATCACCCTTCATCTCTGTCGCAGTTGTTTGATCAGACTGTCATATTCAGCATGAGATCCGATCCAGAACCATATTGCGGTATCTTCGGTCAGGACACATACTGCCCGCCAGTGAAGCCCAATCCTGACCGAATAGATCGGTTGCTGAGAATGAACCCGCTTGAATTGGAGGGAGGGATGCCGGGGATCAGATTCCCAACGACGGTAAGCATGACGTGCCAAAGTGCGAACCGATTCCGGCAAGGCGCGCAGCCGTTCTCTGAATTCCTCTGTGGTTTCAGAAGTCACCGGACAGGTCCAACGTCCTCGTCTTTCCCTTGCGATGTTCGGCAAGAGCCGCACCGGCCAGCTCGGTCAATTCATGCTGAGAGGATTTGAATGACTTATCCCACTGCGTCTCAGCATCCATTTCGGCCATGAGCAGGCGCGCGAACGCATTCTGTTTTCTGGGCGGAAGAACGGAGACCCGATTAATTGCCTTTTCCATCAAAGTTGTCATGGAAATATTATATCCCAAATCATCTGATCATTCAACCGTTGCAATGGACATATCGACTGTCAAGATAACCCAATGACCTCTTTGCGGACTTCGCAGCACTTGTATCCGCCACCGCCGCGGTGTATATCCACGACGTCAGTTGCCGGAGGCGCCGGCGTAAAAATCCCAAAACGAGGATTCATGGACAGAAATAGACTCAGGCAACCCGCGGAACAGCCGGACATTGCAGGCGACTGGCCGGTGACAGGCGGGGCGGAGGTTTTGGAACGCGCCGCCGGACGCAGCGGGGAACTCGTCCTGCGCCGCAGTGGCGCGGACTTGGAAATCATCGCGGGTGGCACGTTCCTGATCTCGAGCGCGAACACGGCATCGAGCGTGGCGCTCATCTCGGCCGGGTTGGCCTTCCTCACGGACGACGACGCGTTTCGCTCAGCGGAGAGCGGCGCATCTCGGTCCGGTCTCGCGGTGCTCATTGGCGGCCTCGGCCTGGGGTACACACTCGATGCGGCACTCGCCGAACATCGCATCGAGGGCGTTACCGTGGTCGAGTACGAACCCATGATCGTCGACTGGTTTCGCACCTACGGGGGAAGGCGCGCGGAGCGGTTCGCCGCCGCCGAAACCGCCGCCCGCGCCCGGGTCCTGGTCAACGATGTCGCCGACGTGATGCGTGAGAGCCCGGGCGCCTTCGACCTGGTCGCGCTCGATACGGACAACGGTCCGGACTGGCTCGTGCGCGAAAGTAACGCTCGCCTCTACGACGAAGCCGGACTGGCATTAGCGCACGGCGCCCTGCGCCCCGGCGGCGTCGCGGTGTTCTGGTCCCCCGAGCGCTACGACTGGTTCGCCGCGCGACTGGCGACGACGTTCTCTCAGGTCAACGAGGTCGCGGCCCACGACTATATAGATGGCCGGTGCCACGAATACACCATGTACGTCGCGCGGCGCGAGGCAGATTAGCAGAGCCAATGACCGCTTTGCGGACTTCGCAACACTTGCATCGTCTGCCGCTACGGTGTATTCGTAAC
>CAIVKH010000202.1 GCA_903906425.1 uncultured bacterium
CGCCAGGTGTGTAGAAGGAGCTGTTCGCATCGCCGCCGATGATGTTGATCGCGCCGCCGTTGCCATCGCCTCCGCCGAATCCAAGGATCTGAATCGTCTGGCCGATGCGGTACGGGCCGGCGTCGGATGACGCGGTGAGCGCGTAGGTCTGGAGATCCACGTTGTTCGTCGCGAATCCGTTTCCAAGGTTGTCGCCGCCCCCGCTGCCGCCAGATGCCGCGGCCGGATGCCAGCCGCTCATGGCCGAGTACGTCCAGACATCGTTGTCATTCGCGCCGGTGAAGGCCACGGTGACGCCGTCGATTTGAATGGGGTTGTTGTCGCCCCAGAGCGACAGCGAATGAGTATCCGAGCTGAGGATTGTTCCATAATACTGATTTCCGATCTGCAAGGCCCCGGCAGACGGATTGTCGCTTGCGATGTGCAAACCAGCCCCGTCCGCCGAAGCCGTCCACGGTGCCGGTAGTGCGGAGCCGGCTGCGGCAAGGTCGGCCAGTGTTTTTGTCCCGGTGGTCGGATCGTGGAAGATGAGTTGTGGCGTGCCGAAGTCATCCTGATAGCCCATATAATAGGTATTGCCCGATTCGCCGCGCAGTCCGATTTGTGACGCGTTCATGTAACTGAACCAGACGCCGTTGATGTTTCCGTAATTCAAGGACCCGCCGTCATCCCAGAAATTCTGCGTCCCGTTGGTCGTCACAAATGGTGCGTCGCTGGGAATGAACGATCCACCGCCGCCATTCCCTCCCGTTGTGACATTCACGATATTGGTGATGACGATCTGCGGCGCGTTGGTCACAACGACGAGCGTTGAATTGGTGACAACGACGTGTGTCGTGTTCGTCACGACTACCATGTTCGTGAGCGTGACATTATTTGTGAGATGAAATTGCGGCGCGTTCGACACGACAATCTGTGCCGTGTTTGTCACGAATACCAGATTTGTGAGCGACACGCTGTTGGTGAGGTTGAACTGCGGTGAGTTGCTCACCGTGATCTGCGCGAGATTCGTCACGATGAAGGAATTCGTGAACACGATGTTGTTCGTCAGGTGAAACGTCGGGGAATTGCTCACGACAATCTGCGCGGTGTTCGTCACAAAAAAGGAATTCGTGATTGCGACATTATTCGTCAGATGTAGTTGCCAGACGTTGCTGACATTCAACGACGAACTATTCGTGACAAAAAGCTGCGCGATGTTTGTCACGACGACCTGCGTCATGCCACCGCCTCCGCCGGTAATCTGCGGCGTGAACGGGCTTCCCTGATCGTACCACTCGGGCGCGTCCGTTCGATGAACCGGATTGCCGTCTGCGCTTGTTTCGAGTTGAAGCGTGAATCGCGCGACGGTCGAGGAAATGGCAAACGCCTCCCCGCGACGGATCGGATAATCCGCGGGTGGGAACCACGTCAGCGCGGCGGCGGTGTTGAAATCGTGACGCGCGAGCGGCACGGCGATTCCCTGCGTCACGCGCGAGATCGTCACGCTGCCTGTGGCCGGCGTCTGAAAAAGAAAATACGCCGCGAGCGGCCTCAATTCCGTTGCCGGCAGATTGTTCGTGATCGCAACGGTTCGGTTGGTTGTGCCGTACTGGATCATGACGGCGCGGGCCGGCGGTGCCGTGATGAGCGCCGTGAGATTCAAAAGTGCGATGATGAGGATGAATTTTTTCATGGGAGTGCCCTCTCGGTGTGCTTGATTTCGGTCGTGTACGACGGCGTCGGCTCGTGCGTTTCGTCCTGGATGGACAAATGCCCGTAGCCAATCTGCCGCAG
>CAIVKH010000203.1 GCA_903906425.1 uncultured bacterium
CCTGCCCCACCCCACCCTGCGCCCGTCCTACGCCCCACCTGCGGCGGGGCGCGAAGGATGGGCGCGCCGCAAACTCACAAAACGTAATTTCCAATCATTGGAACTTTTCGGCGCGGACTTTTCCAATCATTGGGAGTTTGCGGAACGGAATCTTCCAATGATTGGAAATCGCGAAGACTTTTTTGCGGCCAGCCCACCCATTTATCGCGGCCGCGCAGCGGCCGCAAGTTTTCGGGCAGCCAGGGTGGTTTTGACTTTCTCGATTCGCTTGGCGCGTTTTTCTTTCGCGGTCTTGCGCATCTCCTGAATTCTGTCGCGGACGAGCAATCCGACGGGTTCGCGCCGAAGGAGAAATGTTTCGTGCGGCACGGGCGTGCGGGAGATGTCCTCGGGGGTCGTGTGTTTTTCGTTGAGGCCGGGGGCAAGGTCCATGCCGATCTTTCGAAAGAGATGCAGGACGAAGGCGGAACAGAACATCGATTGTTCGTGGGCGAAGGGATTGTTCTGCGCGCGCATTTCGGGTTTGCGCAGGCCGGCGAGCGTGCCGAAGAGTTCGCGGATGGAATAGCGGACGCGGTTGGCGACCATGTCGAGGGCTTCGCACAGCAGCGCGGCGGTCTGTGCCGGCGTGAGGCCGAAGTCGAGCACAGCGATGCAGGGGTAGAATTTTCCGTCGTGATATTTTTCGATGCGGTTCTCCTGTACGCCAAGTTGGATGTGCTTCTTGTGGATTTCCAGATCGGATTCGATGACCCAGTGGCGGTTATCGGCGCGTGTGCCTTCGAACACAAACGCGTGCGACCACAGGCTCACCTTCTGCGCGGGATCAACGAAGCGCTCGGCTTTGCGGATCGCCAGGTCAATCAACCCGCCGCCGCCGGCGAGGCCGACACGGCCGGGGTGCGCGTATTTTTCGACGAACTCGCGGTTCGACATCGACGGTACGATTTCGATTTTGCTCATGGGCGCTCCTTTGGTTTCGCGGACTACATCAAATCGCGGTGCGCGGTGCAATCTTGCGGCAGCGGGATGAAATGTGAAAGATGCGGCGCGTCGGGGAAATTACGTGTGATTTCTTTTTTGGAGGCCGTGATGAAATTGATTCGAGTCGGATTTGTGCTCGCGTTCTTGTCCGCGCTGCTCGTTCGCGCCGAAGACAAGCTTGCTGACGGATTCGTGAACCCGCCGGATTCCGCGAAGCCGCATACGTGGTGGCATTGGATGAACGGCAACGTGACGAAGGAGGGCATCACGGCCGATCTTGAGGCGATGAAGAAAGTCGGCGTCGGTGGCGCGCAGATATTCAACGCGGACTGCGGAATCCCGCCGGGCCCGGTGAAGTTCGGCAGCGCCGAGTGGCTCGAAATGACGAAGCACGCGGTCAAGGAGGCGAGCCGACTCGGCATCGAATTGTGCATCCACAATTGCGCGGGCTGGTCGTCGAGCGGCGGGCCGTGGAATACGCCGGAGCACGGGATGCAGATCGTCGTGACGAGCGAGAAACAAGTGAAGGGGCCGGCGCATTTTGACGAGGTGCTGCCGCAACCGCCGACGAAACTCGACACCTATTGCGACATCGCCGTGCTGGCATTCCGTACGCCGGCGAGCGAGGCAACGAATATGATGGATGCAGCGCCGAAGGTGACATCGAGTGCCGCGAAGCCCGATGGCAGCCGGGCGATAGACGGCAAGCTGAACACGAGCGTCGCGCTTCCGCTGCCGAAACCGAAAGAGCCGCAGTTCATCCTCATCGAATTTGCCAAGCCGTTCAGCGCGCGAACGCTCTCGTTGATCCCGGGTTTCGGGATGCAGGGATGCAGCGGCAAGATTGAAGTCTCGGATGACGGAAAGACGTTTCGGGCGGTTGATTCGTTTTCACTGCCGCGTGGTAACGCGAAGCAGACATTCACATTCGCGCCGGTGTCCGCGAAATATTTCCGGTTGCTGTTCACGAGCGCCAGTTCAAAGGCCAAGCAGATCGCGATTGAGGAACTCGAACTTTCGCCGCAACTCGGCATTGATAATCTGACGGCGAAGACGTTTCTCGATCGCGGTGGCGAAACGAAGCCAGTCGAGAATTCGAACTCCTCGTCGGACGACGTGATCCAATCGGACAAGATCGTTGATCTCACGAAGCAGATGGCGGCCGATGGCAAGCTGACGTGGGACGCGCCGGAAGGAAACTGGACGATCCTGCGCGTCGGCTACACGCCGAACGGGCGCAACAATCATCCAGCGCCGAAGGAAGGCACCGGCCTCGAATGCGACAAGCTCAGCAAGGAAGCTGCGGAAGCTCACTGGGCCGGCATGATGGGCAAAATCATCGCGGACATCGGACCGCTCGCAGGCAAGACGCTGAACAACGTGCTGATCGACAGCTACGAAGTCGGCACGCAGAACTGGACCGCGAAGTTCCGCGAGGAATTCCAGAAGCGGCGCGGTTACGACATCGCGCATTTCCTGCCCGTGTTCAGCCGGCGCATCGTGGACAGCCCGGAGATCACCGACCGCTTCCTGTGGGATCTGCGCCGCACGATCGCCGACCTGTTCGCGGAAAATTATGCGGGCACGTTCGCCGAGATGGCGCACAAGGCCGGGATGCAATTCTCGGTCGAGCCCTATGGAAATTGTCCGACGGATGATCTTCAGTACGGCGGTCACGGCGACATCATCATGGGCGAGTTCTGGACCGGCGCGAGCAACGCGGGTGGCTCGACGAAACTCGCGGCTGCGGTCGCCCACGTTTACGGCCGCAAATATGTCGGCGCGGAATCGTTCACGGCGACGCCCGAGGTCGGCCGCTGGCTCGACGATCCGTATTCGATGAAGGCGCTCGGCGACGCGGTCTGGTGCGTCGGCGTGAACCGCTTCATCTTCCACCGGTACGCGCACCAGCCGTGGCTCGATCGCTATCCCGGAATGACGATGGGCCAGTGGGGATTTCATTTCGACCGCACCAGCACGATCTGGGAGCAGCGCGCCGCGTGGCTGAGATATATCGCGCGCAGCCAGTATCTGCTCCAGTCGGGACTGTTCGTCGCCGACGTGTGTTTCTTCTGCGGCGATGGCGCGCCGAACAGCATGAAGGGCGGCAATCTACCCGCGGGCTACGACTACGATTGTTGCAGCGCCGATGCGCTCTCGATCCGGATGTCGGTGAAAGACGGTCGCATCGTTCTGCCCGATGGAATGAGCTACCGAATGCTGGTTCTGCCGAACGACACAACGATGGCTCCCGCGACGCTGCGGAAGATCAAGGAACTTGCGGAAGCCGGCGCGACCATCGTCGGGCCGAAGCCGCAACGCTCCCCCAGCCTCTCAAACTATCCGAAGTGCGATGACGAGGTGAAATCGCTGGCGGACGCGGCGTGGACAAAAGTCATCGCCGACAAGTCGCCCGGCGATGTTCTCGCGTCGCTCGGCGTGAAGCCCGACTTCGAATGCACGACGAAAAACGCGCGCACGACGTACATCCATCGCACGATTGACGGCGCGGAAGTCTATTTCGTCTCGAACCAGAAACCGGTGCCACAGGAACTGAGTTGCACATTCCGCGTCGCGGGAAAGACGCCAGAACTCTGGCATCCCGAAACTGGCAAGATCGAGAAAGCGCCGGTGTTCACGGAAGCCGATGGCCGGATCACCGTGCCGCTGCAATTCGACCCGGCCGGTTCGGTGTTCGTCGTTTTCCGCCAGCCGGCCGAAGCCGATCACGTCGTCGCCGTGAAATGCAACGCCGCATCTGATACGAAAGTTGCACCTGCGGAATTGACGATCATCAAGGCCGAGTACGGCGCTTTTGCCGCAGCAGGAAATGCCGAGTGCGCCGACGTCACCGCCGCCGTGAAAAAAATGGTCAAAGGCGGCACGCGCAAGATCGGCGCGAATAACGATCTCGCGGGCGGCGATCCCGCGCCAAACACCGAGAAGGAAATGCGGATCGAATTCATCGCGGGCGGCGAACACAAGACACAGGTCATCGCCGAAAACAAAACGATCGAGTTGCCCGCCGGCTCGGAAATCATCAAGGCCGCTTACGGCGTCCTCAGCGACGAGGTCGCGCCGAGCAACCAGGTGATCGACATCACTGCGAAACTCGCATCGCTGGTGAAAGACGGCGCACTCAGCGTGAAAACCGGAAACGAACTGGCCGGACTCGATCCTGCTTTCCTGACCGTGAAAGAAACGCACGTCGAATATCGCTATCTTGGTGCGACGAAATTCGTGCGCGTTGGCGAAAAGGCGCAACTCGAACTGCCCGAAGAAAACGATCGCGAAGTTGCCGGGCCAACGTACGAACTCACCGCGACCGCTGGCGGCAAAATCGAGATTGAGGCGACGAAGCCTGCGTCATTCGAATTGCAGACTGCCGCCGGCAAAACGCTGAAAGCCGAAGTGCGCGATCTGCCGAAATCCGTCGAAATCTCCGGCGCGTGGGAACTGAACTTCCCGCCGAAGTGGGGCGCGCCCGAAAGAGTCACGCTCGACAAACTGATCTCCTGGACCGACCACCCGGACAATGGCGTGAAATATTTCTCCGGCACGGCGACGTACACGAAGGAAATCGAAGTTCCCACCGGCCTGCTCGGTGCCGGAAAGAAACTCTATCTCGATCTCGGCGCGCTGAAGAACATCGCAGAGGTGAAACTCAACGGCAGCGATCTCGGCATCCTGTGGAAGCCGCCGTTCCGCGCCGACATCACGGGCGTCGCGAAAGCCGGAAAGAACAAACTCGAAATTCGCGTCACGAATCTCTGGCCGAACCGGCTAATCGGCGACGAACAACTTCCCGCCGACGTCGAATGGAACGGCAAGCAACTCAAAGACTGGCCGCAATGGCTGCTCGACGGCAAACCCAGTCCGAACGGACGCCTGACCTTCACGACGTGGCACCACTGGACCAAAGACGATGCGCTGCTGCCCTCCGGCCTCTTCGGTCCCGTCACGCTGCAACCCGCCGTCGTGACGACCGCGATGCCTTGATCATCGGCGCGCGAAAACTTCCAATGATTGGAAGGTCCGCAATCCTATTTTTCCAATGATTGGAAATTTTCGCCGCGGGCTGGATTTTCCGGCGCGGGTTGTGGCGCGGCGGGGCGGGGCTTGCGTTCGGGCACGGGGCGCTGTGCGTGAAGCTGGTGGCGCACGGCCATGACGGGATGATGGAGGATCATTCGGGGGCCGGAATAGCGCATGATTTCTTTCATGCGCTCGCGCATGGCGGGGCGGTAGCAGTGGACGGGGCATTTCTGGCAGACCGGTTTTTCCACGCCGAAAGCGCAGGCGGCCAGTCGCGCGTCGGCATAGGCGATCAGTTCGGTGCAGGCGGCGCAGAGCGGGTCGCCGCTGTGGTGCGCCTTGCAAAAAAGTTCCACCATGGCGTGAACGGTCGCGCGTTCGTTGTCGTTGTTTCGGGTGCTGTCCGTCATTTCACACCAACAAGTATCACAGCGCCGCGATTCCTCAAACCGCCGCGCCCGCAGGCGTGCGGCGAGTTTCCAATGATTGGAGATTCTGCGGGGCGTGCTTTCCAATCATTGGAAACTGCGATAGAAAATCCGCACAGGAGAAATCGAAATGAAAATGCGGTCGTACGTTCTGATTCTGGGTTTGATTTTGTCTGCCGGCTTTGTTTCGTCTGCTTCGCCGGATGTGCAGTCGCTGGCGGGCGATTGGAAATTCCGGCTGGACGAAAACAAGGCTGGCGTCACGGAGAAGTGGTTCGGGCAGCCGCTCGCGGGCGACGAAAAAATCAAGCTGCCGGGCACGATGGACGACGCGATGCTCGGGCCGAAAAACACGAAGGCGCCGACGCTGGCCGGGCCGTACCGGCTGTACGATTATGCGGGGCAGGCGTGGTATCAGCGCGAGATCGAAATTCCCGCGGCGTGGCAGGGCAAGCGCGTGACGCTTTTCCTGGAACGCTGTCGCTGGGTCACGCAGGTCTGGCTCGATGGCAAGCCGTGCGGTGAGCCGCTGGACAGCTTGATCGCGCCGCATGTTCACGAACTCGGCGTCGGGCTTGCGCCCGGCAAGCACACGCTGACGATGCTGGTGGACAACACGGTCAAGATTGATCTCGGGCGATTCGTTTCGGCAATGTTCGGCGGCACGTGGGGCAACATGAACGGCGTTGTCGGGCGCGTTGAATTGAATGCGACGCCGCCGGTGTGGATTGACGATGTGCAGGTATATCCAGACATCGAAAAGAAATCGGCGCATGTGAAAGTGCGAATCGGAAACGCGACGGGACAGGCCGGGTCGGGGAAAATTACGATCAACTCCCAACATTCAACTCACGAAGTTACGTGGACAGAGAGCGGCGGCACGGCGGAATTCGAAGTCGCACTTGAGGGCGCGAAACTCTGGGATGAATTTTCGCCAAACATCGCGAGACTCGATCTCACCCTAAACGCGGACGCCCGAAACCTGACACCTGACACCCGCTCTGTTTCATTCGGCTTGCGCGGTTTCGCGGCCAAAGGTACGCAGTTCACGATGAACGGGCGGCCGGTGTATTTGCGCGGCACGCTGGAGTGCTCGATTTTTCCGCTGACCGGTTATCCGCCGTGCGATGTCGAATCGTGGCGGAAAATTTTCCAGGTCGAAAAATCGTATGGCTTGAATCACATCCGTTTTCATTCGTGGTGTCCGCCGGAAGCCGCATTCGCGGCCGCGGACATCGAGGGCATCATGATCCAGGCCGAGGGGCCGATGGCAAACGTGCCCGCTGGCAACAACCCGGATCGCGATGCGTTCATCGAGGCGGAGTTCAAGCGGATCGTTGACACCTACGGAAATCATCCGTCGTTTTGCACGATGACGCTCGGCAACGAATACGGCGGCAAGAGCGAACTGCTCACGCGATGGGTGGACATGCTGATCAAACGCGATCCGCGGCATCTTTATTCGTCGGCGTCATCGGCCCAGAAGACCGACAACCGCCAGTGGACCGAGATGGCGAATGGGCGCGGCGTCCACGGAACCGGCACGATGCGCGATCTTCGCGATGTCGTCGCCAGCGACGGGCGGCCGATCATCGGGCACGAAATCGGGCAGTGGATGTTCTTCCCGGATTTCAACGAGACAAAGAAATGGTCCGGCGTGATGGCGCTGAAGAATTACGAGATGATCCACGATGACCTCGCGAAAAAACATCTGCTCGATCAGGCGCAGGATTTCGTGCGCGCCAGCGGGCCACTCGCCGTGCTGCTGTACAAAGAGGAGATCGAAGTTCTTCTGCGCACGCCCGGCTACGCGGGATTTTCACTACTCGACCTGCACGACTATCCGACGCAAGGCACCGCGCTCATCGGCCCGCTCGATGCATTCTGGGATTCGAAAGGCTTCATCACACCGGAGAATTACCGCAAGTTCTGCGGGCCGACTGTGCCACTGATTCGCATTCCGAAGCGGACGTTCACGGCGGACGAAACGATCACGGGCATCGTCGAGGTCGCGCATTATGGCGCTGTCGATTTGAAGAACGTGCAACCGCAGTGGAAAATCGCTGACGAAAAAGGGCGCGAAATCGCCGCTGGCGATTTGCCGTCGCTGGATTTGCCCACCGGAAAACTTTCGCCGGTCGGCACGATGAACGCATCGCTGGCGAAAGTCGTCGCGCCAACGAAGCTCACGATCAGCGTCGCGTTGAAGGGGCTGCATTATTCGAATGACTGGGAAATCTGGGTTTATCCGCAAGCAACAACAGCGCAGCCGCCGGCCGATGTCATCATCAGCTGCGAATGGAATGACGCGGCGAAAACAGCACTGGCCGACGGCAAAAAAGTTTTACTGCTGCCATCAAGAAAATCCGCGGCGAATTCGCTTGGCGGCCGGTTACTGCCGGTGTTCTGGAGTCCAGTTTGGTTCCCGTCGCAGAAGCCGAGCACGATGGGAATTCTGTGCGATCCGAAGAATCCGCTGTTCGCCGAATTCCCGACGGAGTTTTACAGCAACTGGCAGTGGTGGGATCTGCTCAACAATTCGCGCAGCATCATCCTCGACGCCACGCCCGCCGATTTTCGCCCGCTCGTCCAGATCATTGATAACTTCGAGCGGAATCACAAACTCGGAAATGTTTTCGAGGCGCGCGTCGGCAAAGGCAAACTCCTCGTCTGCGCGATTGATATCGAACAAAAACTGGACGAACGGCTCGCGGCTCGCCAGTTCGCGAAGAGCCTCTACGCATACCTCGCGTCCGACAAATTCGCGCCTGCCCACGAACTCGACATCGCGACGCTCGACAAACTTTTCGGGCCGTCACCGGTCAACGGCGCGCTGGTCAAACTCGGCGCGAAGATCGTGAGCACCGACAGCCAGCATTCCGGCTATGAGGCGGAGCAGGCGATTGACGGCGATCCGAACACAATCTGGCACACCGCCTGGGAGCCGTCGCCGAAGCCGATGCCGCACGAAATCGTGATTGATCTCGGAAAGGAAATTGCGCTGGGCGGGATGAAATATCTTCCGCGTCAGGACATGGCGAACGGTCGCATCGCGGATTTCGAGATCTATGCCAGCAGTGACGGCAAGACATGGAATGAACCGGTCGCGAAGGGACGCTGGAAGAACAGCGACCAGCAACAGGCGGCCCGGTTCGCGAAGGAAGTCAAAGCGCGCTTCATCAAAATCGTCGCGAAGTCCGAAGTGAAGGGCAACGCTTTCGCAGCCGCCGCGGAGTTCGACATCGTCGAGATGAAGGACGTGCGATGAGTTCCAATGATTGGCAAAGCCGGGCGCGATGGCTTCCAATCATTGGAAGTTCCGCTTTTTGCGCTGGCAGTGGCGGGGCGGTTCGTGTTCCATCGCGCGCATGAGTCGTTATCTTGTCACCGGCGCTGCCGGATTTATTGGTTCGCATCTGAGCGAGGCGTTGCTGGCCGAGGGGCACGAAGTTCGCGGCGTGGACGCGTTCATTCCGTATTATCCGCGCCCGATCAAGGAGGCGAATCTCCTGATCGCGAAGGCGCACCCGAATTACAAATTTTTCGAGCGCGACCTGCGGACTGATCCGGTGCGCGATCTCGTCGAGGGCTGCGACGCGGTGTTTCATCTCGGCGCGATGGCGGGGCTGATCAGGAGTTGGAGCGAGTTCACGCTGTATTCGTCGTGCAACGAACTCGCAACGCTGCGGCTGATCGAAGCCGCCCGCGACACGAAGTGTCCGCAGTTCATCCACGTCTCCACGTCGAGCGTTTATGGCATGGAGGCAACGGAACCGGAGACCGCTCCGACGACGCCGTTCTCGCCGTACGGAATCACGAAGCTCGCCGCGGAAAATTTGTGCCGCGCGTTCAACGCGAACTTCGGCGTGCCGTTCACGATCCTGCGCTACTTCTCCGTCTATGGCCCGCGCCAGCGGCCCGACATGGGCTACAATATTTTGATCCGGGGGCTTTATCGCGGCGAATCGTTCCCGATGTTCGGCGACGGCGAACAGACGCGCAGCAACACCTATGTGCTCGACTGCGTCCGCGCCACGATGCTGGCCGCGAAGCATCGCGAAAAGGCGCTGGGCGAAGTCTTCAACGTCGGCGGCGGCGAGATCGTCTCGCTCAACGAAGTCATCCGTCGGCTCGAACAGATCACCGGCAAGAAAGCGGTCATCGAGCGCAAACCCGGCCGGCCCGGCGACCAGCGGCACACCGCTGCCAATATCGAAAAGATCAAGCGCGTCCTCGGCTACGCGCCGACCATGGGCGTCACCGACGGCCTCCGCGCCCAGGTCGAATGGCAGCGACCGCTGCTCGGCTGACCGCTCGAATGATTTGCCCGATTCGTGCGGCGGGAATATCATGCAGCCTGACATGAAAAAGATTCTGTGCCTCGCTGTTATAATTTCGATGGGTGCCGGTGCTGCGGAATTGCCGGTCGGCCCTGGCAAAAAATTTGCGCGCATCGAGGCGGCCGCCGCGGCGGCGAGTGCCGGTGATACGGTGCTGGTGTTTCCATCCGCCAACCGAAAGGGCTACGAAAAAGTGGCGCTGTATCTCACCAAGCCGGATCTGACGATTCGCGCCGCGGCGGAAAACGGCAAGCGCGTCTCACTGTCAGGGACGGAATTCGACTACAGCGGGCGCAATTTCATTCCGCGGGCCATCGTGCAGTTCAACAAGAATGCCGGCGGTTGCGTGCTGGAGGGTTTCGAGATTTCCGGCGCTCACAACGGAAGCCATAATGGTGCGGGCGTTCGCATCAACCAGGCCGACAATGTGACAATCCGCAACTGCGATATTCACAACAACGACATGGGCGTGATGTCCAATGGCGACGATTCGCCCAACTGCGCCACGAACCAGCTCATCGAAAATTGCCTGATCCATCACAACGGCGACAGGTCCGAGCCGGGCTACAATCACAACTTGTATCTCAGCGGCGGCAGCGTCGTTCTCCGCGGGTGCGAAATTTTTTCGAGCCTCACCGGGCACAACGTCAAGAGCCGCGCCCACCGCATCGAAATCCGCGACTGCAAGATTCACGATTCGAACAATCGTGAGATAGACCTTGTGGATTCGATCGAAACCGAGGCGCCCGGCAGCGACGCAATCATCACCGGCTGCACAATCACGAAGGATACCCAATGTCCCGGCAACCACGGCGTCATCAATTTCGGGCGCGAGGTCAGATTTGAACGCGACGGAACTTTGCGACTGGAAGACAACACGATCAGCACGCCCTTCGTCACGTCGGTCGTTCAGCTTTCGTCGCCGCAATCGCGCGTCGTGTTCAACCGGAACACCGTCGTCAGTTCCGGCAGCCAGAAAACAGGCATGGTCCTTATTGACGCAAAAACTTCAACCATGACGAACGCAGTGGAAGGGGCCGGCAACAGAATTTCGCGAAGCTTTGCCGGCGAAGCGCTCGATGCGCTCGGCCTGAAGGAAACGACGATCACCGAGCCGTGAGGCCGGCGGCCCTCACGAGAAGATTCCGCGCAGGAATTCCGCGTCGGCCGTGTAGTCCTTGACCAGATCGTGCGGCACGGCGGCCTCGATCTGAATCCAGCCGCTGAAATTGATTTCGTCCATCGCCTCTCGGACTTTTTTGAAATCAACGCGGCCCTGGCCAAGCATGAACTTGCCGTCCTTCGCGTGGAATTCGCAGACGCGGCCCTTGAGCATCCGGATTTCCTTGTAAATGTCGTAGCCCTTGTCCGTCGAGTTGCCCACGTCGTAATAAACCTGCACGGCAGGCGAGCCAACGCGGTCGAGGATTTCGAGGTTCTCCTTCGCGCTCAAATAATTTTCCAGCCCGAAGATCTTGCCAGCTTTCTCGGCCTTCAGCGCGTGCTTCTTCAGCAGCTCGACCGTGCGGTCAATGCCCGCCTTGTCGCCGCACAAATCGCCCTTGCCGAATGCCGCGACCAGCACGAGCGGCACGTTCAGCGCGGTCATCACATCCACGGATTTTTCGAGCCACTCCTCCGCGCGCGGATCGTTCTTCAGCGGCACACTGTTCATCTCGCCCATTCCGAGCGACGCGACCGCGACGCCGTTTTTCTTCGCGGCTTCGAGATACGCCTGCTGCACGTCCGGCTTCAGCAGGTGCATTCCGCTGTTGACGTGACCGAGATCCACAAGCACGCCGTCGATCCCGATCTGCTTCGCGATTTCCATGCACGACGGATCGCTCTTCCGAAGCGACCACTCGCACGCACCGATTTTGAAGCGGCGTTTTTTTTCGTCCGCGAAAAGCGGCGCGAAACTTTGCGACAGCGCCAGCAGTCCGGCGGTCGCTGCGGTTTGTGAAATCATCTGTCTGCGGGAAATCAATCGCGATGGAGTTTTCATGTGGCGAAATTTATCGCCAGATATCGCACGGCGTCCATCACTTACTTTCGCCATATAAATCGCTGGTATCGGTTTTTTGCGGCAACTATCGTGTCCGTCCAGAAGGTGGAAGTTGCCATGAAGATTGCTTTGGTCGGCGCTGAATTCGAAGAGAACCTATCGGTTCGTTACATCTGGGGCGCGTTGCGACAGCAGGGTCATGAAGTCGTTTTCATCACGTTCAATTCCGCGGCAGAGATCGACGATGCCGCAAAGAAATTGGCCGAATCGGCCGCGCCGCTCGCCGGATTCTCGATGGTCTTCACCGCCCGCGCACGCGAGTTCACCGCCGTCGCGCGCCGCGCGCGCGAACTTGGCTATGCCGGCCACATCATCGCAGGCGGACACTTTGCCGCGTTCAATGCAGAGGCATTGCTCAACGACGTACCCGAAATTGATTCTGTCGCAATTGGCGAAGGCGAAAACATCATGTGCGGGTTGGCGCAATATGCCGGCGATGGTTCACGTGTGAATGGGATTTTCTGGCGCACGCAACTCGGCGAAATCGCTCATAATCCACCCGCCGAAAATCCGCAGAATCTCGACGCGTTGGCACAGCCTGTCCGAAAATGGCCGCCCGATCGTTTTCTTGGCTTGCCCATCGTGAACATCCTCGCATCGCGCGGTTGCACTCATGCCTGCAATTTCTGTTCGATTTCCGCGTGGCATCGGATGTGCGGCGGAGCGCGGCACCGGATACGCGCAGTGGAATGCGTGGCTGACGAGATGGCAGGTCTATATTTCGACGGCGTCCGCATTTTCAATTTTCATGATGACAATTTTCTGTTTCGCGACAAACGCGCGACGCTGGCGAGGCTTGCGGCGCTCAAGACGGAACTGGATGAACGCGGTGTCGGACGAATCGCGTTTGCGATCAAGGCGCGCCCGGACGAAGTTCATCGCGATGTTTTCGAGGCGCTCGTTTCGATGGGCTTGTTCCGCGTGTTTCTCGGAATCGAGGCAGGCACCGCGGAATCGCTTCGCAATCTGGGGCGCGGGCAGACGCTTGAACAAAACAAGGCGGCGCTTGCGGTGATGAACGATCTCGGCATTCACGCTTGTTTCAATCTGCTGTTCCTGAACCCCGATTCGACGCTGGAAGATTTTGCCGCGAACGTGGCGTTCTTGCGCGAGCATCCACGCAATCCGATGAATTTCTGCCGGACAGAAATCTATGCCGGTACGCCGCTCGAACAGAAAATGTCGGCCACCGGGCGGTTGCGCGGCGATTACTGGGGCCACGACTACACCATCGCAGATCCGCGCGCCGAGGCCGCTTTTCATCTGGTTCACGAATCATTTCACGAGCGCTGTCGCGGGATTGACGCGCTGCATCATCTCGTCATGGCGGTTGACTACGAACATCAACTGTTCGCGCATTTCTATCGCAGGGATGGATCGCGGCGGCGCCGCGTGAAGGATTTCATCATCGCAGTCAACATGAACTCCGGAGCATATCTCGAAGAAATCGCGGCGAAATGTCGCGACGATTTCTCCGCCGTGGACCGCGAAACATTTTTGGACGATTTGCGACGGCGTCTTGACCGCGACACCGCTGAACTTCGCCAGCGCGGGTGGGAACTGTCCGCCGAGATTCGCGAAGCCGCGACGCACGCACAATCCGAAGCACGCACCGGGCGGATCGGAAAGACTGCTCTCGCCACCGGGCTTGCCGTGGCGGCGGCGCTCGACGCTGCATGCGTTCCGTATCACACGGAGATGGCACCGGACTCGCAGATCGTCAAACCGGTCAAGCCGGTGGATCACCCGCAATATTGTGAGCCTGCGCCGCCGCCACTGCGCACAAACGAGTCGCCACGAATGGATCTGCCCTATCCGGAAATGGCTCCCGAGGCGCAGGTCATCAAGACGACCAAGCCCGATTTCCAGACGCAGGTTTGCGATCCGGCACCACAACCACTGGAGGTCCGCACATTTCACACTGAGATGGCGCCGGTGCCGCTGAAGACCCGCAACTCTGATAATTCAGGAACATTTGCCACCGAAGAAGCGCCGCCCGCAATGATCGTCACCAACATCGCATCTTCCGGCACGGCTGCACGTGTCGGGCGGATTGTTCTTCAGGAACTTTCGCCGCTGGTCAAACCGCAAAGCGTCACCGTGGTTCTCTGGTTCAACTCGACCGGCAAACCCGTGAAGGCGATCGTGAGTGGCGAATCGCTCGCGGCGAAAGAAAAGAAATTTGCTGAGCGCGTCATCGGCTTCAACGCCATTGATATTCCTGCTGCATTCGGCAAGCACTTCCGGTTCGAATTCACGCGCGGAGATTTCACGAAGTGATGCACCGACACGCCTGGTTTCAAGGTTCCAATGATTGGAAGTTTTCGCGTCCGCAATTTCCAATGATTGGAAATTGCGCGTGACAATTTGCGGGGAACATTCACAAGCTAGAAAGATGAGGAACAATCTTCGATGAAAGCATGGGTCATCACTGAATCGTTGAAAATGGAAATGCTCGAGGTGCCGCCCGCAAAACAGCCGGGCGCAGGCGAGGTCTTGTTGCGCGTCAGAGCCGTCGGCTACTGCGGAACCGATCTCAGCTCCTATCGCGGAACCAGTCAGCTCGTCAGCTATCCACGAATCCCCGGCCACGAACTCTCCGGCGTCATCGAAGCCGTCGGCCCCGGCGTGCCATCGCAGTGGAAACCCGGCATGAATGCGCTCGTCATCCCATATTCAAACTGCGGCAAATGCCCGCCCTGCCGCAAGGGCCGCGCCTACGCCTGCCGCCACAACCAGACGCTCGGAGTGCAACGCGAAGGCGCGCTGACAGAATTCATCGTCGTTCCGTCCGAAAAACTTCTCACCTCGTCGAAACTTTCTCTGCGTGAAATGGCACTCGTCGAGCCGCTCACGGTCGGCTTTCACGCCGCCGCCCGCGGACGCGTCAGCGCAAAAGACACGGTCGCGGTTTTCGGCTGCGGCGCCATCGGCCTCGGTGTGATCGCCGGCGCCGCCGCGCGCGGTGCGCGCGTCATCGCCATTGACGTTGACGACGAAAAACTCGCGCTCGGAAAGGCCTGCGGAGCGAACATTGCCATCAACTCAAAAGCGCTGAATCTGCATGAAGAATTGCAGAAACTGACGAATGGCGACGGCCCCGACGTGATGATCGAAGCCGTCGGACTTCCGCAGACTTTCCGCGCCTGCGTGGACGAAGTCTGCTTCGCCGGCCGCGTCGTGTACATCGGCTACGGCAAGGCCCCCGTTGAATATGAAACAAAATATTTCGTCATGAAGGAACTCGACATCCTCGGTTCGCGTAACGCCGCACCCGAAGATTTTCAGGACGTCGTCCGAGCCTTCGAAGCCGGAAGAATTCCCGTCGAGAAGATAATCACGCGCACCGTGCCATTTGCGGAGGCCGGCGCGGCGATGGCCGCATGGCACGCAAATCCGGCCATTGTCACGAAGATACAGATCACCTTGTGAAGGCCGCATGTTTCCAATGATTGGAAATTTATGCTGCCGGGATTTCCAATCATTGGAAACTGCGATGAACATGAAGGCGTGAAATCAGCGATCACCATATCGTTGGTCCCGGAGGCGCGGGGCGGGCCGTTCGTTTTCTGGGACAACCTCGCCGCCGGTTGCGCGAAGGCTGCGGCGCTTGGTTTCGACGCCGTCGAAATATTTCCGCCATCCGCCGACGCGATTGATCCGGATGAATTGCGCGGTCTGCTGGCAAAGCATGATTTGAAAGTTGCCGCCGTCGGCACCGGCGCGGGCTGGGTGAAACATAAACTGCGGCTCACCGATCCC
Source organism: uncultured bacterium (assembly GCA_903906425.1). Classification (GTDB taxonomy): domain Bacteria; phylum Verrucomicrobiota; class Kiritimatiellia; order CAIVKH01; family CAIVKH01; genus CAIVKH01. The sequence goes on from CAIVKH010000203.1 coordinate 15,615, forward strand.
GAGGGATCCGTGCGAAGACGGGCTGTAGAGTTCGTTGCATCCATCATAGATCTGGGCGGCGCATTCGGTGCGCCCGCGATCATTGGCTCGATGCAGGGCCGCTACGATCCGCCGGTTTCTCGCGATGCCGCTGTCAACTGGCTGGCCGCGGCCCTCGAGGAACTGGGGCCGCGCGCAGCGACTCGCTCGGTCCCACTGCTGCTCGAGCCACTGAACCGCTACGAAACGAATATCTTCAACCGCACCGCCGACGCGCACGCTTTTCTTTCAAAACTAAAGACACAGAACGTCAAGTTGCTCTGTGACCTATTTCACATGAACATCGAGGAAGCCGACATCGCCGCCGCGCTCAAACTCGCCGGCCCGAAAGTCGGCCACGTCCACTTTGCCGACAGCAACCGCCACGCCGCCGGCTATGGTCACACGAACTTTGCGCCAATCGCTGCGGCTCTGCGCGAAATAGGTTTCGCAGGTTTTATTTCCGCCGAGATTCTTCCGTTGCCCGACAGCGATTCGGCCGCCCGGCAAACCATTGAGAGCTTCCGAGAATTCTCTCAACCACAGCCATGACGAAAGAAGAACCATGAAAACACGTTTGCTCGGCAAAACCGGGCTTCAACTTCCAATCCTGAGTTTCGGCGCCAGTTCGCTCGGCCAGGAATTCCGCAAGGTGAGCATCGACGAGGTATTTGCCAGCGTCCGCGTCGCGCTCGACTGCGGATTGAATTTTATCGATACATCGCCGTTTTACGGGCGCGGCATGAGCGAGGTGCTTCTCGGCATCGCACTGAAAGATGTGCCGCGCGATTCGTACACGCTTTGCACGAAACTCGGCCGCTACGATCTGAACCACTTCGATTTCTCCGCAAAGCGCGTCGAGGAAAGTGTGGATGTCTCCCTTCATCGCCTCGGTACGGACCACCTTGATATCGTGCTGTGCCATGACATCGAATACACGAACCTGCGGCAGATCACTGGTGAGACACTGCTCGCACTTCGAAAGATCCAGCAGCAGGGCAAAGTCAAGTTCGTCGGCTTCAGCGGCTATCCGATGAAGATTTTCAAATCAATCCTGGCGCAAACCGCCGTGGACTGCGTGCTCAGCTACAACCACTATACGCTGCAAAACACGCAACTCGCGGAGGAAGTCATACCTCTACTGAAGACAAAAGGCGTCGGCGTCATGAGCGCAGGGCCGTTCAGCGCGCGCCTACTGACGAACGCACCGCTGCCGGCATGGCTGAAAGAACCGGAAAACGTAAAAGCTGCGGCGCGAGCTGCCGCCGCACATTGCACGAAGAAGGGCGTGGACATCGCAAAACTCGCGCTGCAATTTTCGCTGGCGAATCCCGACATCGCCACCACGATCGCGGGGAGCGCGAACCCTGACAACGTTCGCAAATGGGCGCAGTGGGCCGCCGAACCGATGGATCAGGAACTGCTTTCCGAAGTCCTCGAGATTTTAACGCCGATTAGGAATATCGGTCACATCGAGGGATTGCCGGAAAATAATTGAGATGACGAACCAGCGGGACAGCGCAACACTCCGAAGGTTTTTTCAACGGTGAATTTTTCAGGAAAGGTTTAGTTATGTTGATCAATAAATATTCAATGGGCATCGGCGATCGGTTCGGGCACGAAGGCGAAGCGCAACTCGCGGCTCTGATTGCCGCAAAGGACAAAGGAATCGAAGTCGTTCCGGTTTGGAACAAATCGTTCCGCGAACATTCGATCATCGGCACGAAGCCGGAAAGCCTGCGCGCCGAAGCCGACGCCGCGGTCAAATCGCTCGGCTGGAAGCTGCCGTATTTTGTGGACGCCGATCACGTCGGCCTCAAGACGATTGATCATTTCATGGCCGCCAGCAATTTCTTCACGATTGATGTCGCCGATTTCAGCGGACATCCCGCGTCGCCGGAATCAATCGAGACCTTCGTGAAGAAACATCGCGACATGGCAGGCACGCTGAATATTCCCGGCATCGCCGCGCCACTGAAAATCACCGAGGAACAAATCCGCGCGATCGCGACGAAGTTTCTGCTGGCCGTTCAGGAAGCCGGGAAAGTTTATCGACACATCGAAGCAGCGAAAGGCAACGGCAATTTTGTTCCCGAAGTTTCGATGGACGAAACCGACCTGCCGCAATCGCCGCTCGACATGCTTTTCATTTTGCGCGCGCTCGCCGACGAAGGCGTGCCCGCCCAGACCATCGCGCCAAAATTCAGCGGGCGCTTCAACAAGGGCGTTGATTACGTCGGCAACGTTGCACAATTCGAAAAGGAATTTGGCGACGACCTCGCCGTCATTGCTTATGCGGTGAAGAATTTTGGTTTCCCGGCAAACCTGAAACTCAGCGTTCATTCAGGCAGTGACAAGTTCTCGATCTATCCGGCGATCCACCGTGCGATCAAGAAATCCGGCGCGGGCCTGCACGTCAAAACCGCCGGCACGACGTGGCTTGAAGAAGTCATTGGCCTCGCGGAGGCCGGCGGCGACGCGCTGGCGATGGCTCAGGATTTTTATGCGAAATGTTTCGAGCGCATTGACGAACTTTCCAAGCCGTACGCCACGGTCATTGACATTGACCGCGCAAAACTGCCGAAGCCGGAAGAAGTGAAAAAATGGACCGGCGCAAAATTTGCGGCGACGCTTCGCCACGATCAGAAATGCCCGGACTTCAATCTGCATTTCCGCCAGTTGATTCATGTCAGCTTCAAAGTCGCCGCCGAGGCCGGCCCGGCCTATCTCGACATGCTGAAAAAGCACCGCGCGATCATTGCGAAAGGTGTCACAGAAAATCTGCTGACGCGCCATATCCTCCCGATCTTCGAGGAAAAATAGCAGCAGCCGAAAAACCGGATCCGAAAACTTCCAATGATTGGAAAATGCGAACCCGCAAACTTCCAATCATTGGAAAGTCTGATCAGTTTTGCGCGCGTGCGCCGGGCGGCGTTTCGAGCACGGCCTGCGCGTGGCGGGCGTAGTGGCCGCGGAGATCATTCGCGTATTTTTTCAGGATTGATTCGCCGAGACCGTCCTTGTCGCCGCAGCGGTACAGCGCGCGGGCCAGCGAAATTTCGCGCAGCGAAACGTTGCGCGTTGCGTTCTCGCTGTGCGCGTCCTTGGCCATGTCGGTCATCGCACGCGCCTCTTCGATTGTCGTCGTGGAATAGCCGGTCATGCCGGGCTTCTTGAGCAATTCGGCGAGCGGGCCGGCCGCGCGCGGATCAGCGAGATTTTCCAGCGCCATCGCGCAGGCGCGGTGGTGGCTGAATTCCTTCGTCGCGTCGAGCGTCGCGAGCTTCTGCAAAATCACATCAGCCGCGCCGGGCGCGCGGATGGTGCCAAGCGCGATGATGTAGGAATCGAGCGGGCTGACGCTGCGGCCAAACTGGCCCATGCCGACATAGTTCCAGCCTTTGTCGAAATCCGGGGTGGAGCGGACTTTTTCAAGCAGCGTTGGCGCGCCTGTCGAGCTGCCCATGAACGCGAGAATTTGCGCGTAGGCAAGTTTGTCATCGTCGTCGGCCTTCGCGTACGCTTTTTCGAGTAGCGGCAACGATTGTGCCTGATGCGCAAACAAGATTGCGAGCGCCTGCCGGTCGTGGAACAAAGTGTTCGTCGCGTTCGGCTGGTCGGGCGGCGGCATGACGATCAGGCCAACTGATGCCTCGATCTGCTTTTCCGTGACCGGAAACGAGTCTTTCGCATTGAACGCTTCTTTCGGCAGAATTCCTTTTTCAACGAGTTTCGGTTGCACCTCGTGAAAATTAATTTCGCGGATGGATTTGTTTTCTTTCGCGGCAAACGCGGCCGTTGTCCCGCAGGCAAATCCCTGGTTTTGCACGTCGGGCTGCATCCGGATGATTGGCATCGCATCGCGGTGCGCGCTCACGCCGAGTCCCGTCACAAGAATTCCATCAACGCCCTTCGGCATCAGCGCCCGCAGCGGAACATTTGCCTCGATGTCAATCTTGTCCGGCGGCAGCGCATAAAAAATCGGATGAATCGTGAAGCCATGCGTGTCGAAATTGCTCTTCGCGATGTTCATCGTGTCGGGCCACGTGCGGCCGAGGATGATGTCCATCGGCGAAAGTGTCACATCGCCGACGATGCGGCGTCGCTCGCGAGTGTCCATGAGCTGGCCAAGATCTCGGGCGGCGTGATATTTTTCGCGGGCGATGACAAAGTGATGCCAGAAATCCACGACATCCGTGTCGTCGGCGAACGTCCAGTCGGTGTTCGTGTAATCGTCGCCAAGTTCGAGCGGCGGCAGGCCGGTGCCCTGAACGCTGACTTCCGCCGTGCCGGTGTAATCCCACGCACCCGCGGCAATCGCCGCGATGTCACTGTTGCCCGTCGAGTCAATGACCGTGTTTGCCAGCACGACGCCGCGACCGCGCGGCGTGGCGACGACGACCCCGACGACGCGCACCGGAGCTTTCGCGCCGGATTTGTTTTCGACAACCACCGCGCCGATGCCGAGACAGCCGAACCAGACTTCCGTTCCAGCTTTCCGGTTCGTCTGCCGCCACCACTCTGTTTTGCCGGCGACCGGATTCGCCGCACCGAGTTCCTTGATCCCTTCATCAACTTCGCCGGTGAAACCGCCGCGATAGCCGTGATAATATTTGCTGATGCGGCCCAGCGTGCCGACGCCGCCGAGCCCGGTCAGATATTCGATCAGCAAAGTTTTCGCGCCGCCCTGCGCAGCGCCGATTGCGCCGGGCGCGCCGCCGGTTCCGCCGCCGACCACAATCACGTCATATTTTCCGAGCACCGGCAGCGCGCGTTTCGGCGACGCGATCGTCGGGAGATTTTTCTGCGTCGGCCGCACGCCCGCGAGAAATTCCTTCACGTCACCGCCGCTGACGCGGTCGTTCGCCGCTGGCTCCGACGCGGCGACTTTCGGCGAGCCTGCCGACTGCACAGCTTTTGCGTCCTCTGCCGCGGCCCTTCCGATTCGCCGGCCTGCGGCCATGAATTCATGAGGGCGTAGGAATTTCTGCGCCGCCTCGCGCGAAATTTCCGCGCGACCGCCGAGCACGTAGAGTTTCGCGACGCCTTCCGGACGAAAAGCATCGATTTCGATTTGTTCCGCACCACTCCACGCGCCGGTTGCGGCGCGAACGCTCTTCACCGGATCGGGCGGTACTTCGAAAAGTTCCTCGGCGATGTCGAGCTGGCCGGACTGCCAGATCAAATCGCGTGAATGCTGGTCGGCCTCGGCAAACGAATGATCGCCGTCATCTTTCATTTCGAGATTCAGCGCGTATTCGAAAACCGGCGAACCGACCGCGCCTTTTTTCGGAGCCATCGCGAACAGGAAGGGCAGCCGTGTTGATTTCAAATTCGCGTTCGGCTCGCCGCCCACCGCGATGCGACGGAACGAATGTTCGCCCGCCGGATACGGCGCAAATTTCGCGCCGGCCATTTTCGCGACAACCGCGCGCGGCGTTGCGTCAATGATCACCTTCGCGCGCACGGCCTGCCGGCCCGCGCGATTGGCCATAACGACTCCGCAAATATTTCCCGCGTCGTCACGAAGCACGTCCGTCGGATAGCACCCATAGAGAAAATCAACCTTCGCCGCGAGCAGCGCCTCGTCGAGCACGCGCTTCACCTGCATCGGCGTGACAGGAACCGGCGCACCCGCTTCTGTTGGCTCTTGTGCGGTGGCAGCCGCGACCACGGCGGGCGATTTGCCAGCGCCGACGACTTCGATTTCGCCGACGAGAATCCGCTTCGCATCTTCCGCACGCTTCGCATCGAACCGCACATAGCGGATTGAATTCGAGACCGGAACGCTCAGCGTATAATCACACTCCTCCGAAACTGTCCGCTTGCGCACGATCGACTCTGACCAACTCTTCCCATCGATACTCGCACAGATGTTCATCGACTCGATGTCGAAATCCGCGCCAGGCCTGTAAAACAAAATGATGCGCGCCTCCATGACTTCTTTCGTCGCGCCGAGATCGGCGGTGATCGAAACATCGCCGTCATATTGCACGCTCTCCTTGATCGAGTCCTTCCATTTGCCATCCGTCAGTTTCGGTGGCTTACCATCGGCGTGTCGCGTGGATGCGGGCAGGCTGGACTTGTAGGTTAAATCAAGCGCACGCGGATCACGGCCCTCGTGTTGGAGCGACAGGGAAAGTTTTGGCGGCGGCGCGAAAACCTTCGTGGCCAGTTCCGTCAGCGGCCTCTCATCCTTTTCGAGCCAAAGGTGCATTGTGCCGCAAATGTCGTCGCCGAGGTACGGGCGCGGCGCGAGCAGGAAAACCTTCGCCCCCGATTCCGCTGCGGCAACGGCGGCCTCGACAGCAGCCGAAGCTCCGCCCACCACGACGACATCCACATCCTTCACGACCGGAATCTGGCGGGGCGACTCGACGATCACCTCTGCAGCCGGGCAAACAGACGAACCGGTGAAAATAAAAACTGCGAGGATAATCAACCATTTATTCATGATGGAAGATTCGCCGATCAGACCGTCCTGTTCACGCACAAATCGGGCAGGATGCCACGCGACTCAAAAAAGGGGGTTTCCAATCATTGGAAATTTGCGCGGCCGGAATTTCCAATCATTGGAAATTTTCGCGATCGGCGCAGTCAGCGGCGGTTGATGCGGTTGATCGTCACGATGCCGGCGGAGACGGCGACTGCGGCGACGGTGATGACGGCGACGCTGGCGCCGTTCGCGCCGCAGAAGGCCGCGCCGCCTGCGCCGGCGAGCGGGCCGAAGAATATTCCGCTGCCGAGGATCGCTTCGTGGAGGCCGCCGTGTTCGCCTTTGTTTTCGCCGTAGTTCATGGAGTAGTAGAGCGAGCCGGAGTAGGACAGGCCGAGCGCGAAGCCGAAGACGAGGCACGCGGCCAGCACGAGCGCGGGCCACGGGCAGAGGAACATCACGGCGGCGCAGGCGAGCGTGGCCCAGATGGCGGCGAGGCTCCAGCCGATGTGATAGTGCCAGCCGTCCCATTTCATCAGGATGGCGAAGGAGATCGCGCGCGAGAAAAGATAGCTGCAGGTGAGCCAGATTGTGGCGGATGCCGACAGGCCGAGCTTTTCGCCGAGGTGCGGCAGCAGCGCGGAGAATGATGTGATGAGAAAATAGGCGAGGCTGTTGGCGAGCCAGTGCATGTGCATGAAGCGGCGCTTGGTGGTCGCGTCGAGTGTTGCATTTTCGTCGTGCGCCGCGGCCCCGTGGTGCGATCCGGATTTCGGGCGGCCGGGAATTGCGAAGAGCGAAAACAGCGAGGTCATCACGATCCCGGGCAGCCACATCACCGCGTCAATTTTGTGTGCGACGAGAAATCCGCAGACGAAAAATCCGAAGGCGCTGCCGCACGACCAGACCGAGTTGTAGATGGCCAGCCGCCGCGGCGCGTTCAGCGCGGAGGGCGCATGCAGGACGCTGGCTTCGGTGGAGGGCCAGAACAGGCCGGTGAAGGTGGTGTAGAGGCCCATGAGGAAGAACGGAATCCACATCCATTCAATGCGCCAAAGAAACAGCGCGACCAACGCCATGCCGGTCAGCGTGATTCTCAGCATCCGGTCGTAGCCGATGAGGGCGGCCTTCGCGCCGCCGAATCTTGCGGAGAGCATGTAGGCGGTGCCCTGCGTCGCGCCGAGAAGCAGGCATTGGGTCGGGCTGAAGCCGTGGCGCTCTTTCGCCCAGAAGAAAATGCCCATCTGGAAAATCGTGCAGACGAACGCCGCGAATCCTTCGATCGCGTAGTACCGCCACAAACTCAGTTGACCCGGCTTCGACATGGGGCGCGCTTGGTACAACCCCGCGGCGAGAATGTCCAGCGGAGTTGACGCGAGCAGAAGATACGGGACTTCATCACCACTTCAACTGGCCGTTCTTGAGATCGAAATAGGCGCCGATCAGCGCGGCCGCGTTGAAGACGGAGCGGAGCGCTGCGCCGGGAAACCGTCTGATGCGGCGCGAACCGGAAAGCGATTTGAGCTGGCGGAACGGAAGGCTGATCAATTCGACGGGCAGCGCACGCCAGCCACGTTTCGCGATTTCGGCGCGCGTGAGTTCCTGGCACCAGTCCGGTTTTTCCGCGTTCAGTTTGCGGACGATTTCGCCGCCGTCGGTCCCGCGGCCCGCGGCAATTTCCGCGCGGAGAAAATCGAAGAGGATGATGTTTTGCGCGGTGCCGTTCGCGAGCCGTTTTTCGTGTTTGTAAATTCGCGCGAGCTTCCGCTCCGCCTCGAAAATGTGCGCGGCGTCATCGGCACGCACTATCCGCGCGGGATTTTCCGGCTTCGCGAAATTGTCCGTCGTGAGCATCGCCTTGAGGAAACCGTCTTCGACGAGCAACCCGACCGGCATCCAGATTTTTCGCAGCGTCGCGCCGCGGGCGATGTAAAGCGAGCCGGCGATTTTCGGCGGCCCGGCGCGCATCAGTTCCGAAGTGGCCAGCGACATTTTTTCAAACGCGGTCTTGTTTTCCTTGAACGCGATGTCCTTGAGAATCACGTCCACCGCGACGTTTGCCTCCGGTGATGCTTCGAGCTTTTCGAGCATGAGCCGCAAGGTGGAATTGCCGACGAGCTTGATGTCGCCATCCATCAAAATCAGAAAATCCGCGGCCTGATCGGCAAGCCGGTGGACATATTCGTTCCACGCATTGCTCTTGCCGGCCTTCTCGATCACGTCGGCCCGCGCGACGATTCCCTGCCGGCCCGCGAAAAATTCCTCGCACGCGCGCCCGGCGACTTCGGCGGTCCGATCCTTGCATCCGTTCGCGACGATGCTGATCTCGATGGAGGCTCCGCGATTCGCGGGAAGAGCGAACAGATCCTGCTGGCTGAGGGATTCCAAGGCGGCGCGGATATTGCGCTCCTCGTTGTATGCCATGATGCCGATGCCGATTTTCATATCGAATTTGCGAGGCGCGGAACATATTCTGCCGCGCCAAAAGAATGCAATCCGCGAAATCCATCTGAAGCCATGACGCCGCTCGCGCCCATCGTAATGTTCGGCTGGATCCCGCTCGTGATTTTTCTCTTCGCGAAGCTGAAGCCCTCTCATCACGCCGTCGTCGCCGGCTTCATTCTCGCCTGGTGCTTCCTGCCGCAGGCGGAATTCAAGCTGCCGGGCATCCCCGTCTATGACAAGACCAGCGCCGCCGGCTACGGCATTCTGCTCGGCGCATTCATCTTCGACCGCCGCATCTTTTCGCAGTTCAAGCCCCACTTTCTCGACCTGCCCGTCGCGCTCTGGTGTTTCTCCTCGTTCATCTCGTCCATCACCAACGGCCTCGGCGCGTACGACGGCGTCTCGGCGACGCAGGGCAAAATCGCCGAATGGTTCATCCCGTATTTCATTGGCCGCCTCTACTTCAACCGCCCCGAAGCCCTGCGCGACCTCGCCATCGGCATCCTCATCGGCGCGCTAATTTACATTCCACTTTGCTGGATCGAACTGGTCATCAGCCCGCGCCTGCACAAAATCATCTACGGTTTCTCCGTCGGCAATTTCGCCCAGACCAAGCGCAGCGGCGGCTGGCGGCCTATGGTCTTTATGAAGCACGGCCTGATGTGCGCCATGTGGCTGGCCAGCGGCGCGCTCGCCGGACTCCGATTGTTTTTCAGCAAGAACATCGGCAAAAAGATTCCGCTGCTCGGCGTCTCCTCCCTCATCGCCCTCGCGATCCTCGTCGTCACGCTGGTCCTCTGCAAATCCTTTGGCGCCCTCGTCCTGATGATCGTCGGCGCCATTATCATTCCCGTGGCCGCCCGCCTGCGCACCTTCATTCCGATCATCGCCATCATCATCGTCCCCGTCCTCTACGAAGTCACCCGCGGCACCGGCCTCTGGGACGCGCAAAACCTGATTGACACCTCCCTCGCCATTTCCAACGCCGACCGCGCCGACTCCCTCGCCTTCCGCATCAAAAACGAAAACGTCCTGATCGCAAAAGCCCTCGATCAAAAATGGTTTGGCTGGGCCGGTTGGAAACGCTCCTTCATCTTCAACGACGCCGGCGTCGCCGTCTCCGTCCCCGACGGCCTATGGATCATCGCCCTCGGCCAGAACGGCCTCGTCGGCCTCACCGCGCTCACCCTCACGCTCCTCGTCCCCCAACTGCTATTCCTCCGCATGTTCCCCATCAAACGATGGCCCGAAAAAGGAATCGCCGCCATCGCGCCGCTCTCGCTGCTGCTCGGCCTCTTCATGATCGATAATCTTTTCAACGACATGTTCAACCCCGCCATGCTTCTCTCCGCCGGCGGCATCACCGGCCTCTACATCCGCCACGCCCGCCGCGAAAATCTCTTCCCCGACGAAACCGGCGCCCCCGCAACCGCCCCGCCTCCCGAGCCCGTCCCCAGGCTCCTGTGACACCCCCCCCACCACTTCCAATCATTGGAAAAGACCGCTGCCGCAGTTCTCCAACCATTGGAACTCCTGCGCCCTTTGCGCCACTTTGCGGCCTTCGTGTTCAGGTCTCAGGTTTTTCGATGCGAAGCGCATCGAACAGCCGATTCAGGTTTCAGGTTGTCGGCTGTCCTCCAATCATTGGAAAAACGCCCGCGCAAATCTCCAATCATTGGAAAACTCCGCGCTCGAATTCTTCCAATCATTGGAAACTAAGTGACGGCGCCCCGCCGCCAGGTGGAACGCGCAGTCCCTTGCGCGCTTCTTTGGAGCGGCGACATTCCTGTCGCCGAAAACTGGGAGCGGC
>CAIVKH010000204.1 GCA_903906425.1 uncultured bacterium
CCCAACCAGAAGCCGGAGGGTATGTGAAAACAGCCAGCGCATTTATTGGCCCTCCGAAGTCTTGCCGGGGCTGTTTTCACAACCCTCAGCTTTAATGTTGGCAAGACGAGAACGAAGTTGTAACCCCAATTCGCGAACGGAGGCACCCGATGCAAAAGAAAAGCCGGATAAAGAGACCGGAATATACGTTTGACGAACTGAAGAAACATATACAGGTATTCTTTGATGATGATGTACCAAAGCCGCCACATTTTCTACAGTTTGAACATCCTGTTTCATTCGATCAACGTAGCCTCCAAGTTGCGCGTTATTTTGCCATAGAATATCCTGATTCCGATGAATACCTCACGAAGGGCGTCATCTTTCAAATGATTCTCTTTCACATCTCGAAATATCGAGAGACATACGACAGCGAGAAGTTTGCCGTATATTCCGACCAAACGTTTTCCATGATTTCTAACGGCCTGCTTAAAGCATGTCTTTTCTATTTCCAAAACTGGATTAATCTTCCGGCAAGCGAAGACGAAATGCCAAAGCTCATAAAAGAAAAGGCGCGGCAGTACATGAAAGAAGAAGATGCCAACCAGAAGCCGGAGGGTATGTGAAAACAGCCAGCGCATTTATCGGCCCTCCGCAGTCTTGCCGGGGCTGTTTTCACAACCCTCAGCTTTAATGTTGGGCAGTCGAGCGCCCGGATCATTGAAAGAAAAAAAGGAAATGTTATGAGTGAAGAAACGATAGGTTTTCAGACACCGGATCAAAAGCGGATCGTTGAACTGAAAAAAACGATAGCGGCAATGCAGGAACATATTGACGCACTTGAGGCGTAAAATGACGAGTTCAAGGAGAGCGCTTTGGAGGCAGAGAAAAATGTACATAGCTCATCCGCTCCTATCTGCCCGAATTGCTCCGCTCCTGGGAAACCATACTATATGACCGCTTACCCCGAAGAACTTGCGGGCGACATCGGCCAGACACACTTTTGCCCTAAATGCAAATTCGCGAGTTGAAGAACAAACAAAAAAAGGAAAATCGAACATGCAGATATTCAGCGGAGTAATCGGACTGATCGTAATTCTGTTTCTCGTCGTGCTCGCCGTTCTGTGGTGCGTCCTGCCATTCGCAGTCTTCGGCATAAAAGACCGCCTCGACAAGCTCATCAAGGAAATGCAGGCGATCAAAGAGGCCACGGCTTTGACGCAATACGAAATCAGAAAGACGAACAAGATTCTTTCAGTGGTGCATAACGTCGAAGAGCAGTGACCAGATAAAGAAAGCCCAACCAGAAGCCGGAGGTTATGTGAAAACAGCCGGAGCATTTACCGGCCCTCCGTAGTCTTGCCGGGGCTGTTTTCACAAACCTCAGCTTTATTGTTCGGCAGATGTAAAAGCGATGAATAACCGAAGAATCACTATGCTGCTTGTTGTAGTAGTTTCATCCTTTTCTGCGGCAGAAGAGATCAAGACGGCAATTTCGCAGCATCAGTCAAAAGAAGATGCAGCAACTCCGGCTGATCTTGGAAACAGCGTTCACTTTGGTGAATCCGATCCCGGTCTCTCGATAATGATTTTCGCATCTCGGAATGTTACAACAAGCGGCTTGAACGGCTGTGAGTCCGTACGAATGTTGCCACGAAAAGAGTTCGTCGTTATCAAGAATCGGCCGGTATACAGCGATGCTGATTTAACCGTGTATTCTTGCCAGACGGGAACAACCTCCCTTCTGGTTGAATCGTCAAACATGACCATTTGTGTTGATTCCGTAGCAATCGACACAAGCCGCGTCAGTGATATGCGCGCTAGTCGCCTGACCGAAATGTCACTGGAGGGATACTCAATGTCTTATGACAACTGTCTTTTCTGGACTCAGCGCGAAGGTGGAAAGAGAACTGAATTTATTTTACCTGTCGGCAAAGTGTCATGGATACCCGGCGCAAGGGTCGACTCCAGCAAACATGACAAAGCCGAACCAGCCGCCGGAGCCGGGACCATGCGTATTACTTTACCCGCGCCATCTGGGGCGCTTCCAAGGATTGGAAGTATGAGCAAGGCCCTTCTCCAAAGATTGGAACTCGTCGGCGCGGGAAAAGTCAGCGGTAATGTTGGCCGGATTATGAAGACTCGATTTGACCAGTTGAGCCAGTTGTTTTGCTACGCCACTTTCTTGTGGATTGTCTCGCAGCAGGCCGTGCAGGCTGAGGAACCGACATATCAGGGAAGAACTGTCAGCTCTTGGTTGCAGGACTTCTCTTATGGAAGACAGTTTCATTATGAGGCAAGTCGCATTGCCACGGAAAAGCATGAAGCTGCCGAAAGGGCAATCCGGTCGCTCGGCACGAATGTTTTACCGGTTTTGACCGATAGGCTAAGAGTTTCGTCGGCATCACAGAATTCCGAGCAAGATGTACGCACATATATGGCCATCAGCGCACTTGGTGCAGAGGCCCGTCCGGCCATTCCAGTCCTTCTTGACCTCATGACCCCAGCTTATGACGCAGCGCAAAGATCCAGACTAGGCTACGATCCGGGTGACATCAAACCCATCTATGTAGCTTTCTCTTTGCACGCAATCGGACGGGATGCTGTTGCACCGTTGATCAATGCGCTGACTGCTGAAGACAAACGAATTCGTTTCGGTGCTGCCATGGCGTTGGAGTCGTTTCGCGGTTTTGGAGATGATGTCGTGCCAGCACTCATCAAGGCACTTAAGGATGGGGATCACAACGTCCGCTGGAGGGCAGCCAGATCACTTGGGTCATTGCAACAGTTGCCGGACATAACCGTTCCCGCTCTCGTCGAGAGCCTCGCAAAAGATAGCAACGAGAATGTTCGCTACTATGCAATATATTCCCTCCAGAAATATGGTCCTCAAGCCAGTGCATCAATTCCTGAACTTACGAAGGCAACGAGCGATCCCAATGCCGTCATCAGATCTTATGCAAGTGATGCATTAAAAGCAATTGGCCCGGTTCCACCGGCTAGAGCAGACGCGGGCCAACCAGCCGCCGGAGATTATCGCCTTGAAGACAAGGCGAAATCTCAGCGATGATGTTCGGCAGCATGCATAGGCGCAACTAAATGAAACGGATTGTTGTTCTTCTTGCCTCTATTTCCCTTGCGGCACTTTCACTCTGCGCGGCATCGTGTTCTCGGGGCGGGCCAAAGGCAGCGCGTTTGTTCGATGAGTATAATTCCATCATAGACATTAAAAATGATGTGGTCGGCCTCCAGACTGACATTTACGTGCAAGACTATGACACATCATTGTCCGGCGATTTATGTGTTCATGCAGAGTGCGTACCTTACGACGGAAACCCGGGTCATTTTCAGCCATCATCGAAAATGCAAGCGGATGTGTGCGCGGTAACGAAGAATGGCAGTATAATCACCACCCATCATTCGGACGGCATGGCGTGGCCTGCTGACTTGAAAGCCGGCTGCGATGCGCTGACGCTTACTGAACGCAGCCGTGTGCGCGTCTCTGTTACCGGCATCGAAACGGGGCGCTATGTTTGCATTGTCCTTGTTGCGAGTGCGCCACCAACGGGAGGAAACGCATCGCCGACAATGATAGGAGCCGGTTTTCGTTTTCCTGGGCAATCCCTACTGAAGAACAAAAGATGACCACGCAGACCAAGCATTCCCGGATGGATGGGCCGAACCAGCCGCCGGACTTTACCCGCGCCCTCTGGGGCGGTTTCAATGGTTGGAAGTATGAGCAAGGCCCTTCTCCAAAGATTGGAACTTGTCGGCGCGGGAAAAGTCAGCGGTAATGTTCGACATAACAGAATGAAATCCAGATTGATTTTGCTAATTGCTGGTTTGTCCGTGTGCTTGACTTCATGCACGGGTCCCACCGCCGCAGATAAGCTGGCGTCCATTCCTTACGAGATTCCCCCTCTGCTCTCCGATATTCCAGAGAGTCTTCAACACTGGATGGTTCTCCCGCGCCCGACAAATGAAATTCAGCATTCAGCCATGAACTACTCCGACTACGCATGGGCCGTATCCCTATCAGGAGGTGATGTGCATGCAACTTGGTGGAGTGAAATCAACCAATTAAAGACCAATTCGGTCACCTTCCAAGTTCCAGACAGCAGCAGGCAAGTTGGCATGGTCATCCCAATTCCAGTTCACAACGGTTGGCTTGTTGGCTTCAACGCGGGCGAGTTTGGTGCTTCGGTTTGGTGGTTCTCCAAAAACAAGAAACAACACTACAAGATATCCGATGATCAGGTGGTCGCGTTTGTTCCTACTGGCACAGGCCTCCTGGTTTTGGAAGGGTTAGCTCACCTTGGAATATCCAGAGGCCGGGTCATGCGGCCAGTGTGGGATGAAGCTAAAGAACGCTGGTCTTTGGAAGAGTTCGCCACACTTCCAGAAGCCCCCGATGCAGGAACCCTGTGGCGTGACCTATTGTTGGTAGTCACGACTACGCAACTCGTGACCGTCGATCTATCAGGAAACGTCAAAGTTCTGATAAAGGATGTGTTCTGGTCTGAGGGATATCCGACATCAATTGTTGTCGATAATCAGGACACCGCGTTCGTGGGGATGCGGGAAGGAGTTGCCCGCATCGACCTGCAAGCTGTTCCTTCTCGGGTGGACTGGCTGGTGCCAAACATGAGAGTTCTGAATGAAGACATCGAGTCTGTCGAAAGAACGCGCAGGTGAATTCAATAAATCGAAATGTCGAATCGAGTCCCCGTGACTGACTGATGGTAAATCAGCCAGCCACGGGTCTCACACCACCCGGCGTACGGGTCCGTACCGGGCGGTTCCAATCAGATACGGGCTTTCGGCCCGTAGTGGGCGACAATCCATAATGCGCGCAGGTCGGGTACTCCTTGTTCATGCAGCCATGCGTTGGTAAGAGCGCGCTGGAGGATGCTGTTTGAACTCATCCTCCAGTAACCCTTCCGGCTTCGCGATGCCATGTGTACTTCCTCGCGCGGGATGCCCAGCGCGAGCAGATGGCGTCGGCGTGTCCGGGGCTGCTTCCAGCTCTTCCAGTAGTACAGCCGCACTCTTCGCCGGACCCATTCGGCCAGTTCAACCACCGCCGTATAGGTGTGGCTGATGCCGAAGTAATTGATCCATCCGGTGGCGTAGCGGCGCAGTTCGTCAATCACGTCCTGCACGTTATGTCCCCGGTTGCGGCGGGTGATTTCCTTCACCCGCTGCTTGAAGCGTGCGTGGGCCTTGGGGCCATCGGGCTGCGTGACATTCGCCAGCATCTGCTCGATGCAAAGCGGTCGCGCGAACGGATCGCATCGCTCCGCCATCATTCACAATGCTTGGCCGGCAAATTGAGACCAGGCCGCCTCGTCCAACCCGCCCGCCAGGCGTTGAAAATATTCCGGGATGCCCGTGTCGAAGGCGATCCGTTCGCCCCGGTGCGGATGGGGAAATGCCAGAAATTTTGCGTGCAGCGCCATGCGGATGCGCGCGGAATCCGGGCGGCCATATTTGGGATCGCCGACGACGGGGTGGCCGGCTTCGGCAAAATGCACGCGGATCTGATTCTTGCGGCCCGTCAGCAGCGTCACACGAACAACGCTCGTTGACCGCGTTTCCCTGATCACGTCATATTTTGTTTCCGCAAGCCGGCCCGCGCCCGGATCGTTCACAGAATAAACAAACTGGTCATCGTCTTCCGCCAGGCGGCTGCTGAAGGTGCCGGACTTTGCGAGCAAGTGACCATGAACGATCGCGAGGTATGATTTTTCCGCCTGCTTCCAATTGTCCTTCAACCGCGACTGGGCCTGCGGTGATTTTGCGAAGACCAGCAGGCCGGACGTCTCGCGGTCGAGCCGGTGCACCACGTAGGCCTGCAGGCTGGAGCGCGAATTTCCCTTCCGAAGAAAATTCGTCAGGATGCGTTCGGCCGTGCGCATCTCGTCGCGCCGATAGCTCACGGTCAGAAGCCCCGGCTCCTTGTTGATGACCAAGATGTCGCGATCCTCGTGCAAAATTTCCAAGCCTCTCGGACGATGGCGCGCCGGAATCATGGGTTTTGAAATCTGCATCATCGGATGATCGCACACGCCGGAAGACCGGCAAGAAACTTCCAATGATTGGAAATTGCGGGCGCGCATTTTTCCAATCATTGGAAGTCATCACAGCCGGGTTTTCCAATGATTGGAAATTGGCGGCGGGCAATTTCTGCGCAGCGATTTCGAGCGGGCTCCGGCGGCAAAGGAAAAGCGTGACAGAATCGCAGACGACAGGGAAAGTTATCGGTACGCGATGGCCTGTCGCATGGCGGAATCAACGTTTCCGCCCGGCGTGCGCGATCGTTTGAAACAAACAAAATGTGATGAAGGAGAAGAAAATCATGGCGAGAAAAACTGGTCTTAGCCGGCGCGAGTTTCTGCGAAACTCTGCGGTGACGGCGGGCGGAATCACGCTGGCGTCGGGAATTCCCATGCGTGTTTGGGCGGCGGAAAATGCAACGATCCGCGTGGGCGTGATCGGCTGCGGCGGGCGCGGTTCGGGCGCGGCGCAAAATTGCGTGGACTCTTCGCAAGGTGTTTCGATCGTCGCGCTGGCCGACGCATTTCAGGACCGGCTCAACGGGCTGAAAGATAAATTCAAGGTTCCGGACAATCACTGCTTCGTCGGGATGGATGCGTACAAGCAACTGCTGGCGCTGCCCGATGTTGACCTCGTGATTTTGGCGACGCCGCCGGGATTCCGTCCGATTCATTTCACCGCCGCGATCAACGCGGGCAAAAATGTTTTCATGGAAAAGCCCGTCGCGGTTTGCCCCGCGGGCATCAAGATGGTGATCGCTGCCGGCGAAATGGCCGCGCAGAAAAAACTCGCGGTCGTTGCGGGCACGCAGCGGCGGCATCAGAATGTTTATGTCGAGACGATGAAGCGCATTCAGGACGGCGCAATCGGCGACATCGTTTCCGCGCAGTGCTACTGGAACCAGGGCGGGCTGTGGGTCAAGAATCGTGAGCCGAACCAGTCGGACGTCGAATATCAGATCCGCAACTGGCTCTATTTCTCGTGGCTGTCGGGCGACCACATCTGCGAACAGCACGTCCACAATCTCGATGTCATGAAGTGGGCGTTCAAGGACGCGCTGCCGGAGACGGTTCACTCCATCGGCGGACGGCAGTTCCGCACCGGGCCGGAATACGGAAACATCTTCGACCACTTCGGCACGGAATTCACATTCCCCGGCAAAGTGCAGACGATCAGCATGTGCCGCCAGATCGAAGGCGCGGCGTCGAACGTCAGCGAGCGCGTCGTCGGCACGAAGGGCTGGAGCAACTGCGCCGGCATGATCGCCGGCGAAAAGGCGTGGAAGTTTGAAGGCCAGTCGCCCGATCCGTATGTGCAGGAACACGCCGATCTCATCGCGAGCATCCGCGCCGGCACGCCGCTGAACGAGGCGAAGCGCATCGCGGAAAGCACGCTCTGCGCAATCATGGCGCGCGAATCGGCCTATTCGGGAATGCAGTTCAACGTTTCCGCGTTCCTTGCCAAGTGCACGCTCGACATGTTGCCGAAAGAAGGACTGAAGCTCTCCGACAGCAACCCCGTCCAGCCGGTGCCGGTGCTTGGCAAATATCAACTCGCCGGGCTTCAAACCGAAAGCAAGTCCGAAGCCAAGCCGAAACAAAAAGGCCGCAAGGGTTGATTCGAAAAAGGAGATTTGAAAATGACAATACATAATGACAAAAGCCTGAACATCAGCCCGAACGTGCTGCGCAGCGTCGGTATTCTTGCCGCCGCGGCAGCCATGCCGGTCCATGCGGCCGGTACGGACAAAATCAAAGTCGGACTTCTCGGTTGCGGCGGTCGCGGCAGCGGAGCAATCCGCCAGTGCCTCGACGCCGATCCCGGAATCGAAGTCATCGCCGTCGCCGACCTCTTCGAGAAAAAAGCGAAGGGCCAGCGCGACAGTTTGATGAAGGAGAAGAAATATCAGGGCCGCATCAACATCAAAGACGATCACGTGTTCTCGGGTTTCGATTGCCACCTGAAGCTGGCGCAGACTGAATGCGACCTGCTCGTCATGGCAACCGCGCCCGCATTCCGCGGCCGCCAGATGATGGCCGCGGTCACCGCGCCGAAACCGAAACACATCTTCACCGAGAAGCCCGTTGCGACGGACGTCGCCGGCTGCAAGCTGGTGATGGAAGCCGGAAAGATCGCCGCGCAGAAGAAACTCGCGATCGTATGCGGCACGCAGCGCCGCCACGAATTCAGCCGCGTTGAATTGTTCAAGCGGATTCACGAAGGCGAGATCGGCGAACTCGTCGGCGGCCAGTGCTACTGGTACGGCGGCGGCATCTGGTATCGCGGCATGGACAAGAACGTCAAAGAAGACATGAGCGAATTGGAGTGGCAGTGCCACAACTGGTATCACTTCACCTGGCTCTCCGGCGACCAGATCTGCGAACAGCACATCCACAACATCGACGTGATGAACTGGTGCTTCAACGGCCCGCCGAAGAAGTTCACCGCCGTCGGCGGACGAAACTGCCGCGACTACAGCAAGCAGGCAAAGGAAGTCTGCCTGGCGATCACCGGCAAGGAAGACGGCTGGGAGAAATACAACGGCAACATCTATGACCACATCTTCGCCGAGCTCGAATATCCGAACGGCGCGCGCTGCCTGAGCTTCAGCGGCCACGGCCCCGGCAACGGACGCAGCGGCGAAAAGATCGTCGGCACCAAAGGCATCAGCGACTGCTCGCACAGCATCACGGGCGAAAAGCCGTGGAGCTTCCAGGGCAAGAGCGTCAACGGCCAGGAGCAGGAGCATATTGACATGATCCAGAGCATCCGCGCCGGCCTGCCTCTCAACGACGCCCAGCGCATCGCCGAGAGCACCCTCACGTGCATCGGCGCGCGCATCGCCGCCTACACCGGCAAGAGCTTCCAGTGGGACTGGCTGCTCAACGCCTCCAAGCAGGACCTCGTTGTGCCGCACGACCAATTGAAGCCCGGCCCCGGCCACTTCGAAAAGATCGCCAACGGCGCCGAAGAACTCGTCTGACGTTCCGATAGATCACGAACAAAGCGGCCAGCCCTCACCGGCTGGCCGCTTCTTTTTTTTGGACTGCGGCCTCCTGTCGCCGCCCGATGGCGTAGCGCGGCCTTTCCAATTGGAAAAGACCGGCGCGATGATTTCCAATGATTGGAAGTCTTCATGGAGGGGCGGCATTTTGCCGCCCACGGGGGCAGGATGCCCCCACTCCCAGCCGGCGGCGGGACGGCGCCGTTCCTGGTTTTCCAATTGGAGGTTTGCGGTCCGGTTGGGGCGTGGCCATCGCTCCTTGCCCGGGCGGGGAAGGCTGCTATCTTCCGCGCCATGGCAATCCGTCCCTTGATGAGCAGCGCGGTCTTCTTTCCAATGATTGGAGGTGTGGCGGCTGCATTGTTCCAATGGTTGGAAGTGGCGAACGCGGCGGAGCCGATGTTCGTGGATGGGGCCGGCGGGGCGGTGTCGGCGAAGGAAATCCTGGTGTTCAAGAAGTTCATGCTGGAGGTGCCGGCGGCGTCGAACAATCTGCACAATGCGATGGTGTATGGCGGCAGCGGCGCGGCGGTGGAGGCGCTGGGGCGCGTGTTCGAGATTTGCGGGGATGTGGAGTTGCTGGACCGGATGGTCGTGTTCACGGATGCGATGCTGGCCGGGCGGAATGATCCGACGTCGGGGGTGAGGATCTGGACGGGCGGGCGGGAGCTGGTCTGGCCGAATCAGGCGCCGGGGGAGAAGGGGGCGGAGTATTCGGGCACGGAGAACGGGGATGTGGTCGGGCACGTCGCGTATGCGGCGCGGTTGATCCTGGAAAACAAAAGGCTGTGGGCCGAAAAAGTTCCCGGCGGCGATGCGTCGGGTTTCGGGGCGACGTATCGCGAGCGGGCGGTGACGTATGTGCGCGAGATGGATCGCACGATGGACGGCTTCGTCGTCAAGTGGCTCGTGCGGCCCGGCACGCTGCGCTATTTTTCGCCGGATTCGCCGTTGTTCGATGCGGCGTCGCGGCCGGGTTCGTCCAACCAGCCGGTGCCGTGGAACCAGCAGATGATGCTGAACAACGGATTCCAGCGGCTCGCGGAATGTCACGCTTTGCTCGGCGATGATGCGGGCCGCGCGAAGCGGTACGATGCGATCGTGAAGGCATCGGTGGACTGGTTCTTCGAGGCGGCGGAGCGCTACGAGGTGAAGGGGCGCACGTGCTGCAAGTGGAGCTATGTGTTCGAGCGGCCGCTGCGGCACATCGAGGACACGGGGCACGGGGGCTACGATGTTTCCGGCCTCATGCGCGCCTTCGAGAGCGGGCGCTACGGCATCACCGCCGAGATGATGCGGCCGCTCGCGAACACCGTCAGTTGCGTGCTGGCGCAGCCGGGCAACAAATTCATGGGGCGCGTGGACGGCACCGCGGGCAAGCATCCGCCGGGCGGGCTGGGCGGCGGTTGGATTGATTTGTGCGAAATCCAGCCCGAGCTGCTGCCCGTGTTCATCGCGGCGAATCAGGGGCGCATCAAATCCAGCCCCGGGCTGACCGCGAATCTGCTGTGGGCCAAGCACCGGCTCGGCCTTGCGCAGCGGAAATGATGCGCGGCGGCGGGCGACGGGGAAGACGGATTCCGGATTTTCCAATGATTGGAAGTTTGCGCGGCGGTCTTTTCCAATGATTGGAAATGGCGGCGAATCGCCGCGGCGGCCGGGCGGTGGGTTTCCGACGACGATGAAATCTGATTTCTTCGTGACAGTGCGGCGCACGTCCTCTATTAAGGCTCTGTTTTAATTTTGTGAGGGACCGTTCACGTAATGAAAGCGGGCACGACGGAAGCGGCAATCAAGGCAGTGGTGCAAGGGAACCATGGCACGCCGATGGATGTTCTCGGCTCGCATCCGTGTCCCGAAGGCGTCGTCATCCGCGCGCTGCATTGCTACGCGGCGAAGGTCGAGGTGCTCGACGGCGAGGAATCGTTCGAGATGGGCCGCGTGTTCAAGGACGGTTTGTTCGAATACGTTTTCAAGGGCCGCGAGCCGTTCGCCTACCAGCTGCGCATCACCGATGGCGACGGACATTCGTGGACGATTGACGATCCGTACCGCTTCCCGCCGCAGCTCACCGATTTCGATCTGCACCTTTTCTGCGAGGGGACGAATTATCGCGCGTACGAGAAGATGGGCGCGCATCCGATGACCGTGGACGGCGTCGCCGGCGTTCACTTTGCGGTGTGGGCGCCGAATGCCGCGCGCATGAGCGTGGTCGGGCCGTTCAACCGATGGGACGGCCGGATTCATCCGATGCAGAACCGCGGGCCGTCGGGATTGTGGGAGCTTTTCATCCCCGGCCTCGCCATCGGCGATCTCTACAAATTCGAGGTGCGCGGCCGCAACGGCTATCTCGCGCAGAAGTCCGATCCGTTCGGCTTCGGTTCCGAACTGCGGCCGCAGACCGCATCGGTGGTGTGCAATCCGAAGGCGTATCAGTGGAACGATGCGGACTGGATCGGCACGCGGGCGAATTCCGACTGGCTGAAAAAACCAATCAGCGTTTACGAGGTTCACCTTTCTTCGTGGCGGCGCAATGCGGACAACCAGTGGCTCACGTATCGCGAACTCGCGGACGCGCTGGTGTCGCACGTGAAGAATCTCGGCTTCACGCACATCGAGCTGCTGCCGATCACGGAGCATCCGTTCGACGGGTCGTGGGGCTATCAGACGATCGGATATTTTTCGCCGACGGCGCGGTTCGGACGGCCGGATGATCTGAAGTTCTTCATCGACCGCTGCCACCAGGAAGGCATCGGCGTGATCCTCGACTGGGTGCCGGCGCATTTTCCGAAGGACGGGCACGGCCTCGCGTATTTCGACGGCACGCATCTCTACGAGCACGCCGATCCGCGCAAGGGCGAGCATCGCGACTGGGGCACGCTGATTTTCAACTACGGCCGCAACGAGGTCCGCTCGTTCCTGATGTCGAGCGCGGTGTATTGGGCGGAGGTTTTTCACATCGACGGACTGCGCGTGGATGCCGTCGCGAGCATGTTGTACCTCGATTATTCGCGCAAGGCCGGCGAGTGGATTCCGAACCAGTTCGGCGGCCGCGAAAATCTCGAGGCGGTGGATTTTCTCAAGCGCTTCAACGAAGTCGTCCACCGCGAATTCCCCGGCTTCCTCACGTTCGCCGAGGAATCCACCGCGTGGCCGATGGTATCGCGGCCGACCTATCTCGGCGGCCTCGGATTCGGGCTGAAGTGGAATATGGGCTGGATGCACGACACGCTGAAATATTTCGAAAAGGAATGCATTCATCGGAAATTTCATCACGGCCAGCTCACGTTTTCGCTGATCTATGCGTTCAACGAAAACTTCATCCTGCCGTTTTCGCACGACGAGGTTGTCCACGGGAAAAAGTCGATGCTCGACAAGATGCCCGGCGATCTCTGGCAGAAGTTCGCGAACCTCCGCGTGCTGTATGCATTCATGTGGGCGCACCCCGGCAAAAAACTTTTGTTCATGGGCTGCGAGTTCGGCCAGTGGGCCGAATGGAACTACCAGCACAGCCTCGACTGGCACCTGCTGCAACACGACGCGCATCAGAAGCTGCAAAATCTCGTCGCCCGCCTGAACGAGATTTATCAGCACTGCCCCGCGCTCCATGAAATTGATTTCACCTGGGAAGGCTTCGAGTGGATTGATCTTCACGATGGCGACCAGAGCACGCTCTCGTTTGTCCGCAAGGGGATATCGCCGGATGAACTTGTGGTTTGCGCGTTCAACCTGACGCCGGTGCCGCGCGAAAAACACCGCGTCGGCGTTCCGCGCGAAGGCCGCTACGACCAGATTTTCAACAGCGATTCGTCCGAATTCGGCGGCAGCGGCATGGAGGGCGCGCCGAGTGTCGAGTCCGCGCCGGTGCCGTGGAACAACCAGAAATTTTCAATTCCCGTCGTGCTTCCGCCGCTCGGCGCGGTTTATTTTAGGTTGCAGAAGACAGCCCGTCCGGCCATCGCCGCGCCGCTGGAAAAAGTGGTCGCGGTGGAGGATGTTGAGGACGCCGGAGGGTTGTAAAAGTGGGGTGTCGCCATGACTGAATTACTTTCAGGTGCCCAGTTGATGCCGCCGCAGATCGTTCACGATTTGCGCGCCCGCTCGTCGAAACGCCTCTTCCAGATGACCGGCAACCCCGGCAACAAGGGCTTCGGCCGCTACGTCCGCAAGCACATCGCGTCCATGGTCGCGCGCGACAGAACGCTCACCGAAAAGGCGGTCACCGTCGCCTATCTCGGCTGTTTTCTCGTTGATCACATCGTGCAGGCCGAGCGGCTCGCGTGCCGCATGATCGAGGGCCGCGACATGTCCGAGGTCGAGGAGCACCACGTCTGGGAGCACCACTACAGCCGCGTGGTCGCACGCATCATCCGCGAACTTCCCGACGGCGAGGCGATCCTCGCGAAGCTGCACCGGCTGCCCGACTACAGCGTGCTGCCGCAGCGCGCCTATGCCTTTCGCAAGCGGCACTGGCGGATGATCGAGCGCTGGCTGGCCGCGCATGGCACCATCGCGGCGCGCCAGATTCTCACCCACGTGTCGCGTGAAATCGCCAGCGAACGCGCGGCGCGCGCCAAGGCGCGCTGCGTCATCCTCGGCGCGTCGCTGCTCGCCGACATCGAATGCTGGCTGGAACACGTTTCGTGGTCCGACGCCTACAGCCACGTCATGACCGATCTCTATTCCGAAGTCGCCCGCAATCCCGACGTGCTGGAGGCGCTGGTGTGAATTCCTTGCGCGACTTCCAATCATTGGAAAAGACCGGGCTCGATAATTTCCAATCATTGGAAGCTTGTCCTTCCTCGTTTCTCCTTTGTCCTTCGCGGTCAGGTTTCCGGTTTCGGATTTCGGCCTAGCCATGTTCGTCATCCACATCGCATCCGAATACGCGGGCGTCGCAAAAGTCGGCGGGCTGGCCGACGTCGTGCAGGGGCTGACGCGCGAGCTTGCGATCCGCGGGCACAGCGTCGAGGTGATCCTGCCGCGCTACGACGTGATGAAGTTCGACCGCATCTGGGGCTACACGAAAGCCTACTCCGATCTGTGGGTGCCGTATCACCACATGTGGGTTCACTGCGACGTGTACTTCGGCTTCGTGGACGGCGTGAAATGCTTTTTCATCGAGCCGCACTTCCACAAAAACTTTTTCAACCGCGGCGTGATTTATGGCCACGATGACGACGCCGAGCGCTTCGCATTTTTCAGCAAGGCCGCGCTCGAATTCATGCTCAAAGCCGGCAAGCATCCCGACATCATCCACGTCCACGACTGGCAGACCGCGCTGGTGCCGGTCATGCTTTTCGAGACCTACAAAAACTTCGGCATGGTCCATCCGCGCGTCTGTTTCACGATTCACAACATTCATCATCAGGGCGTCACCGGCGAACAGGTGCTCCGTCAGGTTGGCCTGAATCCCGCGCACTACATCGTTCCTCATCGGCTGCAGGACATGCGCTGGCCGGGTGCCGTCAACCTGATGAAAGGTGCGATTGTCTTTTCAAATTTCGTCAGCACCGTTTCGCGCCGCTACATGCATGAAGTCATGCACACCGAGCTCGGCCACGGGCTCCAGCACGTCTTGAACCAGCATGGCACGAAATGCGGAGGCGTGCTCAACGGCGTCGATTACGCCCACTGGAATCCCGAAGTCGATCGCTTCCTCCCGCAGAAATATTCGCTCGCCACGCTCGACGATAAATACAAGAACAAGCGTGCGCTGCGCGAGCGCTTCTGGCTGCGCGACGAATACAAACCCATTATTGCCGTCGTCTCGCGGCTCGATCCGCAAAAGGGCGTCGGCCTCATCCGCCACGCGATTTTTTATGCGCTCGCCAACGGCTGCCAGTTCGTCCTGCTCGGCTCCGCCCCCGACAAAAAAATCAACGAGGATTTCTGGAATCTGAAGCGCCAGACCAACGACAACCCCGACTGCCACCTCGAGCTCGGCCACGACGAAGGCCTCGCGCATTTGATCTATGCCGGCGCCGACATGCTCGTCGTCCCCAGCGCCTTCGAGCCCTGCGGCCTCACGCAACTCATCGCGATGAAATACGGAACCGTCCCCGTCGTGCGCAACACCGGCGGACTCGCCGACACCGTTTGCGACGCCAACCACGGCAGCCGGCCCTTCCACGAGCGGACCGGCTACACCTTCAACGACTTCAACAACGCCGGCCTCGAATCCGCCCTCGTGCGCGCCATTGGCATGTGGTGCCACTATCCCAAACACTGGCGCGAACTGATGGAAAACGGAATGCGCCAGGACTTCTCCTGGAAGACGCCCGCCCAGGATTACCTCAACATCTACGAACTCATCCGCGCCAAATGACGCGGGAATATTTCCGCCCCGCCGCCTGGATTGAGCGAATCGGATATAGGCCTGTCAAAACGAGCAAATGCCATTCACGCTTGCCCATCCCGCCGCCATCCTTCCGTTCGCGAAGACGAAACTTCCGCTCTCCGCGCTTGTCATCGGCGCGATGGTTCCCGACTTTGAATACATGCTGCGCCTAAGTGCGCAAAGCGACATCAGCCACACGCTGCGGGGACTTTTCCTTTTCTGCATTCCGGCGGGAGTCGTGGCGCTGTGGATTTTTCATCGCATATTAAAACTTCCTCTGTTCGCCCTGCTGCCCGGCAAGATTCAGTCACGCCTCGACCCGTTAGTCGATGGTTTCCCTTTTGCACCCATTGCACGCTTCTCGCTCATCGTCGCCGGTATTGTGCTTGGAGCGGTGACGCACCTGTTTTGGGATTCTATCACACATCCCGACGGCTGGATGGTGATGCACATTCCGTTGTTGCAGAGACCGGCTCTCGCGACTCAATTCGGATCGCCGCATGTTTTCAGAATCTTGCAGCACGCAAGCACGCTCTTCGGACTTGGCGCACTTCTCGCCGCATATTCAAAATGGCATCGGGCCGCGCCATCTCGGTCGGTTGATGACAGTTTCAAGACGCCGGCGCACCAGCGCGTTCGAATTGTTTCACTCATTATTTCCATATCCGTGCTGCTTGCGTTCATTTTCGCAGCAATGCGCGCAGGTCTCCCCGACGATTTCTCTTCCATCAGGAGATTCGTGGTGCTCGCTACGATTGCCGGTCTCGACGCGCTCATCGTGACCGGTTCATGCTATGCGGTCATCTGGTACATGTCCGCCGACGCCAGACGCGCATCAAACTTCCAATGATTGGAAGCCAGCGCCCGGCAAATTTCCAATCATTGGAACTCGCGATGACCCGCCGCGGATCACTCTTCCATCGCGACGCGGAAGCCGACGTTGAAAACACCCTGCCACGCCGGATAGGGCTGGCGCGCGGCACTGCGAGCGAAGTGCGGGCGGTCGTACCACGAGCCGCCGCGGACGATCTTTTCGCCGGCCGCATTCGTGCCGAGCGTCCACTCGGAAACGTTGCCGGCCATGTCGAAAAGTCCCCACGGATTCGGTTTGAATTTTCCGACCGGCGCGGAGACGTGGAAGTGGTCGTTGATTTTTTCGATCGCCGGGCGCCACGGTGGAATTGCGCCGGATGGCAGTCCCCAGCCGAACGTGTCAACGCATCGCAACGCATGATCCGCGAGGTTCGCGCACGGCGAAAAATCAGCGTCCTCGTCGCCGTACCACATCGCGCTCGTCGAACCAGCACGGCAGGCCCACTCCCACTGCGCCTCGGTCGGGAGCGAAAAATGTTTCCCGGTTTTCGCGGAGAGCCACTGGCAAAATTCCATCGCGCGAAGCCACGACACGCGGCAGACGGGCTGGTCGGGCTCATTCGCCGGATAGCCGCGCTCGCGTTCGCTGAATTGAAGGAAGTCGCCCGTCTCGATGCGGCTGTCGTGAGCCGAATCGAACTGGTTGAATTGCTTGTTGCTGATTTCGAATTTTCCGAGCCAGAACGGGCGGGCAATCTTTGCCGGCGACTGCGGTTCTTCGGCATCGCCCTGGACAAATTCGCCGGCGGGAATTTTGACAAGCTCCAGCGTGATGCCGTCGCCGAGATCGAATTTGTTTTCGAACACGCCGAGTTCGCGCTGGCGGCGGACTGCTTCGTCGGCGCTGAAACTCCAAGAAGAATTTACGATTTGAGATTTTAGATTTGAGATTGAAGACGGAGACACGACCGGCGCGTTCGTCCAATTCACCTTGTATGAAGCATCCTCCGGATCGTCCTGCGGGCCACCGTAGCGGCACATCATTTCGCGGCGGCGGTCGCGCTGATGATCGACCAGTTTTTCGCCGACGATTTCGCGCCACGTTCCATGCGCAGGCGTGTTGAGATCAATCCATGTGTAAATCCGGTCCCATGATTCCGCGTCGAGTTGCACGCCGTAGTGGCCGCGTTTCAGAAGCTGGATGAGCGCGGTTGTGTTGGCGCGATATTCGGCGGGCATCAGTAAATGAATGTCGCTCTCGATCGTCGGCGTGCGGACGAAACTTCGAAGCGCGATGTAGGACGGCGGGAATTTCGTTCCGTTGTTGTAGCTGGAACTTCCCGCCGCAGGATTGACGTCCGGCGAATCGCGAATATCGAGCGATGATTTTGCGACGCCGGCTTTCGATCCGTCGTGGCAATTGATGCAATACCGGTCGAGCACCGGCTGCACTTCGCGGCGGAACGAAAATCCGCGCGTCGAGCCGTACCACGGCGAGATTTCGTTCGGCGGACGCGCCGAGGCGTAGGTCGTGCGGGTTGGCGCGACGGAATTTTGCGATTCGTGACAGCCGACGCACGAGACGCGCTCGCCCGGCATCGCGGTCATCCAGCTTCGCATCAATTGCAGCGCCTGGCCTTCCGCGTCGAGCGGCTGGATCGAGATCGGCGTGTTCGCGGGGACGCTGAAAAATGCGGAGCCGTCGTCTTCAACCGGAACCGTTCCGATGACGCGCTTGATGTCCCATGGGCCGTCGAGGCCGACGCGGTTCACCTGCCCGCCCATACCGTGATAGGCGAATTGATAGGTGAAGAGCCGCAGCTTTTTCACCGTGCCGCGCGGCACACCGGCGAGGCCGGGGCCGGAATAGATGTCAGCGATGTAAACGGTGGCATTCGTCGCGTCGGGTTTGAATTGATTTGCGAGAACCGGCGGACGCGGGCGCGAGACAAACGGAACCGGCTCGAACAAGACGCAACCGGGGACTTCCTTGATGAGCGTCAGGTTGTCGAAGACATCGGCCAGATAAAGTCCCCAATCGGATTTTGCATCCAGCTTCGCGGCGACGAGAAAATACTTTGCGGACAGCGGCCACGGGAAAAGAAATTTCGGCCAGCTCGCGCGGACGAGATCGTCGCGGATGATTGGCTCGACTTTTTTTCCGTAGCCGGGAATCCGCTGGACGGCGCCCTCCGCCTCGCGGCGGCCTTTCGATGTGTCGAACAAAACAAGCTCGCCCATCCGCTGCGTGTCGTGGTGGCCGCTGATGACGGCAATGAATTTCGCCGGCTCGCCGGGAATTGGCTTCGCGTAAAATTCGGAATTTGGCCAGTAGGAATTGCTGTGATTGAATTCGCGCTGGCCGGTGCCGTCGGGATTCATCGTGAAAAGAATCCGCGCGACGAAGTGCGGCAGGTCGGAATATTCCCACCGCAAATACAAAATCCGCCCGTCCTCCATCACGGTCGGGCACCAGTCGTGTTCCTGCTCGAAAGTGAGCCGCCGGATTTTCCCGGTGCGCGGATCGAAGCGATAAAAATTGGAGACGTGCGACGAACCGGTGACGCACGGCACGCCGGTGAAGGGCGCGGTGGAGGAAAAAATGACCGAGCCGTCGGGCAGATAGCAGCCGCCGTAATTGTGGACATCGCGGTCGGGAATCAGCGGCAGCTCGTGGACATTCGAGCCGTCGGCGTTCATTTCAAAAACCTGCCAACATCCGTTTGTGCCGATGGACGAAAACAGCAGCCGGCCCGCGTCGAAATCGAGATTCAGGTCGCCGGCGAATTTTCCGCCGTCGGGTTTGTAGAGCGTCTTGAGTTCGCCATCCGGCGCGACGGGCGAGAGCGTGACGATTTCGTTTTCGTAGCCGTGCGTCGGCATGCTCGAATTGCTGTTCCAGTTTTCCGTCAGGCCGAGTTGCTTGCCGGATCGTTTGACCAGCAGGAGCCGGCCGAATTTCAGCAGCGGATTTGCCAGCAGCGCGGCGCGGATTTCGACCGCGGATTTCTCATCGTGATTTTGCGTGAACGCGGCCATCGCCGCGCGGGCCTTGGCCGCGTCGAAATCGCGCGGCCAGGTTTTCGCCATGTCGTCAATTGCCAGCGCGGAGGCTTCGATGTTGATCGCGTTTTCGCCTGCACGCGCGAGCGCGAGCAATGCGAAAACGAAGAAGAGAAATTTCGGGATGATTTTCATGCCGCCCTTTATTCGCCGGTTGTTGCAGCTACTCACTGGCGAAAATGGGCGCCTGCCGGCAGGCAACGGATGAGTTGCTTGTCACGCATGGAGGCAGTGGGTATAGCCCACGCCGATGCATTCATTTCAGGAATATCTCGCCCAGGGCCACGCCTGGCTGTTCATTCCCGTCGCGATCCTGCTTGGCGCGCTTCATGGTCTGGAGCCTGGTCACAGCAAGACGATGATGGCGGCGTTCATCATTTCCATTCGCGGCACGGTTGGGCAGGCGGCACTGCTGGGCGTGTGCGCGGCCTTCTCCCACACGCTGATCATCTGGGTGCTGGCAGCCATCGGCCTGCACTATTCCGGCAAGCTCGATGTCGAAAAGATGGAACCGTGGTTCCAAGTTGCCGCCGGCCTGATCATCATCGGAATGGCTCTCTGGATGCTGCGGCGTGTGCGGCGCGAGCAGACCGAAGCCGCGGCTCACGAACACAATCACGACCATAACCACGCTCACGAACATGGACAAGATCATGGCCCGCACGGCGGCCATGATCATCATCACCATGCCGACGAGGCCGCGGATGCAATCAAGGAATATCAGGACGCCCACGAACGCGAACACGCGGCGGATTTGGAGCGGCGCTTCGCGGGCCAGACCGTGACGACGAAACAGATTGTCATCTTCGGACTGACGGGCGGACTCATGCCCTGCCCCGCCGCGTTCGCGATCCTGCTGGTCTGCCTGCAAATCAGGAAATTCGCCCTCGGCTTTGCCATCGTCACCGCCTTCAGCATCGGACTGGCCATCACGATGGTTGCCGTCGGCACGATCGCGGCCCTTTCGATTCGCGAGGCCAGCCGCCGCTTTGCCGGATTCAGCGCGATCGCGCGCCGCCTGCCCTACGCCAGCGTCGCGCTGATTTGTCTGATGGGCGCGGTCATGTCCGCGTTGGGGCTGAAACAACTTCTGCACTGAACCTCATCGCGAATTTCTCCAGTGATCGGAGAAGAGCGAGGGCGGTGGTTTCCAATGATTGGAAATTTCCGTTTCGTGTTTTTCCAATGACTGGAAGAAATCGCAGACGGTGGTTTCCAATCATTGGAAGTTTGCGGTGGCGGCGCACCGGCGGCGCAGGGTTTGCGATTGGATCTTTTCCTTCGGTTTTCTTTTTTGCGCGGGCGGGCGGGTCTGGTATTGGTTTACGGCAGAGACGATGAGCGATGCGTTGAACATTTTGGCGGAGGAAATCGGCGTGACTCAGATCCGCCGGCATATTTTCATCTGCTGCGACCAGACGAAGCCTAAGTGCTGCTCGAAGGAGGCGGGGCTGGCGTCGTGGGATTTCTTGAAGCGTCGGCTGGATGAGCTGCGACTCACCGGCGCGGGTGGAATCTACCGGACGAAGGTGAATTGTTTCCGATTTTGTGAGGGCGGGCCGATCGCGCTGGTTTATCCGGAGGGGGTCTGGTATCGCGGCTGCACGCCGGCGGTTTTGGAGCGAATCATTCAGGAACATCTGATCGGCGGGAGGCCGGTCGAGGAATTCGTCATCGCGCGGCGGCCGCTTTGTTGAGCCGCGATGTGAACAATCCGATACTCTGCGCTGTCTTTTCAGGCGGCACGCGGTAATATTGTTTGTTTTTGACCGGCGTAAAATGGACCGGCCACGGGAATCATGATGAAAAGAATTTTGTTGATGGGTTTGAGTGCGATGTCGGTTGCGCTGCTGGTCTGCGCGGTCGAGACGACGGAGCAGGCGGCCAAGGAGCTGAAGCCCGACCGGAACATGGAGCGGGCGGCGCATGATCTGGCGCAAAACCTGCCGGAGATGCACCTGAGCCGGATGCCATTCGATGAGCACGTGGCGACGAATGCGGTGAAGATGTACATCGACATGCTCGATTTCGAGCATTGCTATTTTCTGACGTCGGACATCGCCGGGTTCGAGAAGGAAGGGACGAATATCGCGGCGGAGGTGGCGGACGGGAACTTGGATTTTGCGTACCACGTGTTCAACGTGTTCCTCGACCGCGTTTCGAACCGGGTGGCGTATGTCAACCAGTTGATCAGCGGAAAATTTGATCTCACCAAGGACGAAACATATCTGTGGAAACGCAAGGACGCGCCGTGGTCGAAGGATCAGGCTGAGTGGGATGATCTGTGGCGGAAGCGCATCAAGAACCAGTTCGTCGCGAAGAAAGTTTCCGATGCCCTTGGCACCAATACGACGGATGCAATCGAAAAGGCCGAGAACGGCAACGAGGCGCCGACGCACAGCGAGTCCGCGGATGCAAAGATGAAGCCCGAGGAGGGCATCCGCAAAGGCTATGAGCGTTTCTACACGGTGCTGAAGGACAATGACGCGCAGTGGGTCGCCGAGCGCTATCTCAACGCGTTCACGATGTGCTACGACCCGCACACGGCCTACATGGCGCCGGAGAGCCAGGAAGATTTTGAAATCAGTATGAACCTGTCGCTCGTGGGCATCGGCGCGCTGCTCGGTCCCGAGGACGGCGCGGCGAAGGTTGAGCGGCTCATTCCCGGCGGCCCCGCGGAACGCGACGGCCGGCTCAAGCCGGGCGACAAGATCGTCGCCGTTGGCCAGGGTGACGAACCGCTCGTTGATATTCTTCATCTTCCGCTGAACAAGGCGGTGAAAATGATCCGCGGCAAGAAGGACACGAAGGTCGTGCTCAAATATATCCCGGCCACCGATCCATCCGGCGCGAGCACGAAGTCGATTTCGCTGATCCGCGACGAGGTGAAAATCGAGGAGTCCGCCGCCAAGGGCGATGTGCGCGAAATCACGACGAAGGGCGGCAGCAAATTCACATTTGGCGTGATCACCCTTCCGGAGTTTTATGCCGACATGCGGCAGGGCAAGAAAGCCGACACGGAGCCGCGTTTCTGCAGCCGCGACTGCGCAAAAATCCTGGCCGACCTCAAGAAACAGGACGTCGAGGGCATCATCCTCGATCTGCGCAGCAATGGCGGCGGCTCGCTGTCCGAGGCGATCAACGTCGCCGCGCTGTTCCTGCCGCCCGGCCCCGTCGTTCTCGTGAAAGACCAGCAGCGAATCCAGGCGCTGACGGAGGAAGGCAGCAAAGTTTCCTATGCCGGCCCGCTCATCGTTTTGGTCAACCGCTTCAGCGCATCCGCGTCCGAAATTGTCGCCGCGGCCTTGCAGGACTACGGCCGCGCCATCGTCATCGGCGACTCGAAGACGCACGGCAAAGGCACGGTGCAGAGCCTCACGCCGCTCTCCCCCACCCGCAAAGCGCTCGGCTCGCTCAAGGTCACGACGGCGAGTTTCTACCGCATCACCGGCGGCACGACGCAGATCAAGGGCGTCGTTCCCGACATCGTCATCCCCTCCACCGTCGATGCGCTCGACGTCGGCGAGGACAGCCTGCAGCACGCCCTCCAGTGCCCGCCCATCGGCCCGGTGCAATTCGCCCGCGAAGACAAATACAGCGCGATCCTTCCCAAGCTGCGCATCGACTCCGAGAGCCGCCGCGCGACCGACTCAAAATTCGCCGTGCTCAACGACCTGATCCAGCGGCTCAAGAAGCAGCAGCAATCCAAGGAAATCACCCTGAAGTTCGACGACCGCCTCAAACTGGCCAAGGACGAGCAGGCGCTTCAGAAACTGCTCGACGAAAACGATCCGACCAAGGAACAAAAAGACAACGGGGCCAAAGCCGGTACGCCCGACCAGGCCAGGACCGATCCGCACGCGACCGATCAGGCAGCGACCGCCAAAGACAAGCCCAAAGACGCGAAAAAGAAGACCGGCGACCTCGTCCTCAACGAAACGCTCAATATTCTCGCCGACTGGGTAGGCTCATCCGAAAGCAAGGCCACCAGCACCGCCAAGACCGATCCCGGCCACATCTGATCGGATCCGCCGCCGGCAAGTCCGGCCCGGCCGCTTCGACGCACTTTTCCAATCATTGGAAAAGACGGGCGCGCAAATTTCCAATGATTGGAAATGACGATGACGTCAGTTGCAACCGCAGCAGCCGCCGCCGATGCCGCGGCCACCGGACGAACCTTCGCGAGTGAAATAAACGTGCTCGCGCTGGGCATCGCGGACGAGCGGAAAACTTACATTCTGTTTCTCCAAGAAGGCCTGCCATTTCTTCGGATCGTCATCCACGCTGACGCCAAGGACGACCAGGCCCTTGTCTTTGTATTTGGCCTGCATCCTGTCCATCGCGGGAAAAGAAGTGCGGCACACGCCGCACCATGAGGCGCAGAAGTCGAGCCACACGACCTTGCCTTGCGTGGCGGGAATCCGTCCTTCGAGCGCAAAGCCCGGCAGGCAACCGAACGACCCGATGCAACGCGCCTGCCACACAAAACATGGCAAGTCCCACAGTGCGGGACAATGTGCGACAACAATACGTGACAGCGTTTCCGGACGAATTGATCGCGTGATTCCAGAAACGAGAGGCAAGGAAACGCCGAGTAAAACAAATGCTTGCGCTCGCAAGGTGGCGCGCTATTGTGTGCGCCGCTTTTCCAACTGCGGGAGTAGCTCAGGGGTAGAGCGTCACCTTGCCAAGGTGAATGTCGAGGGTTCAAATCCCTTCTCCCGCTCCAGGCGCCTCATCCCCTCTTCACAATGTCGCTCGCACCCTTGATTTCATTGGTTTGTCTCGATGTGTACGTTTCGGGACAAGAAATTGTCTGAATTCGAAGCCGATCGAGACAATGTCAAAATCGTGCAGGCATTCACCAGCGAAAGAACCGGAATTACGCCGCACTCGGCACAGCGAGATGCGAACTGCCATTACGTTCGCGCAGTGACCGGAGAATGTTGGGAGCGTCTTCGCGACGCACGAGCAGCAGGCTGCCAATGCGGACCGCGCCAAATTGCTCGCCGAATGCAGTGCGTTGACGCGATTCGACATCATCGCCGATGTAGATTTCAATCGGATCACGCGACAGCAAATCGTTGAGCACATCGTCACGATAGTGCGCTCGTCCCCGTTCACCAGTGTAATCAAGCGCGCCCAAATTTCTAAAATGCCGGCGCACCATTCTGGCGCTCACATCACATCGCCACTGCTTTTGAAGACTGCCGACAGCCATGTCTTCAGCGGTCCAAGTGGCATTGGCGGGCACAGGCAGCGGCGCAAATTTCTTTTCCACTACAGCGCGCACGGCGTCCAGCGCTCTTTCGGTCAGGCCGAGTTTCTTCAAGCCTTCCAGATGTTCACTTGCTTGATGATACGGATCGTTCGCCAGCTGTTTGCGCTGTTCGTCGGCATTTAGCGAACGTAGCAGAACATTTTCCTGCAAGTAGTGCTTGTACGCCACATGAAATCGCACATCGTTACCGCTGTGCGATTTCATGTGGGTTGAACTTCATGCTCAGGAGGTCCGCGTTCACCGTGCCAGCGTGCGGCGCAACGTGTGGCACGACGGCACGGCACCGAAATATGTCTTGATATTCAGTCGCTGCGATTCGCGCCGCACACATTCATACAGAACGTCGCCTGTGGCAGGCTCGCCGTTGCTGTTCAAAAAAAGCGCGCCGGACTTTGGTCCACGCAGATGCACGAATACCGGCAGCAGTTCTGCGGTCTGGCCGTACAGCACGTCGATCACAACGTTTGGCTTGTTGCCCATTTTCTGTGCCTTGCTATCGAGCGTCACCCGGTATTTGCCGGGCGCGTTTTCGCGCACATCTTCACAGCGCACAGCTGCGAGTTCATTTTTTCGCAGGCCAAGGTCGAGGTACATCAACATCACCAGACGATCAGTGACCTGGGCGAAACTCGTGCGGTCGACGGTGCTCAGATCCAGCAAGCGTGTGACCTGGTCGGGCGCGATGAAATCACGGCGGGCCTGCCGTGTGAACGTTTCGTTTGTCGCGTGGACCAACGGATTGTCGGGTAGCAGCTTCTTTGCAACACAGCAGCGGTACATGGTCGCTACCTTGTGACGCAGCTCTGATTGCCGGCGATAATCCGGATCGTCGGGCGACATCTCTGGCAAATCCGATTCCTTGATTTGTTCGAGACCGCTCTTCCCGAGTTCATCGAGCAGCAGGATCGCGGCGTAGGTCGACTTCACTCGTGTCGCGGTCGTCAGCGGTTTCACAGGACGTCCGGATTGTTTGCCAGGTGATGCCCCAAAAGTTTCAAACCACACCAGCGCGGTTTGTGTCTGCTGTGTCAGCCCGACGAAGCGAAATAGTTTTCGAGCCACCAAACGCGGCAGAATTTCGCGCACACAAATTTTCTTGTCCTGTGTGAACACGCGGTTGTGAAGTCCGCGCACATCCGTGGGGGCCTGACGAACGACGGACGGTCCGTATGTGCGGCGTTCTTCTGAAGGTCATCTTCACGAGAGGAAACGCAGGCGTGTCGCTGTACTGAAGTCCCTGGAAGACCGGACGGCCGAACGGATTCGTCGGCTGCTCGGGAACCTTCGCAAATTCCTGTCCATCGCGCTCGATGATGAATTCGGCCAGACCGCTTTCGAGGTCAGCTTGGGTATCCCACGTCAGTTCGTTGCCGTTTACGCGCAGATTTGTGGGCGCTGGCGATGGCGTCGTGTCGGGCAGCGCTGTGTCTTTGACATAGTGCATCCACGCCATTGCAATTGATTCGTCAGGCAACCAGATCGCCTTCAAAGGACTGCCGGAGAAATTCTTTGCGGGCACGGCCTCGCTCCCTTGCAACGGGGCGAGCCACGCAGAATCTTTGGAAATCGGTTTCAACGGATTACCGGTCTTTTCCGGCAGTCGCGCTGTGAGCATCGCGTCGAGCCATGCGATCGCAAGGTAGCGCTGGTTGCCGCATTCGTGGCTGGTGAACGGATCGACAGCGACTCCGACGAGACCGCCGCGTGCGCGCACTTCATTAAAAAAGCTCTCATTGGCATGCCATCCGCCGGCGAAACGCCCGGTCTTTTCTGTCACACCTTCCTTCGTACCGAGGTTGCACATCATGGGAACCTGAAGCGCAGCGTCCGGCAACGTGTGAATCTTGACGCTCGGACGATTAGAATTCGCGTTCAACAGCGGCACGCCTGAGCGCAGCCACGCCGCTGCGACACGATCAGGATGCAGCAACACCATTGCGCCGGACCAGTGTCCCCCGCCGCTGTGGCCCCACAGCGCCCAGGGAACCGTCGCAAGTTCCGGGTGGCCGGACAATGCGCCGAGATCAACGAGGCTTTTCTGGAACGCGGCATCAGATCAGTTGCGCGGATCGCACCACATCTGACAGTCGGCTTTTTCCGGCCGCTCGTACGACGGCGACAGCAATGCACAGCAGTGCTTTTTCGCTAGTGCCTGCCAGTGCAGATCAAATGCGCCAGTCAGACCCGACTTGCACGATCCCTCGCCACAGCCGTGCTGATGGACGATTACGCCACGCAGTGACTTGACGTTGGGTGGAATCCAGACCGTGTACTTCACCGGATAAATCAGTTCACCGGGTTTCGTTGAGGCCTCGTAGCGCACCCGCAAATACGGCGGATCAGCGGGCGGAAAAACATCGTAGGGCGGTTGCTGAGCAAAAGCAGTCGCTGCCAGCAAACCAATGCCGATTATCAATGGTCGTGTTGAGTGCATGATCGATCTCCGTTTGCAGCATATTCGCCGCAGAGTACTTGCCAATCACTGGAAAATTTCGCCAGGCATTTTCCCAATGATTGGAAACGACGAGTGCGGCTTGACCACACAAGGTTGGCCCAATTTCCGCTGCGGTGAAACCCACCGCCGACATTCAATTCAGTGTCGAAAACTTTTTCCAAAACACCCGATACCTCTGACGCTATTTGTCAGACCCCCACTGCCAAGATGTCGGCCGTAAAAAACGAAAAGGAATGAAATCATGAATGTGACGACGATGCTTGAATACGGCTTCCCGGCATCCGGCCAAACTCAAGGCCGTTGATAGCGTTATCGAGCGGCTGAAGACGACGCATGGAGCGGAAGAGCGCCTCATTCCACCTGAATTCCTCGACTTTGGGGAGGTGTTCCGTCCACTCATCCCACTATCCGAAAAAGGAACTGCGCCAAATGAGTGAAGCAGATCCGATGATCGAGATTGAAGCAGCCCTTGCGAGTCTCAAGGACTTTCAACGCGCAACCGTCGACACCGTCTATCGGAGGCTTTTTCGCGACACGCAGCAGAAGAGCATGCTGATAGCGGATGAAGTCGGCCTCGGGAAGACGGTTGTCGCCAAGGGCATCATCGCGATGGCGCTCAGGGACCGACTGCGAAGCGGGAATGACCAACCCTTCAAGGTCACCTATGTTTGCTCCAACCAAGTCATCGCCGGTGAGAATGTCGGGAAGTTGCAGGTCTTTCGTGACGCTGATCTTGAGAACCGCATGGTTCGTCGGATCGCCTATCTAGTGTAGTGTAACAGTCATATCTTTACAATCTCTGGATTCCTGTCATGCTGCCGAACATGTGGAATCCAGCTTGTGCATTGTCCATGACGGCCGAGGAGCAGCAAACCCTGGAGGCGTGGGTGCGCGCCCCTGGGACC
>CAIVKH010000205.1 GCA_903906425.1 uncultured bacterium
CGCGCCTGATCGGACAACGAATACGACGCATCGCACGAGCCGTGCCGCAATAAATCCTCGATGTGCCCGATGTTGCAAACAATTGCCTGGTCTTTCATCTTGAGGATGTGCTCCAGGGTGATGACGTCCCGGTTGCCGGTGCAGGTAACATAAATGTCGGCTTCCCCGAGAGTGTCTTCAAGGGTCGTCACTTCAAAACCTTCCATCGCCGCCTGCAGTGCATTGATCGGGTCGATCTCGGTGACGATGACCCGGCAGCCGAACCCGCGCAGACTGTGGGCGCTGCCTTTGCCCACATCGCCGTAGCCGCAAACAACCGCCGTCTTGCCTGCAATCATGACTCCCATGGCTCGCTTCAGGCCGTCGGCGAGTGACTCGCGGCATCCGTAGAGATTGTCGAACTTCGACTTGGTGACCGAGTCGTTGACGTTGATCGCGGGGACGAGAAGTTTGCCGGCTTCCAGCATTTGGTAAAGGCGATGCACGCCGGTCGTGGTTTCTTCGCTGACCCCCTTCCAGTCTTTGGCGACCGCGGTGAACCAGCCCGGGCGCTCTTTGGCGCAGCGCTTGAGCAGGCGCTTGATGACGTCCTCTTCATGGCTGCCGCTCGGGCTGTTGACCCAATCGCTGCCTTGCTCCATCTCGTAACCTTTGTGCAGCAGCAGCGTCGCGTCTCCGCCGTCATCAACAATCAGCTCGGGGCCTTTGTCGCCGGGGTGCGTCAGCGCTGCCAGGGTGAAATCCCAGTATTCTTCGAGCGATTCCCCTTTGAACGCAAAAACCGGAATCCCCGCCTCCGCAATCGCCGCTGCCGCCTGGTCCTGCGTGCTGAAAATGTTGCAGCTTGCCCAGCGCACCGACGCGCCTAGTTCGGCCAGCGTTTCGATCAGTACCGCCGTCTCGATCGTCATGTGCAGCGAGCCGGATAAGCGCACCCCTTTCAGCGGTTTCTGCGCCCCGTGCTTCTCGCGTACCGACATCAGCCCCGGCATTTCCTGCTCCGCGACCTGGATTTCCTTCCGGCCCCACTCGGCGAGGCCGATGTCCCGAACTTTATAGTCGTGCGTTGCGCGCTCTTTGCGGTTTCCCGCCGCGCCTTTTTTTTCGTTTGGTTTCGTCAAAGTCGGCATTGTTTCGCTCTTTCGTTAAAATGTTCGCTTGTCCTGAAAAATTGTTTACGCCCGGACCCGTTTGCCCGAAGCAACGCGGGCGCTTGCCGGCCTCGCCGCTTTCTTTAACGTCCCCGGCGCCACGGACGACGCGGACCTGCCCACCGCTCTTCTGAGCGCATCCACTTTGTCCGTCTTCTCCCACGTGATGTCGGGGTCGGTCTTGCCGAAATGGCCGTAGTTGGTTGTTTTCAGGTAAATCGGTCGTAGCAGGTTGAGCTGCTTGATGATGTCCGCCGGCTTGAAGCTGAAGACCTCGCAGATGGCGCGCTCAATATCCTCGTCGCTCACTACCCCGGTGCCGAACGTGTTGACGCAGACTGAGACCGGTTCGGGGTAGCCGATGGCATAGGCAAATTGTATCTCGGCGCTCGTTGCCAGGCCCGAGGCCACAATGTTCTTCGCCACGTAACGGCCCATATA
Organism: uncultured bacterium; assembly: GCA_903906425.1. GTDB lineage: Bacteria > Verrucomicrobiota > Kiritimatiellia > CAIVKH01 > CAIVKH01 > CAIVKH01. The sequence goes on from CAIVKH010000205.1 coordinate 1,593, forward strand.
TGCCGCGCTTCGATCCACTTTCGACGGGTCCTTGCCGCTGAACGCGCCGCCGCCGTGACGCCCCATGCCGCCGTAGCTGTCCACGATTATTTTCCGTCCCGTCAGCCCCGTGTCTCCCTGCGGTCCGCCCACCACAAAACGGCCGGTCGGGTTGACGAGATATTTCGTTTTCTTGTCCAGCATCTTCGCCGGCAAAACCTTCTTGATGATCTCCTCGATAATGAATCGCTCGATGGTCTTGTGCTTCACATCCGCCGAGTGTTGTGTCGAAACCACCACGTTCGTGATATGCACCGGCTGGTCGTCCACGTACCTCACCGAGACTTGGCTCTTGGCATCTGGACGCAGCCATTTCACCGCGCCGGCTTTCCGGATGCGGGTCAGTTCACGCCCCAGATGGTGCGCGTACATGATCGGTGCCGGCATCAGTTCCGGTGTCTCTTTCGTCGCATAACCGAACATCAATCCCTGGTCGCCTGCCCCTTGTTCGGACGTTTTCTTTCCTTCCGCCGCGCGTGCGTCCACACCCTGGGCAATGTCCGGACTTTGTGAAGTGATCGCGTTCAGAATCAGCACCCGGTCGGCATGAAATACATCGTCA
>CAIVKH010000206.1 GCA_903906425.1 uncultured bacterium
AGTGAGTTGGTAGGTTGCATCCCCCGGTTCAGCTGGTTGGTGACGATCCGAAACCCGAATCCATCGGGAACAGTCACGCGAACCGCCCCCCCCATAGCAGAAAGAAAAGTAAACATGGCTACCAAGCTATACATAGGAAACCTGTCGTTCGGCACCACGGAAGGCGATCTTCGCCGGATGTTCGAAGCCTGCGGCACAGTCGGAAGCTGCAACCTCATCATGGACAAATTCACGGGCAAATCCCGCGGATTTGCCTTCATCGAAATGTCCACGGCCGAAGAGGCCGCCAAGGCCATTTCGGAATTGGCCGGCAAGGATTGCGACGGTCGCCCCCTGACCGTCAACGAAGCCAAGCCCCGCGAAGATCTTCCCAGCCGCGGTGGTGGCGGTTACGGTGGCGGCAGTGGCGGCAACAGCTACGGCCCCAGCAGCGGCAACCGCTTCTGATCGCCCGCTGACGACTCTCTCAAGAGTCTGAAGTCAAACGCCACGACGCAAAACGCCGTGGCGTTTTTCTTTTCTCCAACGGTCCGGACTGCGGACCTGAAATCCTGATTCCGACGGGCCACCGGCTTCGCGCGGGCGGCTGCGCCGGGTCACCGTTGCAGCAGGCCGGCCGAGACAATTACGGTTTCACCAACTTGTCGGTCTCATCGAGTTTGAAACGCGTGCTGACGACCGATTGCTTTTCGGAACCGGGACGATACTTGATGTAGGTGGTGGCGACGAACGCGCCGTCGGGCAACACTTCGAGACCGGGATATCCACAATCGCCGCCAGCGTGGCTGTTGAGGAGTTTGATTCTGTACTGGCCCTCGCGGCCGTTGACGATGTCTTCATATCGTCCGACCCACGCAACGAAATGATTCCTGGTCGGACTGTCCTTTCCCGTGTCGCGGAAACAAACCACCAACCGTCCATCGGCAGCGTAGCGGGGCATGTGGCGGTCGCCGCACAGGCCGGCAGGCAGCGGTTTGGTTCCAGACCACGTGCGACCTTCATCGTTGCTGGTCATGTAGAGCGAAACTCGGCTGGCGTTCTCGCGCAACAGACAGAGCAGTTGTCGGCCATCGCGCGATCGCACCAGCGCCGGCTCGCAAGGCTTGAGTTCACCGAGATCGAGAAGAATGCGCCAGGCACTCCACGTCCGGCCGCCATCCTCCGAGATGCTTTGCGCGATGACGTTGGAGAATTTGTCCTTCGTCTCGCCGGGCCGGCGGATATTGGTCAGGCCAAGCAATTTCTTTCCGCCTTCGATGGGCTCGATGGTGGTGAACGGCATGACGCACTTCAAACCGGTCGTTCGCATATCGCTCCACGTCTTGCCGTCGTCTTCGGAAAACGCGGATTGCATCGCGCGGTCCGGCCCCTGACCGGCGAAGACAAACAGCCGCGCCCTGCCCTGCGGATCCGGCAGCCGGTAAATCGCGGGGCAATTCCTGACTTGCGCCCAACTATCCGGCGGCGCCAGCAGCCCGCTCCACGTCTTGCCTCCGTCATCGCTGCGTTTCATCGGGCCGCACGTGCCGCCGTGACCGACCGTCCAGACGCAGAACATCGTCTTTCCATCCGGCAGCAACACGGTCGTGGGCTGTCCTTGATAAACCGCCTCCGTGCCCCGCGCGACGACCACCTGACGGTTGGTATCGCCGGAAAGATCAACTGTCGGAAGAGTCACACCGAAGACAACACCGTGAGTCAGCAACGCGACGGGGAGGACAAATCTCATGGCGCGATTAAGCGAACCATTCACACCGAACGCAAGCGCGTTCTCCGCACGCGGGCGCATTCACGCCGCAGCGATCTTGCACACTGCATCGCCATTTCCAATCATTGGAAAACTGGCGTGGCCCTCTTTCCAATCATTGGAAGTCATCCTTCTTCATCGCCGCGCGTACTGCGGGCTGAAATCCGGATTCCGGCGGGCGGATGAATGCGCACGGCCGCGGAGATCCACTCTCCGCGGCCATGACGCAACATCTGATCCGCTTACTTGGCGGGAGTCGTGGTCTTGGTCTCTTCGGTCTTCGTCGTGGCGCCATCCGGAGTCTTGGTGACGGTCTTCTCATCCGATTTCACCGTTCCGTCTTTGCTCACACTGGTGGTCGAGGTTTTGGAAACCTCCTGCGAGCACCCCGACAACGCAAACGCCAGGGCCAATGCGGACGCCGCCACACATATGCTAACTATTGGATTCTTCATTTTTTTCTCCATTCTTTTGTTTCAGTGAACGAAAGCTAATTCATGGGCCGCCCCGTTGCCATGGGGTATAACCCCACCATCGGTCAACCGGACTGCGGGCCCGAAATCCTGATTCCGACGCGCGGGCGGCCTCGCGGGGCGACTGCGGCGGATCATTGTGTTGCCAACAAGTACAGACCGTCCGCCCGCGCCCCCATTGATGCCTGATCAACCACCGGTAAAAATGAAGCAGCCCGAAACCAGCGTGCAAAACGAGGCCAGCACGATGAGCTCAACTGCCGCAATAATGATTTTTGTCTTTTTCATAATTTATCCTGACTTGAACCGGCCGTTCGTTGACGGCCATGTATTGAACCAATGCCGGTTATTCGCTGTTGCCGTCTCAAATCCGTCCCGAGAGAACCAGAACGAGAAGGACAACAACGATGAGGCCAAGGCCGCCGCTCGGATAGTAGCCCCAACTCCTGCTATGAGGCCACGTGGGCAGGGCACCAACCAGAACGAGTACCAAGAAGACCAATAGAATTGTGCCTAACATATATTTGAACCTTTCTGGTCCATAGGCTACTTGATCGCCATGCCTTCGGCCATGGGGTGTAACCCTAACAACCGGCACGCAGGTCCCGACGTCGCGAAGCGAACGCCCGCACGGGCGCGCGCAAATGCTGATACGCATTCCGATGTTTATTGTGCGTCACGTCAGTGACGCGGCAGGAGGACATTCTCCTTGGCAATGCGCTCTCGTGCATCACTACAAACGAAGAGGCGGGCCGTCGACATTCACTATTGCAGAACCGACAAATACAGTTTCCCGGTGAGATAATCATAGTAGTAGGCGAAAAGTTTCTCACCCGTGGAGATAACTTCCAAATCCATGCTGCGCTTCGTGGAGTCATTCTTGCTCACCTGAATGAGCCTTCCATCTTCCATCGAACACAGATACATGACCCCGTTGCCCGATGAAGAATAAAGGACCGCCGTGGAAAGATACGTTTTACCCTTGTGGCTTACGGACTGGCCTGAGTAGAAGACTGCGCCGGGCGGCGCATACAGCGTCTTAACCAGGGTCCATTTGTTCCCGATGTTTCTGTAGATGCCATATTCCTTGTCTTCATTCTGCCTGGCAAAGAACATCAGCTCCCCGCCATATTCCGGGGCATTGAAGAACTGGGCAGAATCCTTGTTCACTGGATCAAAGGTGAGTTGGGTATAGACCGAACTGTCAATATCAAACCAGGCAATCTGGACAATACCGTCATATCTCTGATTGGTGACCACGGCCCTGTGGCCTGGAATGAATCTCGGGCCTTTCCCCTCCACCGCTATGGTAAAAAACACCTGGTTCTCGGGATGGTCCTCCGGGATGACAGTCCAGGGCATCTCTTCGCCCGAAAGGGCTTCCGGCCAGATGCCAGCAAGCACAGAGCACTCGGGATCGCCCGGATTCTTGGAAGGATAATTGGCCACCGTGTTAAAAGTGGAAGATGGATTGAGCTCCGTGGATTCTCCATTCATGAAACGAAACTGATGCATTGTGCTGCTCTGCTCGTGAAAGGCGGTATAATAGATGGCCATGCCATTTTGCGAATAGCCCCACTCCGGCCCATTTGAGGCAAACACATACGGCGCCTGCTTGGCTATGAATACATAGTTGTGGTCCACAAACTGGCCGGTATTTCTATCCAGCTTCCCCACCCAAATTGCCGACATTTGCGCCGCGCGGTTCTTTCCTCCGTCGAAACAGACCAGCATCGACTTTGCATCAAACTCCGGGTCCAGATAGAAGAATCCCGGCTTTCCGATTTCCTTTTCCATGCTAATGACGTTTAACGGCGCATCGGTTGCGGCGCGCACAGCGAACAACGGAACAACCAGAAGCGGTAGCATGCAATATCGTTTCATTTTCTTCTTCTCTTCAATCATTCTTCCGCAATTTCACAGGCGGACGATACTCCAAGGCGCGCCCTTTGCCATGGGGTGCCCCCCATTCTCGGCGAATCGGGCGGCGTGAATGCGCCATCGCGAACGAAACGAAATGCGGACCGCGGGTCTGAAATCCGGATTCCGACGGGCGGATGGCTTCGCGTGGGCGGTTGCGGCGGGCCTTCGGGTTGCTCGGCTCTCCGGCTGGCTGGTTGTCGGTCGCTACTCCGCCGCTTTGTCCGTCAAATCTTCATTCAAGCCATCGAGGAACCGCCGATATGCTTCAAAACCGCCGTGCGATTGCTCCAAAAGCATAGTGCCAGCGTTTCATTCGCACTATGCGACTGCTCCAGAAGCACTGTGCAAATACTCCAGACGCACCATGCGAATGCTCCAGAAGCACTGTGTGA
>CAIVKH010000207.1 GCA_903906425.1 uncultured bacterium
AATCAGCATGTAGCCGGTGTTCGCAACTTCGATACCGTTGAACGTCTGATTGTGGCCATTCAGGTCAAGCGAGCCGCCGACAGAATAATTGTTCAGGTTCTGCGCCGGATTCAGGAAGTTGTCGCCGTTGACACGCACCGTCGCGCCAATCACCAGCGTGTTTCCGCCATACGTGTTGTTCGTGCCCAGCACGACCGTGCTGCTCGCGTTCGCCTGCCCGCGAACCGTCAGCGCCAGATTCGCGCCATTGTCCGTGACCGGTCCGTCAACGGTGAGCCGGCCGGAACTCCCGATTCCGATTCGGGCATTCAAATCGCCGATGACAACTGGACCGGCCCACGTGTTCGTGTCGGTGGCCGTGCGCAACGCGCCAAAGAAATCGCCACCGTTGCCTGACAGCACCGCCGTCTTTCCGCTGACCGTAATGTTGCTGGCCAGTTCGACGCGGGCGTTGTTCGCCACGCTCAGATTCGTTCCGCTGCCCAAGGCGCCGCCGTTTTGCAGATTCAATGCGCCCGCGCTGACCGTCGTGTTGCTTGCAATCGCATTGGACGCCGCAAGCGACAATATCGCACCGCCGGATTTCACCAAATCGCCAACCGTTGTGAGCGCCGAATAAATCGTCGCCTTGTTCGAATTCACCGTGATGGTTGGCGAACCAGCGCTGACCGCGAGGTTGATCGTGTTGTTCGTGATGATCCAGTTGAAGTTCGACGAGCCGAATCGGAAGTTACCGACCGTGAGCGGCTGATAACCATTGTTCACGGTCACGTCGGCGATGAGTTGGTTGGTGAAATACGCCGTCGTGTTCGTGCCATACGCAATCGTGCCGGCGATCCAATTGTTGGAGACGCCCCATGCGCCGCTCGCGTTCGTCGCCCACGAACCGTCCGCCACTGTGCCGGCAAAACCGCTGAGCACGGTGAGCATTCCGGGACCCGCGAAGAAGTTGTCATTGATGTATGCCGCGCCGCTGCCGGTCGCGCCCCACGTGCCGGGGAATTGCGCGCTGCCGTCGAACTGCAACTGGCCGACAGTCTCGTTGACACCATTCGTCAGATAGACTTTACCGAAATTGCCGCCGCTGGACTGAAGATTGGCGACGCAGTTGTCGGGAAGGCCGCTGCTGGTTTCGAGCGTGAGTTGCGCGCCTGCAATGACCGTCAATTGCGTGCTGACAATCGCGCCATTAGTGCCGATGTCGAGAACGCCTGCGCTCCAGGTGGTCGGGCCGGAGTACGTGTTCGATGCGGCCAGCGTCAGCACTCCCACGCCGTATTTCGTCAACGCGCTCGTGCCGGAAATGACATTCGTGATGACGAAGTTGTTTGCGGCCGCCGCGATTTCGAAGGTGCCGAGCAGGCTCGACCAATTGACCGCGTGAGCGTCAATCGTCGTAAGCGACGTTCCTGTCACGCGCAGAATTCCGCCGTTGAACGTGATCGGGCTGATTGCCGAACCGATGTTGATGTCCTGCGAAACACTGATGCGCCCGCCTTCGAGAAGCAATCCGCCCGACGACTGGCTGTTATCCGCCGTCAGCGTCAGCGTGTTCGTTCCGAGTTTGCGGAGCGCAAACGCGCCGGCGATCTGCCCGTCGAAAATGCCGTCGCTGGTTTGCGCCACCGTGATCGGCCCGTTGCTCAGATTCAAGATGCTGCCGACCGCGCCAGTGAGGGAACCGATGGCCGGCCCGGAGAGCAGCGATGCCAGCGGAATGCGATTTGTCGTGCCGCCCGGCAGCGCCACGTCGGCATAAAACCCATAACCGCCGCCGCCCTGAGCGTACGCGAAAACAATGTCATGAAGTCCGGCGGCAAGAATGTTGGTGCCAGAACGCACCGTGACTCCTTGATTGTAATTATTGTTCACGACATTCGTGCCATCAATCCAGAGCATCGAATTGTCGTCGCTGGCCGTGTCAAAAATGTACGTGCCGGGAACCGTCGCGTTGAACTTGCCTTCCCATCGCCCTTGGAAATTGGCGGCATTCGTGTTGTACGGCGGCGGAAAATAGTTGCCGATACCGTTGAAATCGAAATTGGTTCCCGTGCTGGGACCGTTGAAAAGCAATGAGGGATTGAGGCTGCCCAGATGGCTGGCCATCGCCGAAAGCGTCGCAAGATTCGTCGTCGCGGGCACAGCACCGACGTTGTAGTAGTCACCAACGATGCCCGGTCCATACGACGCGCTCAGCATTGTGCCCGCCGACAAACCAACGGACGCATTCACCACGCCGCCGCTGAGCGAGAGATTTCCAGAAACGACTTTTGTCGCGCCGCTGAAAACGTTGTTGCCCGTAAGCAGCAACGTCCCGCCGCTCGTCTTGATGAGCGTGCCCGTTCCAGAACCGAGCGCTGCATCCGTGAGTGTTTGTCCCAATGAGACATCAATGATTGCGGTGGCTCCGGTACTGATGATCAGCGGATGAATCGCGGAAATCGTGAACGAGTTTGTCACCTGAAGCGTGCTGCTGCCGGGGAACGTGACACTCGACAGACCGCCGAGGGCGCTGTCCGCGCTGACATTCAACGTGCCGAACGCAATCACGGTCCCGCCCGTGTACGAACTCGCGCCCGAAAGCGCCTGCGTGCCAGTGCCAATCTTCACGAGCAATAGAGGCCCGCCGATGGACCCGCTGTACGCCGCCGTGCTGTTGTCCGCGCCAACCGAAAGCGCGATGGCGAGCGCAGACGAATTGGTCACAAGTCCGGCGCCCGCGCCGGATGAATCCGACAACGCGCCGATCGTCTGTGCCGAACCGTTCAAGTCGAGCGTTGCGCCACTGGCGATTTGAACTGGCATGCCGTAGGGCAGCGCCGTGGCGCCGGGACCTGCCGCGACGCCAAACCATTTCGCCTGCAAATACGCCTCGATCTGCTGCCGCTCCGCAACCGAGAGCGTGCGCTGGAACACGATCACTTCGAAGAAGTCGCAGTCCGACAACTCAGTGCCATTATTGAATCCATTGAGTTCGATACCATTCGGTCCGTCCACGCCGCCGGTGTTCGACGCCAGCAGAAACGTGTTCGTGTAGCGGGTGTCATAAACATAGAAATCGCTGTTGCTGCCCGCGCCGCGCGTGACGCATTCGTACATGTGCGGCAAGGCGTCGGGAGCCGTTCCGTTCGTGCCGCCATAAACCCAGCCGTTGAAGAATCCCCTGTCCTTGCCGCCGCCGTGAAACCCAAGCAGCCAGTTGTTCGTTGCGCCGCCGAGCACGCGAAAATAATTTGGCCCCGTCTCCCGTGCGACGATGAAGCACGTTTCCGGCGACGCATAATTCACCTTGTTCGTCATGAACTGCGTGTTCGCGAAATGAATTCCCGGCCGTCCGCCGAACGCGTTCGTCACATATTGCGGACGCTGGTTCGTCGGCGCGCCGACGGTCGCCGCGGCGGTGCCATTGCGATCCGCCCAGAACGAAACGCGATTCGAAGCATCCATCGTGATGTGAGCCGTGTCATACGCGTCCAGCCAGATCGCCGGATTCGTCACGCTCATCTTGCCCGCAAAACCAAGTTGCAACGTTCCATTGCTCACGATCGTCACACCCGAATATCCGTTTGTGCCGCCCAGTTGGAGCATGCCCGCTCCGATCTTCACGAGACCCGGCGCTCCCGACAGCGTCGAGTTGACCGCGGCCGTCCCCGCCACGGAGATTTGCGGCAGCGCCGCGCCGGCGGAAAGGTTGAGCACACCGCCGGTGACGGAAAATGAATTTGCGCCCGACGCGAAATACAAATTTCCGATCGTGAGCGCGCCCGTGTAGTCCACCGTAACGACGCGCCCCGTGGTGATGGCATTGGTGAAATATGCCGTCGCGCTTGCGCCCGTGGCGACCACGCCCGCGACCCAGTTGGCGGTGCCGCTCCAAGCTCCGGCGCTGTTAACGTTCCACGAGCCATCCGCGGCACGGCCCGCAACGGGCGACAGGAGGAGGGCTGGAAGAAGCAGGCCGAGAATCGAAATGCGTTTCATAGGTGACTCCACTGATATGTTTTCAAATCTGTATAACGTTACGCCTGCCGGAGAGGCCGCACAAAGCGTGAGATTGATACACGCGTTGCCGCCCAAGTGAAAGGATTTATCCGCGACATTTGCGATGCCCTGTCTCCCCTTGAGCATTCCGCGTTTTGCGGCGGGGACCTCCTTTTCCAATGATTGGAAATTTGCGCCGCGGAGTTTTCCAATCATTGGAAATCACGATGCAAAAGCGGATCGGCGCGCCATCCATTCATCGGCCCGGAGGCGCCGGGCCGGCAAGGTCGCGGGCGGCCGTTTTTTCCTGCGGCGTTTCTTTTGCGGAGAAGTTTTTGCTGCGAAGTTGACGCGGCGGGGCGGGACACGCATAGTGTCGCGCTCTTTTTCGCAGCCCAAAATGGGCGAGGAGTTTGATTGATGAATATTCGTGTTGAGACGACCGGACCGTGCCGCAGGCAGTTGCATGTGGAGGTTCCGGCCGACGAGGTGTCGAAAGAATTTGCCGATGTTGTGAACGGTTATGCGGGCGTCGCCCGCATTCCCGGTTTCCGGCCGGGCCACGCGCCGCGCGATCTGGTGAAGCGGAAGTTTCTCAAGGACATCGTGGATGAGGTGAAGGGCCGGCTCGTGCCGCGCGGCTACCAGGAGGCGGTCAAGAAGGAGAAGCTTGATGCGGTGACGATCCTGGATGTGAAGGAGCAGGAGCTCAAGGACGGGCAGCCGTTTTCATTTTCAATCCAGCTGGACGTTGCGCCGGATTTCGAGCTGCCGACCTACAAGGGGATGAAGATCGAATCGAAGGTCGCCGAGGTGGCCGACAAGGATATTGATGATGTCCTGAAAAATATCCGCGAGCAGAACGCGAAGTATCAGGATGTGACCGGCCGCGCCGTCCAGACGGGCGACATGGTCCAGGTGGATTTCGAGGGCACGTGCGATGGCAAGGCGTTCAAGGATATTTCCGAGAAGGCCGCCTCGCTGGGCCAGGCGAAGGATTTCTGGGTGATCGCCGATGCGGAAAATGAATTTCTGCCCGGCTTCGCCGCGGGGCTCGTGGGCGCGAACGTCGGCGAGAAGCGGCAGGTCAGCGTGACGTTCCCGGAGAAGTTCGCCGAGACGTCTGTCGCGGGAAAGACGGCGCAATATTCCGCCGACGTGAAGGCGATCCGCGAAAAACAGCTTCCGGCAATTGATGCGGAGTTCGTCAAGTCCATGGGCGCAGACAGCGAGGCCGCGCTGCGCGAGCGGATCAAGGACGATATGGCGAAAATGCGGCAGGACAACGAGCGGTCGCGCATCGAGAACGAGATGATCAAGACGCTCACGCAGTCAACGAAGCTGGACATTCCCGAGTCGGTGCTGGCCGAGGAAACGCAGCAGGCGGTCTATGATCTTGTGCGCTCGAACACCAGCCGCGGCATCGGCGAAGATGAGATCAAGGCAAACAAGGACAAGCTGATTGGCGCGGCGTCACAGACGGCGGCGGAGCGGATCAAGTCGCGGTATATTCTGCGCAAGATCGCGTCGGCGGAAAAGATCGTCGCGACCGAGGACGAGATCAACAAGCGGATCGTCGAACTGGCGCAGCGATACCGGACCACGCCGGACAAGCTTCAGGATGAAATGGAAAAGAACAACCAGCTCGGCCGCGTGGCCGACGAAGTGCGATTGATCAAGACAATCGGCTGGCTGTACGATAACGCGAAGATTGAAACGACGTAGGCCGAGACTGGCGCTGGCGAGGCAAACATGAACGAGCAGGCAAACTTTCTGGTTCCGATGGTCATCGAGCAGACCGGACGCGGCGAACGCGCGTTCGACATCTATTCGCGGCTGCTGAAGGAACGCATCATTTTCATCGGTCCGGTGGATGACAGCATCGCCAGCCTGATCATCGCGCAGTTGCTGTTCTTGCAGAGCGAGGATCCGAAGAAGGACATCAACATCTACATCAACTCGCCCGGCGGCTCCGTCACGGCAGGCCTCGCGATCTATGACACGATGCAGTACATCGAGTGCGACATAACCACGTATTGCATCGGCCAGGCTGCGAGCATGGGCGCGGTGCTGCTGGCCGCGGGCACCGCCGGCAAGCGCAAGGCGCTGCCCAACGCCCGCATCATGATCCACCAGCCGTGGGGTGGGGCGCAGGGGCAGGCCAGCGACATCCGGATCCAGGCCAACGAAATTCTGCGTCTTCGCGACCGGCTCAACGAGATTCTCGCGCTGCATACCGGCAAGCCGGTCGAGACCATCACCAAGGATACGGACCGCGACTACTTCTTCTCTGCGGACGAAGCCAAGGCCTACGGCCTGGTGGATGAAGTGGTGACGGGCCGCATCAAGACCGCCAAAGCGAAGGCGGGTTGACGTGGCCGCTCGCAACGACAATACGGGCGTGCCTCCGAGCCGCTGTTCATTCTGTGGAAAAACGCAGCACGAAGTTGAGCGGCTCATCGCCGGGCCGGGCGTCCACATTTGCAGCCAATGCGTCGAGCTGTGCGGTTCGCTGCTCCAGCGCGAGGCCGCGGCGCGCGGCGAAAACGCGGCAAAGCAGAAGAGAATTGCCGAGTTCAACGTTCCGAAGCCGCATGAAATCAAGAAGCGGCTGGAGGATTATGTCATCGGCCAGGAACACGCGAAGAAGGTTTTGTCCGTCGCGGTCCACAATCACTACAAGCGCATCCGCACGCAGGGCCGTACCTTTCCCGGCGATCCGCATCCTGATGTCGAGATCGAGAAGAGCAACATCCTGCTGATCGGCCCGACCGGCAGCGGAAAGACGCTGCTGGCCAAAACGCTCGCGCGCATCCTCGATGTTCCGTTCAGCATGTCGGACGCCACCACGCTGACGGAGGCCGGCTATGTCGGCGAAGACGTCGAGAACATTCTGCTGCGGCTTGTGCAGGCCTCCGACTACAACGTCCAGCGCGCCGAGATGGGCATCATCTACATTGATGAAATCGAC
>CAIVKH010000208.1 GCA_903906425.1 uncultured bacterium
CGCGCCTCGTTGCGGGCCGACTCGCCGAGGGTCGCGGCCTGCGCAGGCTGCGGGATCTTCACTTCTTTCTTTTCTTCCGCGGCACGAGATACCAGCGCCAGCGCACAGACAAATGAAATCGCCGCAAATAGTTTTTTCATCGAAGACTCCTCGCAGATATTCGCACTGAATACGTTTTCAGCGCGACCTGTCTTTGCTTTTTTTCCCACGTTCCTGTTGCAAAATCAAACACGGTCGTTATTATTCCGCGCTTCATTGAAGTACCCGTAGCTCAACTGGACAGAGCATCTGACTACGGATCAGAAGGTTACAGGTTCAACTCCTGTCGGGTACGCCAACATGATCAATGAGTTGCATCTGGCTCTTCTCTGCTATTTTCGCCCCAAATACTTCAGTGCTGCCCCCCGTTCTGCCTGGTTTCTTGTGGCGCGGGCATGAACATCGGCGAACGCAGGCGAACCTCAGAACCGCACCTCCCGAGCCATCAGTCACCGCAATCACGTAGTCCGGGGTTCCTCAAATCTGATCGAGCGTCTTTTTGAACGACGAGCGCAGCGGATCGAGTTCGCTTTCGATCACCGGCTTCGCTGCGCGCGTGACGCGGAGCGATGGCGTTGACGAAACCGTGCCGACTCGTCGCATCGGAATACCGCGGAAAATTTCCTGCAACTCTACAGCTTTGTCCGGCGCGCATGTTAGAACGAAACGAGAATTGGATTCGGAGAAAAGAATCTCGTCGGTCGAAAGCTTTTCGTCCGTAGCAATGTTGTCGAGTGCGATCTCGGCTCCGAGATCGCCGCCGAGTGATGCGAGTGCGAACGCGACGGCGAGGCCGCCCATCGTCGGGGTGTGCGAAGATCGCAACAGGCCGCGGGCGATGGCTTCGTTGTGGGCGCGATAGAGCGCGAGCGCTTCGTCGGCGAACACGCGCGGAACCTGCCCGCCGGTGTTCTGCGGCGTGCCCTGCTCCATCGCGAGCAGGCGGTGCCATTCGCTGGCGCCGAGTTCGTTTCGCGTGAGGCCCGCGACGAAAATCACATCGCCGTGCTGTTTGAAATTCATCGTCACGGCCTGCCGCACGTCGGCCATCGTCGCGATGGTCGAGAAGAGCAGCGTCGGCGGAATCGAAATCTTCCGGCCGCCGCGCGTGCTGTCGTTCTTCATGCTGTCTTTGCCGGAAATCAGCGGGACGTTGAACGCGGTGCAGAGGTCAAACAGGGCCTGGTTCGCGCGGACGAGTTGGGCCATTTTGTACGGACCGTCGGGCGTCTTCGGCGACAGCACCGGATCGGGCCAGCAGAAGTTGTCGAGGCCCGCGATGTCGTTGAGTCGCGCGCCGGTGCTGATCGAACGGCGCACGGCTTCGTCCACGACGGACGCAGCCATGTGATAGCAATCGAGATCGCTGAAGAATGGATTGATGCCCTCGGCAAGCACGCAGCCGGCGTTCGACGAATACTCGACGCGCATCACCGTCGCATCGCTCGGCACATCGGCGCGGACGCCGGTGAACGCCTTGACAACGCTCAGACCTTTGACTTCGCCGTCGTAAATCCGGCTCTTGTATTCCTTCGAGCAGACGTTGAGCGACGCGAGGATTTTCTTCAGCGCGGCGTTGCGCGAGCCGGCGCGCGCGGGTTTCGGCGTGGCGATGTTCGGCGGCGTCCACTTCGCGGGAATCTCCATGCGCGGGCAACCGCCGTGCAGGAAATCGAGGCCGATGCGTGCGCAAACCTTGTCGCCGTGGCGGACGATCAGCGCGCCGGAATCCGTGAACGTTCCAATCGCCGACGCCTCGACATCGCGACGCTTCGCGAGCGCGAGGAATTCGGCGAGCTTCTCCGGTTGCACCGCGAGCGACATGCGCTCCTGCGCTTCGGAGAGGAAAACTTCCCACGGCTGGAGGCCTTCGTATTTCAACGGCGCTTTCGCCATGTTGAGATCCGCGCCGCCGGAGAACTGGCACATCTCGCCGAGCGAGCTGCTCAATCCGCCCGCGCCGTTGTCGGTCAGCGCGCGATACAAACCGAGATCGCGGGCCTCCATTAGAAATTCATAGAGCTTCCGCTGTGTGATCGCATCGCCGATCTGCACGGCCTGCGCGGGCGATTCCTTGCGCAACTCTTCCGATGAAAACGTCGCGCCGTGAATTCCGTCTTTGCCGATGCGTCCGCCGGCCATGACAACGATGTCACCGGAGAAAATTTCCTTCCGCTCGCTCGGGCGGCCCGTGACGTTGACCGGAATTTTTCCGACGGTTCCGCAGAACACGAGCGGCTTGCCGATGAAGCGGTCATCGAACCGTTCGAAGCCGCGGCTCCACGGAATTCCGCTCTGGTTGCCGCCGTCGATCACGCCGTGATGAACGCCATCGCGGATGCGGCGCGGGTGCATCAGGCCTTCGGGAAGCTGGCCGTCGTAGAACGGCGAACCGAGGCAATAGCCCCACGTGTTCGTCACGAGTTCGCTGCCCATGCCCGTGCCCATCGGATCGCGATTCACGCCGACGATGCCGGTGATCGCGCCGCCGTACGGATCGAGCGCGGACGGGCTGTTGTGCGTTTCGCATTTGAAAACGAGGTGAACGTTGTCGTTGAAGCGGATGATTCCCGCATTGTCGGTGAAGACCGAAACGAGCCACGGAATTCTTTCGCCGACCTTCTGCGTCGTCGCGCGGATGTACGTCTTGAACAGCGAGTCAATGATCTGCGTATCGCCCTTGTCGTCGGTGTAGTGAACGCGCGCCGCGAAAATCTTGTGTTTGCAGTGCTCGCTCCACGTCTGCGCGAGACACTCGATTTCGACGTCCGTCGCCTGCACCGGCAAACCCATCGCCGTGCGGATCGCGATCACGTCGGGCCGCAGGAAATATTCCCGGATTGCGTGCATCTCCTCGATGCTCAGCGACAGAATCCCCTCGCGGCTGATCGCCATCAGCGATTCATCGGAGCCGGAAAGATCGTACGTCTTCACGAGCACTTCCGTCTTCTCGCGAATCGCCGGCACGCTCGAATCCACCGGCGCGGCAGCCCACTCGTCCTGCGAGAAAATCGCCGCCGTCTGGATCAGCGGATTCGACAGCAAGCCCGTCGCCAGCGTCTGCGCATGATCGCGCGTGAGTTCCGTACCGCGCAGAAAAAACTGCACGCCCGTATAAACATCCTCGTCATGCGGCAGTTCGCGCCCGAGCACATCGTTCACCACCGCGCGCGCCGTACGGCCCACGTTGTCCGTCACGCCTGGCTTGAAACCGACCTCGATCATCCAGTCGAACGGCGGCGCATCCAGCCGCCCGATCCTCGGCTTCGCGATCACCTGATCCGCAAACGCATCGCGAACCTCACGCGCCTCGCGGGCGGAAAGCTGCGCGTCCACCTTGTACACAT
This sequence comes from uncultured bacterium, assembly GCA_903906425.1. Taxonomy (GTDB): domain Bacteria; phylum Verrucomicrobiota; class Kiritimatiellia; order CAIVKH01; family CAIVKH01; genus CAIVKH01. Next base: position 3,387 of record CAIVKH010000208.1, read on the forward strand.
CGCGCGTGGTGCA
>CAIVKH010000209.1 GCA_903906425.1 uncultured bacterium
GTGATTTACATGTTGAAGCTGCACCATCTGGTCAGCGACAAGATTCACGCGCGCGCGGTCGGCCCGTATTCGCTCGTCACGCAGCAACCGCTGGGCGGCAAGGCGCAGTACGGCGGCCAGCGCTTCGGCGAAATGGAAGTCTGGGCGATGGAAGCCTACGGCGCGGCCTACGCGCTGCAGGAACTGCTCACCGTCAAGAGCGACGACGTCGGCGGCCGCACGAAGATATACGAATCCATCGTGAAGGGCGAAAACTCGCTCGAGGCCGGCATGCCGGAATCCTTCAACGTTTTGATGAAGGAAATGCAGAGCCTTTGTCTCGACATCCGCGTCCATCGCGGCGGCGGAAAAGTTTGACAGGTTTCGGTTGGTACAGCCCCACAAAGAAAGGATCGAACTGAACAACTTCCAATGATTGGAAAAAACGGAAACGCAAGTTTCCAATGATTGGAAATCAGGGAAAGTCAGACGATCCGAAAAAGTCAGGAGAATTGCACATGGCAGACAATTCAACAGCGGAAAGAATCCTCGGCGGCACAACCGAATCGAGCAGCACCGGTTTCGACTGGGCCAGCATTACGGTTGCATCACCCGACACGATGCGGTCGTGGAGCCACGGCGAGGTCAAGAACCCGGAGACGATCAACTATCGCACGTTCAAGCCGGAAAAAGGCGGCCTGTTCTGCGAGCGTATTTTCGGCCCGACGAAGGACTGGGAATGCTCATGCGGAAAATACAAACGCATCAAGCACAAGGGCGTCATCTGCGACCGCTGCGGCGTCGAGGTCACGCTGGCGCGCGTGCGCCGCGACCGCATGGGCCACATTGATCTGGCCGTGCCGGTTTCGCACATCTGGTTTTTCAAGTGCACGCCCAGCCGCATGGGCTTGGTGCTCGACATCACCGCGCGGAATCTGGAGCGCGTCCTTTATTACGAGGACTACGTCGTCATTGATCCGGGCGACAACACGCCGTTGCAGGAAAAGCAGCTCCTGAGCGAAATGGAATTTCGCGAAGCGCAGGACAAATATGGCGATGGATTCATTGCGAAAATGGGCGCCGAGGCCGTTCGCGACCTGATGAAGAAAATCGACATCGACACCACCATCGAAGAACTCGACAAGGCGATGGCCAGCACGCGCAGCAAGCAGACGAAGAAAAAGCTGACCAAGCGCATCAAGGTGCTCGACGCTTTCCGCCGCACAAACACGCGGCCGGAATGGATGGTGCTCGAAGTGCTGCCGGTCATTCCTCCGGATCTCCGTCCGCTCGTCCCGCTCGAAGGCGGACGTTTCGCAACCTCCGATTTGAACGATCTGTATCGTCGCGTCATCAACCGCAACAACCGTCTGAAAAATCTGCTCCAGCTCAAGACGCCGGATGTCATCATCCGAAACGAAAAGCGCATGTTGCAGGAAGCGGTTGACGCGCTGTTCGACAATGGCCGCCACGGCCGAGCCGTCACCGGCGCCGGCAATCGTCCGCTGAAATCACTTTCCGACATGCTGCGCGGCAAGCAGGGACGCTTCCGTCAGAACCTGCTCGGCAAGCGCGTGGATTATTCCGGCCGTTCCGTCATCGTCATCGGCCCGGACCTCAAACTCAACCAGTGCGGACTTCCGAAAAAGATGGCGCTCGTTTTGTTCGAGCCTTTCATCATCCGCCGCCTGAAAGAACTCGGCGTCGTCCACACCGTTCGTAGCGCGAAGAAACTCATCGAGCGCGAGGCCGACGAGGTGTGGGACATTCTCGAAGAAGTCACCAAGGGCCACACGGTCATGCTCAACCGCGCGCCGACGCTGCATCGTCTCTCGATCCAGTCGTTCGAGCCGGTGCTGATCGAAGGCGAGGCAATCCGCATTCATCCGCTCGTCTGTACGGCATACAACTCCGACTTCGACGGCGACCAGATGGCCGTCCATGTCCCGCTTTCCGTCGAGGCGCAACTCGAATCGCGCCTGCTCATGCTCGCGTCGAACAACATCTTTTCGCCATCGAGCGGAAAGCCGATCACGACGCCGACGCAGGACATCGCGCTGGGCTGCTATTACATTTCCATCGAATCGCAAAGGGACCGTCTCCGCAATCGCGGCGCGAAGGGCGAAAAACAGGAAATCGAGCATCTGCCGATCTTCAGCGACGCGCAGGAAGTTCACACCGCTTACGACGAAAAGGCCGTTCACATTCACGCCCGCATCCGGTTCCGCAATCCCGATCATCAGCGCGAAACGTATTATGGCGAAGGGAAGAAATCCATCATCGAGACAACGGTGGGCCGCGTGTTCTTCAACGAAATCTGGCCGCCGTCGCTCGGCTTCTTCAACAAGCCGGTCCCGAAAAAGCGTCTGGAAGAACTGATTTTCCGCTGCTATCAGGTCGCCGGCCACGAAGAAACCGTGCGCTGCCTCGACCGCCTGAAAGCACTCGGTTTCGAGCATGCGACACAGGCCGGCATCTCGATCGGTCTCGTGGACATGATCATTCCCCCGGAGAAGGGCAAGCTCGTTGATAGCGCCCGCCAGCAGATTGCCGAAGTTGAGGCACAATACCGAAAGGGTGTCATCACAGACGGCGAACGTTACAACAAGATCATCGACGTCTGGACACATGCGACGGATGAAATTTCGAAGGTGATGTTCGGCGCGCTCGAATTCAACCAGGGCAAGGATGACGTCAATCCGCTGTTCATGATGGTCGATTCTGGAGCGCGCGGCAACCGCCAGCAGATTCGTCAGCTCGCGGGCATGCGCGGCCTGATGGCCAAGCCATCCGGCGAAATCATCGAGCGCCCGATTCTCGCGAATTTCCGCGAGGGTTTGAGCGTGCTCGAATATTTCATCTCAACGCACGGCGCGCGAAAAGGTCTCGCCGACACCGCGCTCAAGACCGCCGACTCCGGCTATCTCACGCGCAAACTCGTGGACGTCGCGCAGGACGTGATCGTTTACGAACAGGATTGCAACACGCTCAACGGAATCGAAATCAGGCCAATTCTGGAAGGCGACGAAGAACTCGTTCCGCTGGCCGCGCGCGTTTTGGGCCGCACGGCCCAGGACGACATCCGCGATGCCCGCACGCGCGAAGTCATCGTTGCGGCCGGCCAGGAAATAGACGAGCAGGCGCGCGATCGCATCAAGGACGCAGGCATCGAATCCGTCAAGATTCGCAGCGTGCTCACGTGCGAATCGCGTACCGGATGCTGCGCCCGTTGCTACGGACGAAACCTCGCGACAGGCCATCCCGTCGCTTTGGGCGAATCCGTTGGTATCATCGCCGCGCAGTCCATCGGCGAGCCGGGCACGCAGCTCACGATGCGTACGTTCCACATCGGCGGCACGGCCTCGTCCGTGTTCAAACAGCCACAGATCATCGCCAAGCACGACGGCGTGGCCCGTTATCAGGACATGCGCACGGTGCAGGTCGCCGACGGCAGCTTCGTCGTTTTGAACAAAAACGGCGCGATTGGAATTTACGACAAGGACGGCCGCGAACTCGACCACTACACCTGCGTCATCGGCGCGGTCATTTCCGTCCCCGACGGCGGCACGGTCAAGAAAGGCCAGAGCTTCGTCAAATGGGATCCGTACAACGTTCCGATTCTTTCGGAAGCGGCCGGTATGATCGAATTCCACGACTTCATCGAAGGCGTCACGGTCAAAAAAGAAATGGACGAATCCACGGGCCTCGAAGGCACCGTCGTCCTCGAGCACAAGGAAGATTTGCATCCGCAGATCATGTTGCGCGATCCCCAGACCAAGCAGGTGTTAAGTTATTATTCAATTCCCGCCGCCGCCCACGTCATGGTCGCAAAAGGCGACAAGGTTGTCGCTGGCGCGATGCTCGCCAAGACGCCGCGAAAGATCGTCAAGACGAAGGACATCACTGGCGGTCTTCCTCGCGTGGCCGAACTGTTCGAAGCGCGCCGCCCGAAGGATGCTTCCGAAATTGCGCGTATTGACGGACTCGTCGAGTTCGCCGGTACTGCCCGCGGGCGCCGCAAACTCGTCGTGAAAGATCCGGTCACAGGCGACCAGGAAGAGCATTTGATCCCGATGGGCAAGCACATCGTCGTCTATCGCGGCGATCATGTGAAAAAAGGCCAGCAGCTCACCGA
>CAIVKH010000210.1 GCA_903906425.1 uncultured bacterium
CCAGGGTTTGCTGCTCCTCGGCCGTCATGGACAATGCACAAGCTGGATTCCACATGTTCGGCAGCATGACAGGAATCCAGAGATTGTAAAGATATGACTGTTACACTACACTAGCCGTCTTCCGGCCACTTTTCTTTTTCCAATGATTGGGCGATGCGTCCCGCTAAGCCGGTTCGTGCGGCGGCTCACCCGGAGGGTTCGCCCTACCTTTGGCAGCGGCGGGACGGCGCCGCTCCTGTGCGAGGCAAGATGCCCCCGCTCCCATACCGGCGACGGGACGCCGCCGCTCCCAGTGTTTCCAATGGTTGGAGGTTTGCGGGGGCGATGTTTTCCAATGATTGGAAATTGTAGCCACGGCGCTCCGTCGCCGTGCGGTCGCCCCGACGGAGCGGGGCGCTCTTTTTATGGAGGGGCGGCATCTTGCCGCCCACGGTAGGGACGGCACTCCGTGCCGTCCGAGGCCGGGACGGAGTCCCGGCCCTACCTTCAGGTTGCCCCCGCCCTTCCTTTGCCGGCGGCGGCGGGTCGGCGGTGGGGGCGGTATTCCTATATATAAGGAAAGGAAAATCCCCGTTCAGGGCTGTGGGTAGAAGACGAGGTCTTGGCTGGGGCGCGGCTGGCGCTTGAGTTGGGCGGGGCCGGGCATCCAGCCGTCGGGCAGCAGGGCGGCATAGACGGGCATCTGGCAGGAGGTGGATTCGTTGATGGTGAATTCGTTCTGGCCGGGGGCTTCGTGCGGGTGAATGTAGATGCGGCGCATGGTCGGAACCCGGCCGCCGATCCGGTCGCGCACGAGCGCGGTGGCCTTCTGCGCCCAGTCGCCGGCGGCCGTTTCGCGCAGCTTGTCGAGTTCGGCCTGGAGTTCCGCGCGGCCGAGGTTTTCGGGGAGGTAACAGACCGCGACGGGCTTGAAGAAGTTTTTGACGCTGCCGTGGCCCGCGTCGATCGAGGCGATCTGCTGGTTCCACGCCTGGAATGCGCCGCCATAGGTGAAGGTGTAGGGGGTGAAGCCGGGGACGCATTCGAGGATGTCGTCGTAGTAGGATTGATGGTGCTGGAAGACGACGGGGAAGACCGAGCCGAGGCCCGTTGTGAAACTGCGGCCTTCGGGATTGCAGCCGAGTTCCCAGTCCACCGCGCGCAACATCGCCTCGCGATACGGGGCCTCGCCGGTGACGCGCCAGAGCAGGACGTGCCAGCGCGCGACGCGCGGGCCGTGAACCGCGCCCCATGCCATGTGGGCGAAGTAGCGATGATCCGGCGCGCGCCAGAGCATGCGGTACGGGAGAATCTTCGAGCCGGCGATGTAGTCGCCCGCTTCGTCGCGGAGGCGCGCGAGCACCTGGGCTTTTTCGCCCGCGGTCAGGATGTCGTCGCGCAGCAGCGGCGTGACGAAGGCGAAGGGCGGAACCGAGCCGGGCAGCGCCTGCAAGGTCGTCGCCGGGAAATTCCCGGCGCGGATTTCGTCGCGATATTCGGGCTTGCCGGTGGCGGCGAACAACTGGACCGCGGCGAGCAAGCGTGGCAGAGGGAACTTCGCGCCCTGCACCGTCGGCAGTTCCTTGCGCTCGTTGAACGTCAGCGTCTTTCCCCGCAGCGCCGTGTCGCGCGCGTCCATCGGCACGGTGAACTTCAAGCCGGTGATGCGATGCTTTTCGTCAATGCCGAAGGCGAAGGCGCGGGCCGCGGAATCGAGATAGTTCTTCGCGCGGGCCTTGTCGAACGGCTCGATGAGCCGGCCGAGATAGGCCGAGGCGGCGGCGAAATGCAGCGAACTGGCGCGGTCGGGCAGGCTGATGTAGTACGGCATCTGGTCGTCCTGCGCGCGCCGCCACGGATGCGACGTCTGCTCCATCCAGCCCGACACGCCGCCATCGGCATTCTGCGTGCGCATGAAGAAATCAACCTGCACCGCGGCCTCGTCGAGAACATCGGGCACGCCGTTGCCGGATTCGGGAATATTCCACTGCCCGTCGGCGAAACGCTTCGGGAACATCTCGTAGGCTCCGAGGAAATCCCAAACGCATTCGTAGTGGCCGACGCGCCGGTCGAAATCCGCCGCATCGTGCCAGCCGCCGCCATCGAGGCCGGGGAACGGTTCTTTCGTCGCGGTTCCGGCGACCATCGAGAAATGCGAGAGCGCCACCGGCTTGCCCTGTTCATCGCGGAACCCGATGCGGTCTTCCGGCGGAGTTCCCTTCGCGTAGTCCGATTCATAGTAGCGGTCCGTCTCCGGCAGGAATCCGCCGCGATAGATGGGCCGCTTCACCTCGGGCCGAAGCCACGCGGTCTGCGGTTCGCCCAGCGCGATGGTTCCGCGCTGGTGAAACATCCCGCGCGAGACGTGGAAAAACGCATCGCCGAGAACGGCGGCATTCACGTCGAACGGCCACGAGCGGCCGAGTCCCGGAACAACGACGCAATACCGGCCGGCATCCTTCAGCGCGGTCAGATCGAGCTCGTACACATTCTCGCCGACGAAGTTTTTCGCCTCGCCGAGCTTCGCGTCGGTCGCGGCCGACTGCAAATGGATCGCGCCCTTCAGAACGGGATCGCCAACGGCTTTTCCATTTTCGAAACGATGAACGGAAAATTCTTTTCCCTCCTGCGCGTGAAAATCCGCCGGGCCGCCGAAGCCGAGCCACATGCCGAGATAGGCGAATTTCGAGGCGTCGGGCACGTAGCCGAGTTGATTCACCTTCAGCGCCCAGCAGGTTGTCTGCTTCGAATCGAAGGTGATTTTCAGCGACGGCCCGTCGGCGTGTTTCACTTCGTAGGTCTGCCCGTCGCGGAACGATTCGCCGATGTTCAGATAGACGTAATCCACCGCGCGCGGCATCGGCATTCCGTCGCCGGGCGCGGAAAATTCCGCGTGCTCCGGCGGGAAGCCATCTATCGAATACGGAAAGAAAGTCGCCTGCTTCACCGCGTGCCCGTTCACCATCCATGTTCCCGGCTGCTCGTGCCGCCGGTTCAGCGACGCACGAAACGGCACGGCGATCTTCATCGTGTGATAGAGGACGGCCTTGTCGTAGAACCAGAGATTTTTTCCGGAGTCGCGATCGGCCTTCGCCTTTGCGATGTCGGCCTTCGCCTGCGCGTCGGCCTCGCGCAGCGCGAGAATCTGCGCGGTCGGATCAACGACGACGCACAGCCAGCCATCGCCGACGGCGCGCGCCTCGACGAGTGATTCCTGCCGCAGCGCGAATTCGGGTTCACCGGCAAAACAGATTGAACGAAGGGCGCAGACCAGGACGAACGGAACAAGGAGCTGTTTCATCCGCGAATTCATAACGGGAATGGCGGCGAATTCCAACGACGTGCTGATCGCCGTCAACGCGGGCCGGGCGCATTGGCAGCGGGAGCGACGTTGTCATCCACGTTGGTTGCAGCCGGCCGCATGATGATTTCCTTGAGCCGGACGGAATACGATCCGGACAGGTCGTGGACATCCTGCCGCGCCAGGGCGCTGCCAAATTCGTCCCGATAGATCCAGCGTTTGCCGTGTTTCTGATCATCGGCATATTCAACGACGCGGCATTTGATCTTCCTGTCGCCCACTTTGATCTCATCGTCATCAACCCAGCGGAAGGTGCGATCGAACGTTTCGCAGCGGGCGCACTCGAATACCCGGTTGGTGACCGTCACGTCTTGGCGATCGAGGGTCAGTTCGGTGCCATCGAGCGTGGTGGCGAGATAGTTTGTTCGCGCGATGTCGGCGCGGTTCGTGACACCGTTGTCAATGCGCACGCAGTGAAAAATGCCGTTGGACCGGACCCCGGTGGCCTCGAGTCGGCGTCCATCCTTGTCCTGTTTGATATTAAACTCCAAGACGCCATCCGGACCGATCAGCGCCTTTTCGATGCGGTTCATGTGGACATTCAGGATCAGCAACCCGATATCAATTTTCGTCGTCGCCTCGCACCGCACCAGTTCCCGACCATCGCGGAGGACATGGCTGCGGACAATCTCCGCGCTGCCCACAGTGAAGCCTCTCGAGACGACCTGATAATGGGCGACGCAATCGTTTTCCGCGCGAGCGGAAATCAGCAGGGCCGCAGCCGGCAAAACGAAAAATAGCGCGTGCAGATTTCTATGCTTCATTCTTCCATCGCTCCCGAAAACGCGGAAGCCGGAGGCCTCCGGAGCAATTCGACAAAAGCTACTTCCGGTCTCCCATGCTTGCCAGAAAAAATCCGTCCGGATTGCCCGCCGCCTCCGTTTTTTTTCAATGATTGGAATTTCTCGGCGGCGATCTTCTCCAATCATTGGAAACTTTTGCACAGGTCTTTTCCAATCATTGGAAGGTTTCGGCACCGATGGCTTCCAATCATTGGAAATTGAGATTTGGAATGCGGCGCGGCCTCGGGTTATGAATCGTCTCCGATCCGGTTCGCGTCATGAAAAACTGTCCCGTCTGTTCCGAAGATTTTGTTCAGATCGAATACGAAGGCGAAGCCGTGCTGCGCTGCCCGAAATGCCGCGGCTCGTTCCTGCCGGGCTACCGGCTCGAGATCATCCGGCACAGGCAGCTTCGCAAAACCGACGAGCTGAAGGCCGAGGCCCAAAGCGAATTCTCGCACGACACGAAGGACAAAATCCGCTGCCCCCGCTGCCACGGCAAAATGGAGAAGAGGCCGATAGACGGCCGCTATCCCTCGCTCACGCTCGACCACTGCAGGAACTGCGACTGGATCTGGCTCGACGGCGGCGAACTCCCGCTGGCCCAGCTGCTCTTCGAAACCTCCGCGCGAAACGCCGTGCAACGTGACATGCAAAAGCGCGCGGCCGAGCTCGAAGCCTCGCCGGAGCGGAAAGCCGAATTCGAAAAGAATCTCGCCGCCCTGCCGGACGATTTGCCGGGCGCCAGCGGAGACGCGCGGCAGACGCTCGTCGCCGACGCGCTCGACCTTGCGTTTGGCATCATCCTGCGCAGCTAGATCGGGAGCGCGAAAAGCCGCGCGGCGTTTCGCGAAGTCTGCTCGGCAAATTCCGCCGCACTGATGTTGCGAAGTTTTGCGACCAGTTCAACCACGTGAGCCACGAACGCCGGCTCGTTGGTTTTGCCGCGCATCGGAACCGGCGCGAGAAACGGCGAATCGGTTTCGACGAGGATGCGATCCGCCGGAACAATCTCCGCGACCTGCCGCAGGCTCTCCGCGTTGCGGAACGTCACGATGCCGCTGAAGCTGATGAAAAATCCGAGATCGAGAAGCGTCTTCGCCATCTCGATTCCGCCCGTGTAGCAGTGCAGGACGCCGATGCGATCCGACTCGCCTTTCCACGCTGCCGCGTGCTCGCGCAGCATCCGAAGCATGTCCTCATCGGAATCGCGATTGTGAAGGATGACCGGAAGTTTTCGCCCGCGGGCCAGCGCCAGCATTTCGGAAAGAAGCGCCTGCTGCTCCATCGAATTTTCCGGTTCGTAGTAATAATCCAGCCCCGTTTCGCCGATGCCGACGACCTCCGGCTCCTTCGCAAGCGCCGCCAGTTCCTCGCGCGATGGCGATGCCTTCGCCTGATCGCGGTCAAACCCGACCACCGCGCGAATTTGCTGCGGGAATTTCTTTGCGAGCCTCACGGCGAGCCGGTTTGCAGCCGGATTTCCGCCGATCGCGATCATTCGTGTCACGCCCGCAACAGCGGCGCGATTGACGATTGCGTCAACTTCGCCCGCCGCGGCGAACGGATCGAAGTGAACGTGTGTATCAGTAATCATGACTTTGATTCCAGCAGCGCATCGTACACCGTGCCCGGCCATTTTTCGCGAACCTGATTGATGATCTTGGCTGCATCGTCGTATCGCTTCAACGCGCGGAACATCTCCACTTCCTTTTGCGCGACGCGAAACGCCGTCTCCGGCGTCTTTGCCGCGTCAATCACCGCGCGATATTCGCGATCCGCCTCGGCCAGTTGGTCGTTGGCCAGATAAAGATCCGCGAGCCGCTCGCGCAAAACGACGCTGTCTTTCTTCAGGAGCTGCCCGCGAATCTGCTCGAGCGCGATATTGAAACGGCCCTGCAAAATCAGTTGGTTCGCCTGCATCAAACAGGCCCACGCCGCATCGGGATCGTCCGATTTTTCGAGCGCCGCGGCCAGTTCTTCGGTCGGTCGCGAGAACGGACGATAAAGCGGATCGCCGATGACCGTGGTCTGCCAGGACAGCGCCTGCACCGACATGTAGGCGGACTCGGCAAAGGTCAGCCCCGACAAGAATCTGTCTGCGAAGATCTGCATGTTTGGCGTGAGTTGCAGGTACGGTTCGGCCACCGCGCCCATCGTGCAGCATGCGCCTTTCGCCAGCAGCGGGCCGCACCAGAAATCCGTCCCGGTGCGCAGCGTCTTCGCGTTGGACGAATGGTTGTGGTAGGCGAACGCTCCGCGGACAAATGCGAAGTTCGTACGCGTGAATGGACCAACGCATTTTTCGTGGTACCAGCCCATGTACACCGCGCAATTCTCCATCGGATAGGACTCGCTCCAGACCGGTTCGGTGTTGTCGGTCACCGTCCACCAGCCGTCGCGCTCGAAGCGGGCCGAGGCTTCACGCAGCCAGTAATCGCCGATGAAATAGCCGCCGGTTTTCAAGCCGCGCGCGTCGAAATAGGCGCGGCCCCACAGGCCGTGCTGCTCGGCGAAAATCGAATCGTCAATCATGCGCCTTACGGTTTTTTCGTCGGGGCCATCGAGCCGCGTCACCAGCATCAGGGTGTTCGTCGCGGTTCCGAGATCGTCCCAGCGGACTTGATCGTAGAGGAAATTCGGCGCGCGGCCCGCAATCTCGGATGAATCAAGCAGCGCCGCGGCCAGTTCATTGTCAACCGCCGCGTCATTGCGCAGCATCTGTGCGTCGAGCAGCTGGGCGACCTTGCGGCCGAACATCCCGCGCGTCTCGGCAATTTTCAGCGGCACGCCGTACATCAGCGCGACAAATTTCACCGATGATCCGACCGTCCGCCATCCGCTGTCGTGCGGTTTCACGGCCGATTTCTCGCGCTTCAATTGCGTGATAAATTTTCCGCGCCGCAGGAAATCCAGGAACGGATCGCGCAGCCTGTCCTCGTAAAAAGCGCGCGCCATCGTTTCGTTTGCCGGCAGATCGAGCAGACAGATCCGGTTCGTCGCGATCCCGCGCTTCGCCGCGTAGTAGTTCGCCAGCTCGACCGATGCGGGCAGATTTCGATTGGCGACGATGACAATTTGATCGGTGAGCGAGGCGGCAACGCCCGGCGTCTTCAACGACAAAAGGCACAGCAGGCACAAAAATGGAAACGGCCCTGATCGAATATTTCTGCGCATGTTCCGGTTGATCATCGCGCCTGGAAAAACACGCGCACCGCTGTGTTCGAGGCAGGCACGGCATTCGTGTTCACATAGACGTCGCCGTACGTTTTCCCGAGTCCGTTGCTGATGTTCACAATCGCATACGGATCCCATCGCACGGCCACAAAGCACTCCTCGTCGCTCGCGCCGAAATGCCCGTCTCTCACGACCGAGCCAGTGAATGTCCAGTCTGTCGGGACCGGTTTGTTTTCGGCGTGATCCCAGATCAGCGATTCGGCGGGCACGACGAGCTCCGTGCCATTCGTCTTCCACGCGACCCACATTTTCACCGGCGAACCGCTCGGAGGCCCGGAATCGCGCGCGGACATCGGCTCGCCGGCCTTCGCGCCGCAAAGCAACAGCGCCGTCTGCAGATCCATCGGATTGAGCTCAAGTGTCAGCAAGCTTTCATAGCGCTTGCCGTTCACGCCGACTGCAAGATAGTCCAGCAGGCCGAACACCTGCTCGACGAAGCCCGTTGCGACAACCGTCTTCGTCGCCGCGTCAACCTCGACCGAGCCGACGCGTTTCAGCGGCCCGGAGAATTTTGGCGGCTGCGCCGCCGGTTCCGCCGCCACCGCGACGGCTGAAATCACGAAGGCTGCGGCGATCGCAAAAATTTTCCAATGATTGGAACTTTGCGTCGCGGTCTTTTCCAATGATTGGAAGTTTTTCATGTCGTCCTTTGTCCTTTGTCATTCGAGCAGCGAGAGCGCATCGGCGGCGCGCTTGCATTTTATGAAAAGCTCGTCGGCGGCCAGCGGCCGCGGCTCGCTGCGCGCGGCCGCGGCGGCCCGCATTTCCCTGGCGGCGTCGAGCGCCTTGTCGAATTCGCCGGCGGCATAGTGCGCCTGGGCCAGCGCGGCCCAGTTGCGCCAGGCGTCCGGCGAGCGGATCACCGCGAGCTGCGCGGCGGCCAGCGGCGGCACGGGCGCGAGCGGCAGGAGGCGGAGTTGCGGCAATTCGGGAAGCGGAGTTTCCGAAATCCGCGGCGCGATCTCGGCGGCCGGTTCGATTTTTCGCAGCGGCAGGTTTGTGGCGATCTCCGGCGGTGAAAACACGGCGTTGGTTTCCGCGAGCAGCGGCGCGGCGGAGAGGAGAAGCGCGAACAGCGCCGCCTGCGAACTGGAACGTGGAGCCTGAAACATGGTGCTTTGCTCAGTTCGACGGCGGGAGCCTGGCGTTCGGAATCTTTTCGAGGTTCACCGTCATCGCCGACGGCTCGACGCGCAGCGCGCGGACGCCGGCGGGGGCGCGGACATATTTTGTGGCGAGGTGGACGATGTTCGCCGTGACCGCCTTCCACTTCCTCATGTCTATGGCGATTTCGACATCGTCGCCGGTGAGCTCGCGAATGTCGCCGCGCGACCCGCGAAAAACCACATCGGCGTGGGCGAGCGATTGCGACTGGATGATCCAGCCGTCGGGCGGCGTGACGTTGACAACAATTCCGTGGATCGTCTGCTCGAAGCGGGTTTCTTCGCGAACGACATACCACGAGACAATCGCCAGCAGGAAGGCGAGCACTTTCAGCCCCGCGTTCTGGCGGATGATCTGGAAAAAGCCGTTAGATTCCGTCGTCATGATCCTCGATGCCCGGTGAAGTTGCCGTCGCAGCCGTATGCCCGCCGCCGCCGTTCTTGAACCAGCGCGAAATCGGCAGGCGGTTTTTCAGGTCGGCGGCGCGGCGGCGCGTGCGGTGCAGCACGGCGCCGAGCACGCGGCGCAGCCGTTCCTCGTCAAGGCCGCGGCGAAGGCGGCCCTTGTACGCGATTGAAATGGTGCCGGTTTCCTCGGACACGACCAGGACGACGGCATCGGTTTCCTCGGTCAGCCCGATGGCCGCGCGATGGCGCGTGCCGAGCTGGCTGCTGAGTTCTCCGCGCTGCGTGAGCGGGAACAGGCAGCCCGCGGCGACGATGCGCTCGCCCTTGATGATAACGCCGCCGTCGTGCAGCGGCGTGTGCGGGAAAAAGATGCTGCCGATGAGCTCGGGCGTGGGAATCGCATCGAGCGGCCAGCCGGTTTCCTGGACGTGGCCGAGCGCGACGCTGCGCTCGACGGCGATGATCGCGCCAATCTTCTGTTCCGAAAGTTGCAGCGCCGAACGCACGAGAATATCGACAATGGACCGCTCGGTCTGCGCCGCGGAAAAGAACTGGCGCGTGCCCAGCTCGGCCAGCGCGCGGCGGATTTCGGGCTGGAAGATCACGAGCAGCGCGACGGCCAGCAG
>CAIVKH010000211.1 GCA_903906425.1 uncultured bacterium
CAGCGCGCCCAATTCAACGCGCTCAACAATCAGGACACCGCCACGAACCAGCGGATTGACAATTTGCCGCCGCCGGCTCCCGGCCCAAAAGGTGATAAAGGTGATCCCGGTGATTCCATCGTCGGGCCGACCGGACCCGCCGGCGCCGATGGACGCAGCTTCAATCCCCGCGGCGAATTCGACTCCATGCAGTCCTACAACCGCCTCGACCTCGTCAGCTACTCCGGCCTCAGCTACGTGTGCGGCGAAGACGGACTCGCCGGCGTCTCCCCCGGCATGGATTCGCGCTGGACGCAGATCCAAGTCAGCGGCGGCGGCGATCCGTTCCCCTACAACGGAAACCCCGAAATTAACGGCAACATCAAGAACAACGGCACGACCTACACCAACGCCGTCGGCATCGGCGTGAGCGACATCGGCGGCAGCGGCGAGTTTGGCGTTATCCACGGCACCGACACCTCCAGCGGAATTCCCCTACCCCTCATCGCCATCCGCAACAGCGGCATGACCCCCTTCCAGATCGTGCAGGACCTCGGCGGCATGGTTGACGGCATGGGAACCCCGACGATTCAAGACGGCTCCATCTGGCGCTACGACGCCATGAGCGGCCGCATGAAACCCTGGAACGTCACCGTCCAGACGATCAACTACATGGACTCCTCCGGGAACCCCGCCACCATGCAAGTCATCGTCCCCCCGCCATGACGATGGAAATTCACACGACCGGCAACTGCGACCCCGGAACAATCCATGTCGTCAACGGCCTCATGGTCGGCTACGATGGGCCGCCGTGATTAGGCATACATAATGACGATCTCGTGGCAAAGCTGACAAGATGAAGACTATGGCAATCCACGTCCAATTGGAGCTGTACGCATGCTCGAACTGACCCCTTTGTCTCGCAGCATCGATGGCCACCGACTAATAAACCTAAGCGGGCATTATTTCATTGACAATTTCAATGAGGATTCGGTCTTGGTTGATCTCGGCGGTTACATGGGCCATTTCTCGCACCAATTCCTTGAGCGATATCCTCTGTCACGAGTCATTCTCATAGAACCAAATCCGGACGCTGCAGACCATTGTTTAACTAGATTCATTGGAAACAGTTCAATCGAAGTTATTCGCGCAGCGATTGGACCGCATCGTAAGGAAAGGGAGAAATTCTACGTTAATGATGACAATACAAAAGCAAGCACACTCTTGGAGACGCTTTGGCACAAGTGCGGGTGCAATTCAAAGTGCCACTCGATTCATGTAGCTGTGATCACTCTGAATGAGATTCTTCAAATGATTCCATCAAAAACCATTGATTTGCTCAAAGTGGATATAGAGGGTTCTGAATGGGACTTAATCCGAAATATAAGTAAGGAGCAGGCGCGACATATAAAACAGATCTCAATCGAGTTTCATGATTTCGCCGATCCGTCCCTGCGTCGTGAAACGGAGCACTCAATACATGCTCTTCATGATTTGGGTTTCTCTTCTCTCAGTTGGCATTCTTGCCACATGCACGGAAGTCCGTTCATGGATGCGCTTTTTTGGCGGGGCGACAAGATGCCAACAGGAGTATGATTACATGCAATTCATTAAAGCCATCTTCTTAAGAATCGACACAGTGAATCTACTGCTAGGCGCTATACTTGGAACTGTCCTATCCTATCTTGTTCCTGTATTGTTCAAATTGATGCGGCATATTCGCTATCAGCACTTATCGCGCAACAGACAACTCGCAACTGGTAAAGCTGTGTATGAATGGTTAGTGCGCTATTACGAGCGACGAGGGCACCTTGATGATCTCTTCAGTTGCTCGCTCGGTGAATTCACCGACAGAATACCTATGTTGACATCAAAGGATTGGCAATACACAAAAGAGATTACGCTGGAAGAAGAGCGTTTCATAGTCCACGACTTTGGTGTTGAAAAACACTTCACAGTTGACAAACGATTAATCGCTCAAAGAGAATTACTGGGTCAGAAACTCTTTGATGATCCTACGCTATATCTGGACTCGCTGGATCAGATTTCACATACATTGCGTTTTCATGTTCGGTCTTGCCGCTATTTTGAAGTCGCAACTGCGCTCATTAAACTTGAGGAAGAAACATTCAATGCGGTCCGAAAGAGGACCAAATATCGAAATCTTCCCATACGTGATGAGTTCTTTGGATCAAGAGAACAAGCTAGCAAGTTCGCTCTTAAGCCATATTCAATCGGCTGCGCGTGCGTTCTTGCTTTTCAGAAAGGAGATTCATACGAATTTCTAATCCAGACTCGATCAAGCGAGACAATTACAGCAGGTAATATGCAGGCGGGCATTCCACAATTTGGATTAGTGCCTCTACCCCGCGATGATGTAAAAATCGGTATTCTTACATATAATTTTGTTAAGGAGTTTTGCGAGGAACTCTATAACAAAGAGGAGCTTGATCAGCTTATGACATCTCGCCGTACGGCATCATTTTGGTTGAACACCCTTCCGCAGGCATGCGAATTGTTGGCGATGTTGCAAAATGGTGTCGTGCGACTTTTTTATCTTGGTTTTGGGATTGATGCACTAAGTGGAACTTCTACAATTGCACTGCTTGGCGTTGTGAAAGAGTCAGCATTTTCTGAGTCTCTGCGAAGTAATATTCAAGCGAACTGGGAGGTGGCTAAGCGAGAATTTGTCGGAAAGGTCGTGGAGCCGCTGAGATTTATTGATTACCATTCATCCGAAATGGAAAAGAGCTTTCGCAACGGGGAGTTGTATTATGGAAGTGCATTCACGATTTCTCTGGCAACCAAGTATTTGAATGAGAATGTTGTGTTCAAGGGCTCATGATAGGAGTGAATGGGCGGCCTGCATCAGAACAAACCCCGAAGGTGTTGAAGGTTGTGGCCCGTGCGCTCCGCGCGCGGGCAGCGTAGCGTGGAGCGCGACGCCCACCATATATTGAAGATGCTTTCTTTCTAACTTTTCCTGGGGCAGGCCGAAGACGGTCAACCCCGGGCTTTGCGCTTGTCACGCGGATGTGGCGATTTGGACTGCGGCGGCATGACGCCGCTTTCCATCGGCGGGACATGTCCCGCCGATCAAAGCGCAGACGTGTCTGCGCACTCCCAAAGGCCGCGACGGAGTCGCGGCCCTACCTGCATTTCCAATCATTGGAAATTCTCGCCTTCGCTTTTCCCAATGATTGGAAGTCGCGCAGCTTGGTGCGTCATCGTTTCAATTCCTGAAGTTCGGGATCACACTTGAGAATCTTCGCCTGTTCTTCTGGCGGCAATTCCGAGAAGGGTTTGGGCTTGTCCTGCGGGCGCGATTATTTCTGGTTGATGATGCACGGTGAAATCGCAAAAACCAAATCCAGATGATTCGCCCCTTCTTTCAACACCCAAGGAATAAACAGCCCTTCGTCGCCCAGGATTTTCGTCCCTGCCGGCGCATTCGCGGGCGCGCAATACGCGCTGAAGTTTCCCCACAGCATCACGCCATACGGCAGGCTGTCGCCCGAAAACACAAGACTCTTGGAGGCGACCGTGTTGGCGGTGACGCGCAGTTCCCCTTCCGACTTCACCAGCTTCACGTCGGCCGTGGGAATGAATTTATGGGTGTCGAACCACGGCGACATCTCCGGGAGGATGGCGGTGTGATACGCATCGGCGGGCAGATTGGAGTAAGGCGTGATGCGTACCGGCGTGGAGTTGCCTTCCTCGAACACCAGCAAGCCCGCCTTGTCGAAATAACTGAAGTTCTTGCCGAACTCGTCCAAGCGCTCGCCCTTGGCGTCGTAGTAATACCAGGTGCGCCCGATCCGACCCGTGGCGTAAAAACCGTTCAACGTCGGGCCAAAACATTTGAACTCCGCTTTGCGGGCGCTGGCGAACGGTGCGGTCACCACTTGCAGGCTCTTGTTGGTTCTGATGATCGTAGTGCTGGCGGCGATGTTGCCGAACAGTCCGTACGTGGGTGGTGTCGCCTCCGGGTAGGCCGCTTTGTACAGATCAACAGCCTCGGAGACCGTCACCACCTGGATGCCCTCCCGCTTGAGCAACTTCAGCAGATTCTCAAAAATCACGCTGCCGGATTCCTTCCACTCCTTGCGCGACGTGAAATCAAACTCCTCAATCTCCTGCTGGATCACGAGCGGCACAATCTTGTTGTACTTCGTTTGCTTCTTGTATTCGTTCAACTCCGCGGCCCAAAACGAGTCGTCCCCGGGGGTGGCCACGCCGATGTCCTGGGGGTCGTTGGGATCAAACGTGAACGTGGACTGTTGGGCGGTTCGAAAAATCAGATTCAAGTCATTGGAAAGCCAGGGCACGCTGATCACGCCACCGCTCCCGGGATTGGGCGCTTTGAAGCAATCGGGCCGGGCGTAGTAAAAACCAAACGGGCAGCCGCGATCGGTGATCCCATCGGTCGCGGTCTGTTCATAACAACGTCCCCACACCGACTCCACGCCATGTTTCTGAAACAACTCAACCCAATCCTTGCCGTACCGCAATTGCCCGGCGCTGCGGACCGGCTGGCCGGTCGCCAACTCCCGCAGTTGCGCCAACTCAGCCGCGGCGGACTTGAGGGAGCAACCGTCGGCAAACCAACCGACTTCGTCGCCGTACTTCTCACGCCATTCCTTCAAATCGGCCTGGCAAGCGCGCACCGTTGCCGGCTTCAGATAGTACGTGCCCCGGTAGCCGTACTTGTGCAACAGGCCCGCCAAACCACGCAACCCGGCTTCGCTTCCCGGTGTATGCCTGTAGTCCCCCTTCGAGGCGAAACAGACAACCAGCTTGCCGTGTTCGTCCTTGCTCGACGCGCTCGCTTCCGCCGCGACTCCGGCTACCAGCGGCGTCAGCAGCAAGGCGGTGAGCGTCAACAATACATTTTGTTTCATTGGTTGTTCCTCACGGTGCCCTTTTCAGACCTTCCCATCGGACGACCCAGGAGCCGTCATCGGGAAAACCGGGCGCATGCTTGTCGGGCGCGCCGTCCCAGCCGGCGGCCATCATGGCCACGGCGTAGAGCAGGCCACCATTGCCAGGCAGATACCAACCGCCATTGATGCCCTCGATGGAATAACTGTTCTTCGAGTTGTCCGACAGCAGGGCTTCCACGGCAAGCTGGGGTTGGCCCGTGCGGGCGGCAGCCATGGCGAGCCAAGTGAAATCCCAGCCCCAGCAGCTATTCCAATTCCATGTGGTCCACACCTTGGCAACTGTGCGCCGCGCCGTCTCAGCATCCACGCCCTCGATGGGCGGCAACATGCCCAGGACACCCACTGGATCGGGATGTTCCCTGCTGCGATTGGGATTGGTGTAGGTGTCCTGCCAACCGGCCGAATGGACGAACACGCCATCGATCACCGGTAAGGGAGCGAGGTTCTGGCGCACGTCATCCCAATGCGGATTGCGCGCCAAACCACGACGCTGCCGCCATTCCTGGGCCTTGTCCAAGGCCCACCGCCAATACGCGAGATCGAACACGCTGTCGCGGGTGATGCCCTGTTCGCTCGGCGGCATGACATAGGCGAGCGAATAACGACCGGTCTTTGCATCCTTGGTGGGATAGTCGGCGATGTATTCCGCGGTGCCTTCGATAATGTCCGCCCACTTATCGAGCGTGGCGCGGGTCGGACGCAGACGATACTCCAACTCGGCGAAGAAGATCGGATGCGGCTGTTTCCAAAGCAGCACTTGATTGCCGTCCCACGGCGCGGTGCGGGCATTGGGACCCACCGACTTTTGCCATTGCAGTCCCTTATAGCCGAGCTGCGCGGCCAGTTCCCGCGCCGCCGGGGTGAAACGCTGGTAGCAGCCGAGGGCCTTGTCTGCCTGCTCCCAGCGATCCCAGAGGCCATAGTGGGCCAGGTGCCACCAGACCATCTCCATGTGGAAACGACCGTGCCACCAGTCGCAGCCCAGCAGGCCGTTCTCGGAGGAGGGCCAACTGCCGGCAGACATGGCCGCCATCAAGTATTGCGAGAGCACAATGCGGCGCTCCAATTCCATCCACCGCGCATCCTTGCTGGCAGAAAGATCGATCGCGCCACCGGTGCTCCAGTGTTTCTCCCAGCGAGCGGCGCTGGCGGTTTTCGTTTCCGCGCAGGTCGGCAGACTCTCCGGCAACGGCTCAACCGAAAACGCGCAGACGAAGGCCATCACCTTCGTCCCGCGCGCCGACACAGTGTAGCCCTTGCTGGCCCCGACCGGAACGCGGATGAAACAGTTTTCACCCGCCGCCAGCGAGGCATGATAGGAGACCGCATCCACCTGGCGGGCGAGATCGCAACGTTGCCCGCTTTGGCGCAGCACGCGGGTTTCATGACCCGTGGTCCGGTTGAAATCACCGACCCAGACCGCATTCGTCAATGACGGATAGGCAAAATCTAAAACCACTTCCAGATCGCCGCTTTCCACCAACGGCGATTCGATGCGCACCGCCACGAGATCGAGGTTCGGATGCACACACGTCTCGACGGTCACCTCCTGGCCCCCGATCTGATAACGCGAGGTCTGCACGCCGGTCCAGAGATCGAGCGTCCGTTGCAGGCCGCTGATTTCGCCGCGCGTCACGCTGCGTCCGCCCGCCCGCATCAGGCGCAGGCGGCCCAGATTCATGATGTGCTCATTGTCGCGCATCCACGTGCGAATCGCTTCCGTGCCGGCTGGGTATTTGTCCCTGCCAACATTGCGTCCCTTCTGGAACGTGCCCGTCGGCGGCACCCGATCCGGGGTCCAGCCTTCCGGCAAAGGGAAACTGTGCCAGCCCCAGTGGGACATACAATTACCGGCGAACGTCTGTAGCCCGGTGCCATCGGCGCCGAAACAGAACTCCCCATTGCCCAGCGGCAACCGCTTGGCGACTTCATTCCAAGTGATGTTGTGGCGCGTCACCAGCGCGTGCCGGTCAATCTTGGCCTGAGCTTGCGGCGCACTGGCGGCATGAAGTGCGGCAGGTGGCGCGAGCAGCAGGGCGGTGAGGAGTGTGAAGGTGTGTTTCATGATAGTATTCATTTCAAGGTGGTAGTGAGATCAAGGAATGGTAACTGGCATGCTCCTCACTCGCTTGTCTTTGAGAACCTCACCCGACACCTGAATGTCGGTGCAGTCTTTCAAGACGACGGATGGATAGGTGTCGGTCGGAGCGAAGTATGAAGTGACGGACTCGAAGGTGTTTCCTCGGACGATGGCTCCATGGACGTTTCGCAAACTGATGCCCGCTTTCTTCGCGTCGCGGATGAGGTTGTCCTCGATGCGAAGGCGCTCTGAACGTGCGGCGACCTGACCGGCCTCGATGCTATACCATCCACAAAGGGCGATGGTGTTGTGTCGCACCGTCACCATGTCTGCCGAGCGTGCTTTGCGATCTCCTTCAGCACAGCCCAGGTAGATGCCGATGCCAGTGATGTTCTGGAACACATTGTTCTCAATGAGTGCTCCGTAGCCTTTGAACTTCAGGCCGTGCGCCCTTCCGCCAATCTGACTGTTGTTGCGGTAAACGTAACGTTGGGTGCCCTGATTATTGCTGGCGATGGTGCTCGCGGGGAGCTGAGGCATTTTGCGATCCAGAGTTACTTTGACCTGATTCTTGACTCCGGTTTCGGCCACCGTCACGGCAATGGCCTCGCCAAGTCCAGTGTTGTTCTTTTGATCCATGAAGCGCAGTCGATCGCCAGGAAAGATCAACTCGTCCCATGGCTCAATTTTCATCGTCAAGGTCTGCGCGTCGAGCTGCTGCAAAAGCTCGTAATCAAAGAAGTAGCCCGTGTTGTAGTTGTCGTCCGCCAGCATATTAAAATCGCAATGCTCGATCCAAGCTGCGATCCGTCCACCCTCGGAGGAGGCGTGGCCTGCGATGGGACTATCTGGAAGACGAGGGTCCGGGACGACAGCCACATTCAGATAAGCGACCTTGTCATTTCGGCCGCCACCGCCGGACATCGCTGAGGGCGCATCGACCAAGGTGATGTCCTTGAGCACCAGCTTGTCGTTGTCATGATTCTGGATGAAACCACCCCGCTTGTAGCAGGTGGCGGCGACCCGGTCGCCTCTCTGCCAATCGTGGAACTCTTTCTCGCCTATCGGGCCGATACGATAGACGCCTTCACTAATGCTCCGTCTCGGGGTGCCTGATTTCAGGTAGTTGAGATGTTTGCCTGGATACTTGGGGTCCACTTTGATGAAGAAGGTGTTGCCGCCGCCAACGGGCCAATAGACCTCCAGATCTTTCTCCGAATACTGCGGTAGAATCGCAGCCTCGATCTCACGGGTGTCCTGAAAGACCTTCGTAACTTCCATCATCACGTGACCGGGAACGGTCCACTTCATTGTTAGCTGCCGCAACTCCACGTTCTGGCTCGACGCGACTTCCGCAAAGAATGATTTGCCCGCCATGGTGATGGATGAGCCATTCCCCTCGATACGAAAGCCCGGCACGTGATCCACGCGAAAGGCAAAGCGATCCTCGACTGGACCAAGCGTGTAATCCCCCTTCTCAAAGACGACTTCGACGGTATGCCCAGCCTTTCCGATCGCGGCAGCTTTGCGCAGGGTCTCAAGGACCGTGGTGTTGTCGCTGCCTTTGGTGATCACGAACTGCTTCTCCGGTGCCACGATTGTAAAACGGAAGGTCTCCGACCATGGACCCACCTCCGGCTTCTTGATGCGCACACGCCAGAAGTAATCGCGCTTCTCCGTGAGACTGAGCATTGAGTAAAAGCGATTCATCCCGCCGCCAATCACGTCCGTGACCAAGACCTTTTCAAAGGCGGGTTCTGTAGCGATCTGGATCTCGCACTCCGGCTGATAGTCGAGCGTCATCTCCGGTCCGCGCCATTGGAAATGCGGGTGATAATTGATGAGTTTTTCACCGTTGGCGGGCTCGAACAATTCAAGGTGCCTCTCCATATCGACGGCGTTCAACGCGGCCAGTGGTGCCAGCAGCAGGGCTGCGAACATGAGCAATCGATTTTGTTTCATGCGTTGTTTCCGGTCATTTCCAATCATTGGAAGTAGTGCCCCTGTAATTTTCCAACCATTGGAACTTCATGCGTGCAAGGTATGCGATGGATGCCGCGCACCGCTCATTTCTCCAACAGTGCTCGATAGAAATTCAGCCGCTCTCCTCCCGCTATCGCCTGCGGTCCAGAGTTTGCACCGAGGTGCATCGCGACCGGACGGTTTGCATCGAAGACCGCCCACGCGGGCAGGCTGCCGCCGTTTGGATCTCCAGTTTTCACGAAGTTCGCCCAGTAGGATGAAACCTGATCGGCGACGCGGCGGTCGCCGTCCGTCCACGCACGGTCGCCGGCTTTCAGATCGTAGAACCAGTAGGCCAGATCGGAGCCGTGATACGCGCCGCGTTCGGACGCGACGGATTGATCGAAGAGATAGACAAAGACAGGAGACTTCCCCGTCATCGCCCGCCGCTTCGCCCAACTGGAGACGGTCGCCATCCGGTATTCGATCTGCACGCGTTTGAGCATCTCGCGCGCCTCCTGATCGGTGGTCACGGGACAGAGTGGGAGAAAAGTATCGGCGCGACTTTTGAACGCCTCGCGGTTCTCGCCAAACTGTCCGGGCAGGCTGGTCGCGAAGGTGGCGACGGTGGTTTTCAGTTGTTGCGCCGGCGGACCGAAATCGTCCGCGGTGAAACCGGTCAGCGTCGGCACATCGCTCGCGAGTCCCGTGTCGAGCGCCTCCCCATAGGTCACCGGAAACGCCCAGCCGTCGCGCGCCGCGCCGCTGCCCAGATGATACAGCTTCGCCTTCGCCGCCTCCGCGCCGCTGGCCACCAAATCCATCGCGGGAATTTTCCGCAACTCTTCGAGCGAGGAACAATTCTTGAGCTTCGCGAACGCCAGACCGTTCTCCTCCTTCTGCCTGATGAACGGGATCGTCTGCGGCTTCATGAGGTAGTCGTAGCCGAAGCTCACGCCGATCGCGCCGCGAAACAGCCCCTTCGCCTCGGGACTGCTGACGAGATAGTGCATCGCACTCGCGCCACTGGAATGCCCCGCAATCGTCACCTTCGCCGCATCGCCGCCGAATGCGGCGATGTTCGTCTGCACCCACCGCAATGCCGCGATCAGGTCGAGCATCCCATACGTGCCACACGTGTGATGCGGCGACTCGGCGGTCAGCTCCGGATGGCCCATTCCCGCAAAAAGTCCGAGGCGGTAATTCACCGACACGACAATGATTCCTTTTCGTGCCAGTTCCGTGCCGTCCAGATTTCCCGACCCGAAGACGCCCATGCCGCCGTGAATGAAGAATAGCACCGCGAGCTTGTCTTCCGCCGGCTTCGCTGGTGTCCAAACATTGATGAACAAACAATCCTCGCTCATCTCCGCCGGCTGCTTGCCGCTCGGACTCGGCGGCTGCGGACACGATGCGCCAAACTTGTCGGCCTTGCGGACGCCGTCCCACTTCACGGCCGGCAGCGGTTCGCGCCAGCGCAAATTACCCACCGGCGGAGCCGCGTAGGGAATCCCC
>CAIVKH010000212.1 GCA_903906425.1 uncultured bacterium
CCAGATTGTTGGTCCAATATCCCGTCGTCGGCGAGTTGCTCCACGAACTGCCAGCGGCATTGTTTGTCCAATAAAAACTCGTCTGCGCCCGCGCGTCAAAACCGGCACCCGCAAGCAAGCCGAACATCACGCAAATCACAATCGCCATCTTCTTCATTTTCAATTCTCCAAAAACCTCGGCCGAGAGAATGGCCGAAACCACCACGCCGCGCCACCGCTTCTTTACGTCGCCAACTGCCGCGATCATCCGCAGCTTCCAATCATTGGAAGTTTCGGTTGCGCAAATTTCCAATCATTGGAAACTCCGCAACCGTTTTCAGTTCGGATTCATCATGCTCACGGCCATCAAGCCGATGACGACTTCTTGCGACAGGGTTTCGAGTGTCACGTCTTTCAGCGCGATGCCGGGGCGGAGTTTCCAGCCATAGATCATCGCGCGGCAGTTGCTGCCGAGCTGTACTTGCGGCGGCGGCTCTTTTCCCAACGCGAAACCGTCGCGTTTGTAATCGTAGTCGCAGCGGCCGAACGGGCAGAGTGACCAGAAGTTCAGCGGCGGCACGAGATCCAAAGTTTCTTCCTGCCCGTCGGCGTAGCGGAAGCGAAGCGTGGCGTTCGCGATGCGGCCTTGCATCGGATTCGAGTTGCCGCAGACGAGCAGCCACACCGCTTCGCCGCTCGCGTGTACGGGCACGGTCACGGACTTGGGCCAGTTGTCCCATTGCGAGGTTAACGCGATGTTTTTCTCGTCGCCGATTTTTCCGAACGGAACGCCTTGGGGAGTCGTCAGCGGTTCGCCGGGCTTGTCGAGTTTGATGACGGGTACGCTGACGTGCCACGGCTGGAAGGTCCACGCGCTCCAGCCGTCGTAGCCCATACGGCAGGAGACGGTCGCGGGGCGCGGCGAAACATATTTTTGCTGGAAGATTTTTCGGACATCGGCGTTGAAAATTCCATCCATCGGGATGTTGTTCCACTTCGCATTCGCGGGAACTTCACGCACAAGTTTTTCCGCACGCCGAGCGTCACCTTCGGGATCGGTGACATCAACTTTGTACGTTTGAAAAAGCGGAACGTTGCCGCGCTCGACGCGCGCGAAGGCGAGGTGGTGGCCGGTCTTGGCGTCGGCGGCGAGACAGCCCTGCGGATCAATCGCGTCGGCGATGAGTTTTGCTTCGCCAACTATTTTCGCGATGGAGATCGCCGGAGTTTGCGGCGCGCGGCCGGCGAGCGTGATTGCAATTTCTGATTTGTCAGATTTAGGTGCGTCGAGGAGCATCATGCCGCAGCCCGCCCACGGCTCGATTTTCCATTTTGCTTCCGCGCCGTTGATCGTGACCGACTTCACCGTCTCTGCGCGAACCGGGAGACGGAGGTTCAACTTCGCCTGACGAGTCAGTCCGATGACATAGCGATCAACGTCGCCGTCGCATTTGAACGCCAGCGAGAAATCGGGCGTCTTGATCGAAGCATGATCCCATGTGCTCGGAAACGCGGGACCGAGCGCGACGATCCCGTTGGGATAGTCGGGCCGGTAGCCGAACAAACCTTCGACGACGGAACGGCAGAACATCGAAGTGATGTCGTTGAAATCAATGCTGCATTTCGGCTGGCTCAAGCCGCCGGGACAAATCTCGTTGACCATGCCGTTGCCGTAGCCGCTCTTCGGCGTGAGATCGCCGTACATGCTTTCGAGCATCGTGCCGCGCAGCAGCTCCCAGCCTTCGTCGCCTTGCCCACCAAGGAAGTAGCCGAGCGCCATCGCGAAATTGTCGCCGTGGTAAAGCTCGCGCACACTCCACTGTCCCGGCGCCCAGTTCGAAGTCTGGCGCATTTCGCCGCCGTACGGAAACTTGAATTTCTCCATCGCCCAGTCGGCGTAATACATCCCCTGCCACGCCTGCATCGGCGATGCCATGCCGGCTTCGATGGGCAGATGTTCGCTGTACACCCACGCATCGTCGTGAACGCGCTTGAGGCCGCCCTGGTCAACGTATGCGGCGTACTGGCCTTTGTCTTTCAACCACAACACGCGATCAAGCGCAGCGCGGATTTTGCCGGCCTCGGCATCGTGCTTCGCCGCGTCATTTTTTCTTCCGGCGAGGCGGCACAAGTCGGCGGCGGTGCGTTGCTGGAAATAGATGTAAGCCGACTCTTCGCTGGTCCCGCCGCCGTTGTACCACTGCGAATCGGTAGGCCAGGTGTTGATGTAACTTTCGTAGAGGCCATCGCCATCGGGATCGAAACATTCCTTCGCCCATTGCAAGTGAAGCTCCAACATTGGCAACAGCAGCTTCGCGAACTCCGCATCGCCGGTCGCGCGCCACTCGCGACAGCACTGATCGAGGAATTGCGACTGCATGTCGTAGCGCGTGCCCGTTGACATGATTTTGCCCAGCCCGTAGAAACGCGAGTTCGTAGATTGCTCCGCGCCGAAGCCGTCCGCCTCGGCCTTGGTTTTTCCGTTCGGCTTGACGATCTGGTCGCGACTGCGGGCATCGGCATCGGCCATCACCAAGTCGTGCCAGCCATAAGCCGTCGCGCCATCCATCACCCGCCAGCCGAGGTACGGTGCGCGCCACCGCGAGCCGCCGTGAACGAACACCTTGCCGACATAAAGCCCGTACATCGCCGCGCACGACGCGCCGACACCGGCGTTGAAATAGGGGTCCGGCGTTTCGACAACAACCTGCGTGCCGAGTTTTTTCGTGCGTGCCAGTCCCGCTTCGAACGCCGCCGTCGCGGGAATCGCCTTGCTTCCGCCGACCACGGCGATGTCGTGTGGCGCATCGTCCGTCAGCGGCACGATCAGGTCCGCCGCAGCCTTGTCGCTCAACGACACAAACGCGCGCCATACGCGGAACCCGCCGGCCACCGCAACCGGCGCCTCATTCGTTGTGGCCGTGAACAACCAGGCCAACTGATCGCCCGCTGCCGCGCCCTTGGACCGGACGCGCACGGTGAAGCCGTCGCCCGCGGCAATCGTCGTCGCCGTCATCGTAACCGTCAGTCCCGGCAACTTCGCGTCGGTCACTTCCCACTCCATCCGTCCCGGCCGGTAACGCGCCACGCGCTCGCTGAATTCATCGAGCCGCATCCGCGCCCCGCCGCGCTGGATACCGACGCGAAGTTTTCCAAAAGGACAAGACACCCCCGGCAGCTCGCCCGCCAGAATCGTCATGGATCGCGCGTTGCAATACAGCGGCCGATTATCCCATCGCGTTCCATTCTTGACAACAATCGCGTCGCCTTCCGGATGATAAATCAGTCCCTGCAAAAACTCCGCCGCGCTGCCGCGGATCACAATGGCGAGCAGCAGAGCAATGAGGACCGTGCGAATGTGTTTCATGTTTGCTCCATTCATTTCTCGAACCTTTCCAATCATTGGAAGTTGCGTCTCCACATTCTTCCAATGATTGGAAATTCTCGTTTCGCGCTCTCCGCAGAGTTGAATTTCATTGTCGCTGCGCTGGATTTCTAATTCGAATTCCGGCCGCTGATGCTGATTTCGCGATAGACGTTGAAATCTTGCGGGCCGTCTCCGAAATCGAAACGCACTGCGACGACATTTCTTTCCGCCATCTTCAATCGCAATTCTGATGCACCGCCGCCGCAGTTCACGGATGCCGTTGTCAGTTTAACGAAATTCGCGGGGCTGTCTGCGCGCGCAATCATGACCGTGTAGTGCTGGCTCGCGCGGCTGTCTTGATGACCCGCGAATGTTCGGATTTCCGTGAGCGTGCTCGGTTTTGTGAACTGGATCGCGAGGCGCGAGCCCTTGCCGTAGCCGCGAAACGTTTTTCCATCGTTTCGCGTTTCGTCGCCGCCGTCGCCGTTTCGCGTTGTGCCGTTGAAAAGAGCGTCCGCGTTTTTTCCGTCGCCGATGCGAGCGACATTTTCTTCCGATGTTGACGCGATGCTGACGAGGCCGGTTTTTATGATGTCGGCTTCAAGCCCCGCAGGAGAATCGCCTGCGGTTTTTGAAAAATTTTCGACAGACGTTGAATCCGATTCCTCACGCTTTTCTTCGACAGCCGTTGTCGCCTCGGATTGCGAAAGCGGTTTCACGGCGATGCGTCCTTCGTGTGAGCCAGGGGCGACGGGCGTGACGACGTAGCGGCCTTGAATTGTTGCGCGCGCTTTTTTGCCGTCGAGCGTGAGCGCTGTTGCGTCATCGCCGGGAAGTCGCAACGTCGTTTGCACATTTTTCGGCGCGTCGAATTTGAAAACCAGTTCGTCGTTCTGCCGTTTCCACGAAACAGGAACGGGGCCGAATTCCGTGACCACCGTTCCTTCGGCGTTCGTGAGGTCGCCAAGATGCGGCTCGATGACGAGTTGTCTTTCGGCGACGGGCGCATCGCGGCGGACGCCGAGGACGTAGGCGCTCAAGAAATATCCGGGGAACATCCCGTAGCAATGCGCGTGCGAGCCGCCGGAGAAATCTTCCCACGAACATTGTGCGGGCGCTTCAACCATGCCGCGCCATTTTTTCCGATAGCACTGGAGAACTTCGCGGTCGTAGTCGGGGCCCGCCTCGTAGAGCAGCTTATGCAGATAATAATAAATCATCACCTGCCCGTTCGGCTCGCGATGGTTCAGCAGATAGTTCAAAACTTGAGCGCGGTGCCCGGGCGAAACGATGCCGCGGTCGAGCGCGAAAATCGCCGGATAAACCGTCGGCACGACAAGGCCGTTCTCGATTTTCAGTTTGGGTTTTCGTTTGGCCGATTCGGGATTCGTCGCGTCGAAATATCCGGAGAAAAATGTCCCGTCTTTTTCGTCCCACAGAACGCTGTTGAAGGCAGAGGACAAATCCTGCGCCGCCTTGTCGAATTTTTCCGCCTGCGCGTTCTCGCTGATTTTCCCGCCGAGAAACGCGGCGTCCGTGAGCGCGCGATAAACAAACGCGTTCAGGCCCGCGCCCTCGAACCAGACGTAGCCGCACGGATTGCCCCATACGACCCACTCGCGCGAAAACACGAGCCCGCGCGATGTGCGACGTTCGAGGAAATAATTCATCTGCGCGACGACCGCCGGCCACGTTTCGCGAACGAGCGACGCGTCGCCGGTTGCGTCGAAATAGCGCCGGATTCCCACGACCCATTCGCACGCCCGGTCTTCCATTTTCGCGTGAATGTCGTAGCGGTCGGAACACGTGTGCGCCTTGACCCAGCCGTCGGGCTGCAACGTCAGCGCCGTGCGGCGGACCATCGCGCCGAGCAGACGCGCATCGGAAAAAAGCGGCGCGCCGTTCGCGCCCGGCCCCGCCATTGCGGTCCGCGTGATGTCGAATCCCGGCGGGTCGCAATCCATCCACTCTACGCGCTCGCGGTCCGCGCAATCCACATACGCATCCTCGCTCAACACTTCGCACGAGCGCGCGCAAAGCGCCCAAAGCTTGTTCAGCATTTCGTCGTTGCACGTGAACGAGCCGGCCCGGTCGAACGGATACAACCGTTCAATGAGCCGGAAATTCGTGATCGTCGCGTGCCCCGATTTGACGGCAATCGCGCCTTTCGTGATGCCGCGCGTATCAATCGTGAAATGTTTTTGCGCGCCCGCCTTTGCGGTGTACTTCACGCCGAACGGCTCAAACGAAAGTTCGCTTCCGGCCTCCGCATCCAGCTCGACAACCGGATAGGCCTGCACGATGTGTTCCGTCGTGAACTCCAGTTTCTGACCGGCCCCGAGCTTCACCGGCAGCTTCGCATCGTTCGCGAAATGCACTGCGACGTCTTTTTCGCGCAACAGCGGAATTCGCCTGGCCGTCAGCGCGCCCCACAGCTTTCCATCGGCAGGCGCGGCCGGCTTCCACTTCGCATCGGAAAAATCCGCGCCCGTCCAGTCGCCATCCTCGACGCGCGCATCAACGAGCGTATCTCCGAGATTCGGCCACGACGCATCAACCTGCTTGAACCTCGTCGCGTCGCTGAATTTCCATTTCGCGTCCGTATGAAAAATTTCCGCGCCGTCCATTTCCAGCAACGCAGCCAGCCCCGGCGCGTGACGCATCACCTTTCCGCCCGACAAATTTCCGACCACCAGAATCGCGATGACATTCTTTCCGCGCTTCAAAAACGGCGCGACGTTCACCAGGTCATATTCCGGCCCGTTCGGCTGAAACCTGGTCGGCCCGCGCTCGACGTAGCTGCCGTTCACCCAAAGCACATAGCGGGCGTCTGCGAAAATATTCAGCACCGCGGATTTCGGTGGAGCCTGCAAACCGAACGTCCGTCGGAACGCAATCGCGACACCATTCTTGTCCTGCGCCGCGCCCGTCCAAACCATCGCGTCCTGCAATTTCTGGCCGATGCCATCCGCCTTGATGGAGTCGAACGCGACGAGCCTCGGCGACTCCGCCTGCAACGAAACCGCGCAATGCAACGCGACAAAAACGGCCAACAATATTTTTTTCATAATACGTCTTTTTCCAATCATTGGAACTTGCGTCCCCATTATTTTCCAACCACTGGAAATTCATAGGCGCGAGCCGTGTTCGAAACGGAAGAACCTCCGCTGTTGATAATCGTCAGTCATTCGCCGGGATAACTAGCCAGCGAGAGAACCTTAGCAGCGAAACTGAAATCTGTGCCAACGCGAAAATCGACGCACGTTCCTTATGCCGATGGTGGAGCGCGCAGTCCCTTGCGCGCTTATTTATGGACTGCGCAAGCGATGCTTCGAGCTTCCGCCAACGTGTCCGCTTCGCCGACGTACGGCTGCGCATCCGTCAAAGAATTATCGAAGCGCTTCGTTGACGGCTCGCGATCCGACAACGAAGACCGATGGCAGTTCGTTCAGCGCACGTCATCCGTCAAAGATTTGTGATGCTGCTTTGTCGAGCGGTCATCATCCGTCGAATCCGCATCGCGATACTTCGTTGACGGGTCATCACCACTCAATGATGGAACACGGCCAGTCGTCGAGCACTCACGATCCGTCAACGAGTCATGAAGATAGTTCATCGAGTAACCGCGACAGCTCAACGAAGTATCGCGATGCCTCGACAAAACCTCGCGTGTCGTCGTCCACAGCTCAC
>CAIVKH010000213.1 GCA_903906425.1 uncultured bacterium
AGTTGGCCACGAGCAACGAGCCGTATTCGGACGAGATCCCATAGCGCTTGTTGTGAGCGACTGTGCAATTGATGACGCTCGTCCTGCAGTAGGAGAGCGCAACCCCGTCCCCATGGCGCATAAGGGTCGGGTCAGTGGCGCTGGCGCGTTCGTTATGGTGAACAAGGCAGTTTATCAGCGCCACATCGGCGTTGCCGCACGCCAGCCCGCCGCCACAATCGGGAATTCCGGCGCCAGGAGTATTTCGGGAAAACACGCAATTCCGCGCCCGCAGCACACCGTTGCTGAAATCGACGCCGCCGCCAACATTGTTCGACACGATCACATCCTGTAAGTAGAAGCATCTGGGGCTGTTCGTGCCGGGGAGATAGATGCCGGATGCGCGATTCGTATTGCCGCCGATTACAGACAGCCCAACGATCGCGCCGCTGCTTCCAGATGGATATTCAAGAACACAGCCGCTGCCACCCGCAGACAGAATTGTGTTTGTAGCGCCGCTACCAATCAAGGCAACGCCGCTCTTCATCACGACATTCTCGCTATACACACCCGACGAGACATGTATTGCACATGGCGCGACAGCCACGGTGACGGCCCTCTTGATGGACGAATAGGGACTGGACACGGTTCCGTTACCTGTGGTGTCGTTCCCGGTGGCTGCGTTCACATAGAGCTTCGCGGGAGACGCCGTATTAGAGACAGCGCTCCCAATGGCAATCTCTCCAAACGTCGGCAGTCCATCACTGTCCGGATCGGCGTCGTTGTCCTCTTTGTCGTTGGGATTCAGCCCATGATCGATCTCAAAGGAGTCGGACGTTCCATCCCTGTCCGTATCCGGCATAGAAGGGTTGGTCACAAAGCCGTCGGCCCCTGCCAGCACCTCATTGGCGTCGGAAATTCCATCCCCGTCAGTATCAGTGAGATTCGGATTTGACGTGAAACCGTCCAGATCGCCGTGTGTGCCATCGCCATAGAGTTCATCGCCATCCTTCAGACCATCATGGTCGGTGTCCTGCTGCAGCGGATTGGTGGCTGCGGCGAATTCGTCTCTATCTGTCAGATGATCGCCGTCGGTGTCGGCCGAGCCGTCGTGGTTGAGGTTGCCGAAATACTGCATCTCCCAGCCGTCATCCATGCCGTCGTGATCAGTATCCACGTATTCATAACAGCCAATGTCAACATAGTCAGGCGAGCCGACGCCGTTATTAGGCACCGCAGGATCATCCACGCGGCCTGCACCTCTCATATCAGCAGGTCGTGCCGCCGGGGCGTAGCCTGCATCAATGGCCGGCGAACCGGGGCGCAGTTGGCAATTGGCACTCTTCACATCAGTGAACATTGGATCATCGCGGCTCACCCCGCTGATCGCCCCGTCATCCACGATGCAATGGAACCACTGGACCCGTCCGTATCGTATATCCACGGTGCGGCTCCACGGCATCAGCCCACAGCCCATTACAATGGAGGTCGTCTTGTTGGCCCAGATAATGGTATTGGCGATGATGAAGTTGCTTTGAAATCCGGCAAGCCCCATGGGCTCGTTGTTCACTATGTCGCAATTTGCAATCATCACAGAAGGACAATAGTGGAATGTAACCCCCGCGCCGCTGACGCCAAATGCTGTCCCGTCTCCATTCCGCCCGTTGGCGACGAGACAGTTGATCAATGCCGCCCTCGCAACCTTGTAGCAGAACAGACTGGCAAGCGAGGAATGCTGCATCTTCCCTGTAAGGATATTCTTGCTGTTGCGTATCGTGGAGTTGACGAAGCGGAATTGTCCGCCTGTGACATCGACAGCCACAATCCCTTTGTTGCCGTCAATCAGCAGATCACGCAGCGAAATGATCCTGTCGGCCGGACTGCTGTCGTTGCCCGGGCAGTGAACCGCATTATCCTTGCTGTCTTTGATGGTCATGCCCGATATGGCGACATTCGCACCGTCGGGAACCGCGACGCCCATTCCGGTTCCCATTGCGTCGAGAGTGGTCGCCGAACTGCCGGCCCCGCAAAGGGCAATCTTGTTCTTGACGGTCAGATTCTCAGGGTAAGTGCCCGCTGCTATCTTGATCACGGTCGGCACAGAACCGGCAGAATTGATGCCTTTCTGAATGGTCGCGTAGGGAGCGCCCGCCGTGCCGTTGCCGGTCACATCGTTCCCGCTTGTCGCATTGACGCAAATGGCAACCGGCGAGAGACCGTTCGAGGGGCTGCTGCCGATCGCGATCTCGTCATATGCAGACAGTCCATC
The DNA here is from genome assembly GCA_903906425.1 of uncultured bacterium. GTDB lineage: Bacteria > Verrucomicrobiota > Kiritimatiellia > CAIVKH01 > CAIVKH01 > CAIVKH01. Next base: position 2,249 of record CAIVKH010000213.1, read on the forward strand.
GCCGTCCACATCCTGGTCGGCGTCGCCGTTTACCGTTGGATTGAGCCCGTGCGATGTTTCAAAGCTGTCCGTGAGGCCGTCAGAATCGGTGTCCTCATTGTGCGGATCGGTCACGTAGCCATCAGCGCCCGGGTTCACTTCCTCTCCGTCCAAAAGCCCATCGTTGTCACAGTCACTGTCCACGGGATCAGTGACCTGGCCGTCCAGATCACCGTGCGTTCCATTGCCGTACAGTTCATCGCCGTCCTTGATGCCGTCGGAGTCGGTGTCTGGATTTGTGGGAATGGTGTGCGCGAAGTACTCCTCCTTGTCGGTCAGCCCGTCCAGGTCGCCGTCAGCAGTACCGTCATGTGATAGATTGGTGAAATACTGCAATTCCCACGCATCCGCCAAACCATCCATGTCAGCATCGCCGAACTCGAAGCATCCCATATCTCCGTAAGGCGGAGCGCCAGTTCCGGCATTTCCCATCCCGGGGTAGTCGCTGCGGGGCAGCCTGCCAAAATCTGTCGAGGGGAGCCACGCGCCATCAGCGGCATCGATGCACAGGGAATCTGAAAGCAGGGAAAAATCACCCGCCGCCGGATTGAAGAACCTCGGATCAGTGACAATGTTGTTGGCCCCACCGAGGCCGTCCTGCGCAAGGCATGAATTCGAGATGTCGGCCTTGCCGCCGTCGAC
>CAIVKH010000214.1 GCA_903906425.1 uncultured bacterium
CGCTCACCGCGTCATCCGACGCCGGCCCGTACCGCATCGGCCAGACGATTCAGATCCTTGGATTCGGCGGAGGCGATGGCAACGGCGGCGCGATCAACATCATCGGCGGCGATGCGAACAGCTCCTTCTACACACCTGGCGCAATCACCATCCGCGCGGGCGCTGCAGGCCCCAATAGCGGCGACAGCGCGGGTGCAGTTCTCACGCTGGCCGGCGGAAACGGTGGCGATGGCAGCGGCAGCCTGGGCGCGAACGTCGAAATCGCAGGCGGCACCGGCTGGGGTGCTGATGGCATCGTTGTCCTGCACGGCAACAATTCGCACAGCAACGGATCGGGTGGCATTCTCCTCGATCTACAGGGCTCCGACCTGAAAGTGCAGGCCGACGCCATGCCGACGATCTACACCGGCGTCACCGAGGATGTCCACGTCTGGACCAACGACGGCAACGGCGGACTCGCTGACATCACACTGCATTTCGCCAAGGGCATCTACACCGGCCACACCGGACCGTGATTCATCTCGCCGAGCAGCGGCGCGAAGACAATTTCTGACGCCGAAGAAATCCGCGCCGCTCGTCGCCAATCACATCAAATGAATCATGGAGCACATCGGGTCAAAGAATCTGCTGACAATTGCTGACAAAAAAGTGTCACTTTTCGTCATTAGCCGTCATCCATTGTCACATTGGCCGAAAGTGGGAAAAGGGCAAAATAAGGCATATTTGCCTTATTTTCTGGAGATTTTGAGGTGGTGCACCCGGAGGGACTTGAACCCCCACGCGGTTAAGCATAAGAACCTGAATCTTAAAGAAACAAGCTGATACAAGGCATATTTGAATTAGTGTGCCTTTTTTGTGCCGTTATTTTGTTGCCATCGGCCCGCCCGTGTGCGTGAATGTGTCAGAGAGTGACACACAGAAAGGGCGGCACGATGAAAACGAAGACAACGCAAGGTTTCCTCTACAAGCGCGGCGCAACCTACTTTGCCCGCTGGCAACATGAGGGCAAAAGCTATCGCCAGACAACCGGCGAAACTGACAGGCGCAAGGCTGAAGCGAAGCTGAAGGAATTTGTCGAACCGTACACACTGAAGGAAAAGGCCGACACGCTCACGGCCATGCAATCGAAAATTGACGCGACACAAACCGCCATCGCGAAGATCGAAGACGAACGCAACCCTTCGCCGAAACTCGCGAAGTTGTGGCAGGTGTTTCGCGACTCCCAGAACCGCCCCGACATCGCGCCCGGCACGATCAAACAATATGAATGCCAGATCGAACGATTCGCGACGTGGGCCGCCGATAATCACCCCGAAGCCGAAACCATTCGCGACGTGACGCCGAAAATTGCGGAAAAGTTTTTCGCATCACTGAGCGAGGAAAAGACCAGCCCGAACACGTTCAACAAATATCTGGCCTTGTTGCGGCAGGTCTGGCGCGTGTTGAAAGACTCCGCGAAGATCGAAAGTGACCCGTGGCATAATATCGCGCGGCGCAAGCTGGCGACCGTTTCCAGACGTGAATTGACGGTTGAAGAATTGAAAAAAGTATGCCGCGCCGCCAAAGGCGAAATGCAAACCCTGTTCGCAATCGGAATTTTCACCGGCTTGCGACTAGGCGACGCCGCAACGCTCAAATGGAATGAAGTTGACCTAGATCGTGGAATCATTCTCCGCGTTCCAAACAAGACCGCGCGGAGCAACCCCAAACCCGTGACAGTGCCGCTTGTGCCGGAACTCCGCGCCATGCTCACGATATTGCACGCGGAAAAACACGGCGAATATGTCATGCCCGAAATGGCAAGAAAAGCGCGGGAAGCATACGACTATTTGATCGAATCAATTCAAAAACTTTTTCATTCGTGCGGCATCGTAACCCGCGGCGAAATCATCGGCACGCGCAAGCGCGCCCCCGTCGTTGTCGGCTTTCATTCGTTGCGGCATAGCTTCGTTTCAATCTGCCGCTTGGCTGGCGTGCCGCTGGTAGTCGTTGAATCCATCGTCGGCCATAGCAACCCCGCAATGACGCGGCACTATTCGCACGTAGGCATCGAAGCCGCGACACGCGCCGTGTCCGCGATGCCGACAGTGATGACCGATGCACCCGCATTGCCCGCGCCCGCGAATGAACCGCCGCCGCTCGCGAAGATCATCGGCATGATCGAAAACCAGACGGCGAAAAACTGGCGCAAGGTGCGCGCCGAAATTCTTGCCTTGCTTCCAATCATTGGAAGTTGACGCCGCCGCAAATTCCAATCGTTGGAACTCACGTTCACCGCCCGCGCCCCGACCGGCGCGGGTTTTTTGTTTCTCCGCCGCGGCTCTCAATTACCGCAAAAGACGCGCGAACGAACCAAACGACGGAAACACCAATAAAGACGGGCCGATTCTGCCGCTGGCGGCGCACAAATTCTACCAGCTTTCCATCTTATAGGGGGCACGGCAAAGGCAAAAAAGTTGCGCTGCTTTCCTACTTATTGGAAGCGGCAAAGGCAAAAAAGTTGTGCGGCTTTCCATCTTATAGAGGGCAAAGAAAAATGAAGACAAAAACACGTTCAGGAAAAACACCGCTACAGGCCGCGCGGCTCGCCGCCGGTTGGAGCGGTTTGGAACTCTGCCGACGCGGACACGTTGATCGTTGTCGGCTTTCGATTCTCGAAACCGGCGCGGGCAAGCCGAGCAAGGCAACGGCTCTGCGGCTCGCAAAAACTCTGCGTCGAGACGTTCGCGAATTGTGGCCGGACTTCGACAGCCTGCGCGACCTAGTCCGCGTGGAGAAATAGCCATGAGCATCACGGGCGGCACAATGAACACAATCAAACTTGCTGACATAGACACGACGGCGGGAACTCAAATTCGCCATGCAATGAATCAAGATACGGTTTCCGATTATGCCGATGCGATGACCGAGGGCGAGAAGTTTCCGCCGATCATTGTGTTCGCAGATGGAAGTCACTACTGGCTCGCTGATGGATTTCACCGCGTAGCTGCTGCTGCGCGATTGGAGTTTCGCGACATAGAGGCGGAGGTGCGAAAGGGTACGCGGGCGGATGCGATATGGTTCGGGCTGGGAGCAAATCGCACGAACGGCATCAGGTTGTCCCGCGCGGATGTTCGCCATGCCATCGCGGTTGCACTCAAAGAATTTTCGGGCCGCAGCAATCGGGAAATCGCAAAGCAAATTGGGTGCGATGACAAGACGGTTGCGGCGGAGCGAACCGTTCAAGAAGCAGGTGCGGAAATTCCGCACCATGATAGGCGCGTCGGCAAGGATGGCGTCGCGCAACCGGCACACAAGGCAAGCAAGCCCTACGTCGCGCCTGAAGTCAGTGAACAACCTGAAGTCAGCGTCGAATCGAATCACGATGCACATGATGGCGGTGAACATCCTGCTAAGGAAACATCCGATGACCATTGCCAGCAACTTCGTTCCATCTGGAAACTTTGTGGCAAGGCGGATCGTGAATCATTCTTGGCGTGGACAGACTCGCGCGGCTGCGATTTGCCAAAAGGAAAGTATCGCGATGCGTTTCTACTTTGCAAGAAGCTGAATCGGATTCTCGACAACAAGTCTGAAGTCGGCGTGAGGCAGACTGTCGTCAACGAGATTTTCCGCGCGCTGAAAAAATATTCTGATTTGCCTCTGGCAGACATACCTCCCAAAGCGAGGGCGACGCCGTGAACTCGGCATATCCTATCACCGGCACGGAACGCGCGCTTGTCGCGATCCTCACGAACTCCAACGACATTCCGGCGAACCGTCGCGACGAAATTCTTGCGTTGCTCACGAACGCGCCAAAGGCCGAGGAAGCCACGCCGCTGCCAGACAGGATTATCACCGTGCCCGAAACCGCAAGCGCACTTCGCCAGACCAAGCGAACGGTTCACCGGCTTTGCAATGAAGGGCACTTAGTCCGCGTCAAATTTCCGGGCCGAAAAAATGCGGCTGGCATTCTGGCTTCGTCGGTGTCCGCCTTGCTTCAAAAATGCGCCGTGTCGGGGGCCGCGCCATGAAAGACCGGCTCACGATTCAAGACGTGCTTTCAAAACTCAGCAACGTGAAGAAAAACGGCGACGGATTCACGGCTTGTTGTCCTGCACATGATGACAAATCGCCATCGCTTTCGATCAAAGAGGCCGCGGGCGGAAAAATTGTTTTCCATTGTTTCGCCGGTTGCACGTTCGATCAAATTTGCGCCGCGCTGAATTTCGAGCCGCGGCAGTTGTGCGGGGCCGATGCTTCGCAACCGCAAGCCGTGAAACCGCGGCTTGTGAAGGCATACGATCACCCCGACGAAAACGGCGCGTTGCTTTTCCAAGTCTGCCGGATGGAACCAAAAGGTTTCTTTCAACGCCGCCCCGATGGAAACGGCGGGTGGATTAACAACCTGAATGGTGTTCGGCTGGTTTTGTATCGGTTGCCCGATGTTGTGCGCGCCGTCGCGAACGGCGAGACGATCACCATCGCAGAAGGGCAAAAGGATTGTGATGCCCTCGCCGCGCGTGGTTTTTGTTCGACGTGCAATCCGACCGGCGCGGGAAAAAATAAATGGTTGCCTGAATTTTCTGCCGTACTCGACGGCGCGGACGTTCGCATAATCGCCGATAAAGACGGTGAAGATTTTAAGAATCCCGCGAACAGCTTCAAAGGACAACGCCACGCCGCCGCCATCGCGCTTTCCCTGCATGGCCGGGCAAAATCTGTGCGCGTGATTACGCTGCCAGATCGTGACGGGCGCAAAGTGAAGGATGCTCACGATTTTTTTGCAGCGGGCGGAACCGCCGATGAACTCCGCGCCTTGTTCGAAGCCGCGCCTATCTGGACGCCAGCGACGGCGCAAACCGATATGCAGGATGACGCCAGCGACGGCGCGACGGTGAACGCGGCAGACAGTCGAAATAAATTCATCATTCTACCCGGCGGAAATGTTTCGATTTCGCAATCAGCGGACGGCGCTTTTCGGCTTATCGGGCCGACGAAGAAACTTTTCTATCGCGGCGGGCGTGTCATGGAATTGCGGCGCGACGGTGACAAGTCATATCTGGACGTGGTAACGCCGGAAGCTTTCCGCTCACGGTTGGAAAAATTCGGAAAACTTTTTGTGTGGCGCGCGGGCGCGGAAGGCGAACCCGTCTTGAAGCCGACGACCTGCCCGCAAGAAACGGCCGGCGCATTGCTGGCGACTACGGAAGCCGAACAATTCTTGCCGCACATTCGCGGTATCACTGACTGCCCGATCATCGCCGAAATAGACGGCAAGGCGAAAGTTTTGGCGCAAGGGTATCACGAGGTGAACGGCGGAATTCTGGTGACGCATGGCGACGCGCCGCCGGATGTTCCATTTGAGCAGGCACGCGATGCCATCCTGTCAGTTTTTGAGGAATTCGATTTTCAAACACCCAGTGACCAAAGCCGCGCAACCGCTTCACTCCTCACGCCAGCGTTGAAGCATGGCGATTTGCTTCATGGACGTGTACCGGCGGACACCGCTGAGGCCGACCAGTCACAAGCGGGAAAAGGGTTTCGGCAAAACCTGAACTTCGCCACCTACAACGCCCGCCCGTCTGTCATCGCACAACGGGACGGCGGTGTAGGCGGCAGGGATGAATCTGTACAGCAGGCCATGATTCACGGCTCGCCGTTCATACAAATTGACAACTTGCGCGGGCCGTTCGATTCACCATTTATTGAGGCGACCATGACTTGTGACGGTGACATCGGTTGCCGTGTCCCGCACAAGGGCGAAGTCAGAGTTTATGCGCCGCACTTCATGTTTTTCCTCACGTCAAACGGCGTGGAAACAACGCGCGACATGGCGAACCGTTCAAACATTATTCGCATTCGGAAACGTGAGAATTTCGCATATCGGAAATTTGCTGAGGGTGACTTGCTGGCGCACGTCCGCGCAAAACAGTCCTATTTTCTGGGCGCGGTGTTTGCTGTCATTCGGCAGTGGCACAGTCTGGGCAAGCCGACAACCAATGAAACCCGACATGATTTTCGGCAGTGGGCGCAAACACTCGATTGGATTGTTCAACACCTACTTGGCATGGCTCCATTGCTGGACGGCCATCAGTCCGCGCAAGAGCGTGTCAGCAACCCGGCGAAGACCTGGCTTCGATTGGTTGCGCTAAAAGTCCATTCCGACGGGCGCGACGGTGAAGAAATTTCAGCAAGTGCGATTGCCGACGTATGCGCCGAGCATGACATCGAACTGCCGCGCCTCACCGACGAATCAGACGAAGCGCGCCGCAAGCGTGTCGGCTGCCTGCTAAGTCAGTGTTTCGGCAAGAACGGCGTGACCGTGGCAGTGGACAACTTCACCGTCGAAAAACGAACCGGCGAAAAATACAACGAGGAACGGCAGGGCTTCGTACCAGTGAAAAGCTACGTGTTCACGACCACGACAACGGAAGGTGTTTCAACGTGAAAGCTGCATCCACTGCATCCACTGCATCAAGGGCTATAACTTTAAGGAAAATCACCCCATTTTTCAGAAAGTATAGAGGGTTGATGCAGTACATGCAGCAACGGCAGAGTCGCACGCCATCGGCCCGGCGTTGCATAGGTTCTCCCGGCGGTTTCAAGACCATCGAGGGTATGCCTACATCCTCAAAGCGCGCGCGTCACATTTTTAGATTTCAACTTCATCATTCCCGATTCGATGACATTTGAACCAATAACGAACGGATAACGCACCGGAATTGCACCTTATGAGCACAAAAACACACGCAAAGACGATCAATGATCTCGCCTCCGCGCTTGATCTTAGCACAAGGCAGACGGCGCACTACCGATCACGCGACGGCTTCCCGAAAAAGACGGCGCAAGGCTGGCCGATAGACGAAGTGGCCGCATATATCACGGCACAGAAAAAGGCACAGGCTGACCATGCAGGGCGCGGGCCGCTGGCCGACTCTAAACGCAAAAAAATCGAACTCGAATGCGAGCTGCTTCAATTCAAAATTGACGAAGCGCGCGAACGATTGGAGCCGAAACGGAACCGGCAAGAGGCCTTGCTGCTGTACTGCTCGATAGTCCGCCAGACGTTGGAGCAATTGCCGCGCGACTTGGCCGAGATTTCACAGAATCCGGCAATGCGAAAGATTGCACAGGACAAATGCGACGCCTTGCTTGGAAGTCTCGATGATGCGTGTCGCGATGCTGGCCGGTTGCGCTGCGGGAAGTGCGGCTCGACCGAGCTGGTCGAAAGTCGCGAGGGCTGAAGATGGCCGGCGGCGCACATAGCTACAATGACAAGGCGGCACTTCACCAAGCCGAGCCGCCGCGGACACGTTGCGACCGCTGCGACGGCCCGATAAACGCGGACGGCGAACACGTCTTGCCATCGGTTCACGACGAGCAAGAAATCGTTCGCCGCTTGGCTTTGCTGGCTTTGGATTCGCCGCTCGACTGCCTGCTACTTCTGGCAAAACCGATCTCGAAAATGACGCTCCCAGACATGGCGGCAGGGTTGCAGCAAGTCACAGGCCGGACATTTTCGCCGCCCGCACTCCATAAACGGCTGAAAAAACTGGCAAGGCGTTTTCCAAGTTTAGCGTTCGATCTCACGCCACGCTCAAAAATGGTTAATGAACCTCCCTAGAGTATATGGGCACAAAGAAAATTCCAACGAACGGGCGCACGATGATTCGCGCCTCTATGTTCAACACGCTTTGCATGGCGCACAGGGGCGGACGGCTCAACGAAGTTTTCGCGCAACTCGAATCGGGCATCCGCGCGGAGACAATCGGCGAACGTCTCGAAACCATGCTGCGCGATCTCAACGCCAGCATGAAAAAGCTGCGCGAAAAATATCAGATCGAAGAAACCACAGAACAAAATCAGGAGAAAAACCATGCTTGAAAATCACGTATTCGGCCCGACAGAATTTCAACGCGAGATTGCGCCGCGGTTGAATGCAATGACGCCAGCGCAACGCGCCGCCGCCCGCGAAAAGGCATTGCTACAGCTCGAAAGCTGGCAGTGCATCGCGGACGTAAAAGAACAAATGTTCAACGAAAATCAGCAACGCGAAGCCGACGAAAAAGCGCGCCAGAAGAAAGTCGCCGCCGCCGCATTCCGTTCATTGTACGCTGGCGCGAATCTGGCGACCGCGGCCGATTCGATCCGCTGGTTTATCAAATCCGGCATTGATCTTGTCGGCTTCAAGAAACCGGAAGATGGCGAAAGTTTCCTGCCCGTGAATCATAGCGGGCGCGGCGGGTTGCATATTAGCCACGACGGGCCACTGCCGGGCAATGACGCGGGCGCGATGATTGCGTTTTGCAAGGCCGAAAATTCAACTTTCGGTTTGCACGTTGGCGCATCACGTCGCATCGTCATTTCATCCGCCGATGAAATCGCATACGCGAAATTCTCCGCCGCCTATGACATCCCGCCCGCGTTGACGTGGCAGACTGGCCGCGAAGTGCATCGCTTGTTCAAGTCAGATGACCGGCTCAAAGCAAATTCGCAAATCATGCCGGGCCTATCACTCGACGTTGACGCCGTGCTGATGCTTCCATATTCGGCGACTTCGAGCCGCGGAAATGCCGTGTGGATTGTTGATCCTCACGCGCTGGCGCAAACGTGGAATGATGATGGTGAAATGCCGTCGCTTTCACTGCCTGAATCGTTGGTTTCCGATCTCCAAAGTTTGGGCAATGCGAGCGCGGACGTTCGCCGCACATTCTTCGCCGCCAAAGGTGCGGCATGATAATTTTCCCCCACGTCGCTGCTCTTTCTTCGGGGAGTTTCGGCGCGCGTCGCGATGGCATCGCGGTTTCGATGCTGGGGGCGCGGCGGGCGGGGCTTCATCCGCCGGGGAACCCTTTTTGCCGCTATGCACCGCGAACGAACCGCACTCGTAGCGGGGCGCGCAAGTTGCGACGTGTAGCGGCATTTTTTCGGCTGTCACTGTCCGCGGGCGAAAAGTAGCCGCCCGCTTCCTACTCTCGCGGCAGTGATGGCCGTTTTTCGTTTCGGAACTTTCGTTCACTTTTGAACAATGACGATGTTTTCCAAACTTCCCGCGCTTCGTTCGCTTGGAAATCTCGCGGACGAATTGCCGCTTATCGTGACAGACTCACGCGAACAAACGCCGCTTTGCTTCCATCGGTTGCCGTCGCGTGTCGGCTCTTTGTATTCTGGCGACTATTCGATTGCCGGACTGGAAACCGGATTCGCGGTTGAAAGAAAATCCATCGCGGATTTAGTCGCGTGTTGTGCTGGCGAGCGCGAACGATTTGAGCGCGAACTTTTCCGGCTTCGTGGTTGCCGGTTCAAGCGGCTTTTGATTGTCGGCACTCGCGCCGAAATTGAGGCCGGAAATTATCGCAGCAAGGTTACACCCGCCGCCGTGGTTGCCAGTTTGGAAGCGTGGCAGGTTCGTTTCGACATTCCGGTTGTGTTCGCAGCTACGCCATCCGCCGCGGCTGAGGTTGTGGAAAGCTGGGCGTGGTGGTATGCGCGCGAAGTTGTCGAATCCTGCAATGCGATTCTCCGCGGCATCAAACCGCCACCCGATCTCGCGCCCGTCGCGATGCCAGAAACCGCCGCCGCCGCGTGACGTTGCCCGCCTTGCGATTTTCCCGCGCCCGCCCTTGTCCGCATACTGCCGAAATCGCCGGGCCGAAATTTCGCCGTTTTCGAGTGTGCCGCTATTCTCCGCGAGTGTGCCGCTTTCTTTTCCACTGTGCCGCTTTTGTGCCGCTTTCTTGCAGCGAAGGGGGGTGAAACGGGGTGACAGGCGGAAACGGGCATCAAAGCGAAAAACGGCTTAAATTTGCTATTTTGCTATGAAATTAGTTGTTTTTCGAGGAAATGCACCCGGAGGGACTTGAACCCCCACGCGGTTAAGCATAAGAACCTGAATCTTACGTGTCTGCCAGTTCCACCACGGGTGCGGAAAAACGGTGGTACTGTTATGCAAGTAATTTCAACGTGTCAATCACTGCTTCACGCTTTGCCGCGCTGTGCCGGCGAGGGTCGTCGGTGAGAGGGTTTGACCGCCTGTGTGCGAATGCTATCGTTCGCGAAATGTCACGGAGTCAGGCCATGCGTTTCTTCATCACGTTGCTTGTTGCAAATGCGCTTGCGATTGCAGCTGCTGCAGCGGAATCGCCGGTCATCAACATCGCGGTCGTGCGCGACGGACCATCGTGGTATTCGGATGAACTGACAGCGATGATTGATGCGGATCTGCAGGAGCTCGTCGGTGACAATGTCCGCGTCCATTTCGATGCCGATGCAAAATTCGATGCGGACTGGAAAATCGGACGCGTTCCTGCCGCGTTGCAAAACGCGCTGGCGGATTCTGAATGCCGCGCGGTGCTCGTCACGGGGCCACTGGGATTGCTCTTCGCCGGCTATGGCGACACGCCGTTCCGAAAACCGGTTTTCGGCGCGGCCGGCACGGAGACCGGGCTTCTCGATCTGCCCGCAGATTCATCCGGCCGTCCGGTAAAATCGAACTTCGCTTTCGCTGCCGATCAGCGCCGCGTTGAAAAAGACCTCGAAGCGTTCTGCCGGCTCGTGCCTGCCAAGACGATTCATGTCCTCATTGATATGCGGATCGCTGCGAACATCCCCGGCATCAAAGACCACATGACCGATCTGGCCGCCAGACTCGGACGCCGGTTCGTCGGCGTGGCGGTCACTTCAAAGGCGGACGATGTGATGGCCGTGCTGCTGGCGCGACAGGCCGAGGCCGTTTATGTCACCCCGCTGCTGGAGATGCCGCAATCCGAGCGGAAGAAATTATTCGACGCGCTGGCCGCAAAAAAAATTCCGGCCTTTTCACTCATCGGCGACGAGGAGGTTGAACTTGGCGCATTTGCCGGTTTGAACCGCGGTCTGCGGCAGCGTCTCGCCCATCAGGCAGCGATCAGTTTGCAACGAATATTGCAGGGAGCGTCGCCGAATTCGCTGCCGGTGAATCTCGCTCCGTCGGAGTCGCTCGTTATCAACGCCAGGACTGCGCACGCGATTGGCTTTTCGCCTGATTTCGACACGAGAATTGACGCCGACTTCCTGCACGCCGAATGCCTCGATGAAGGCGCTCCGCTTTCGCTCGAAAATGCAATGAACCTTGCCGGCGAGAACAACGCGGATATCGCCGTGCAGCAAGCCGTCGTCGAGCGTGCGCGCGAGGAACACGCGGTGACACGGAGCCAGCTCCTGCCGCAGGTTTCCGGCAGCGCGCGTTACTCGCAGATTGACCATGATCGCGCCGTCGATTCAAGCCAAGGCATCGCGGAGCGCGAAACGCGCGCGGGCGTGAAATTATCGCAGACGATCTACGACGAGTCCGCGCTCGCCCGCCGCGAAGTCGCGCGGCACGGTACGAAGCAAAGCATGTACGACGAGCAGCGCGCGCGGTTCGACGCGATGAATTCCGCGGGTGCAAATTATCTTCAACTTCTGCTCGCCCGCTCCGTGCTCGAAATTGAGCGGAACAATCTTCGGCTGACCCGCCAGCACCTTGCGCTCGCCCAAAACCGATACCGCCTCGGCGCGGCGGGCCAAGACGAGTTCTTGCGATGGGAAGCGTCAGAGGCGCAGCAGCACGGCAGCGTTCTGGCCGCCGAGTCAGACATTGAGAAGACTCGCGTGGCCATGAACCGTGCGATGGGCGCGAATGCGGATGAAACATGGGCGCCGGCTTCCATTTCGCTCACGGACACATCTTTCTATTTCCTCGATGATGCCGGTCTGCCGGCGATGATCACCGGCGAAAAACGCATGGCAAAGTTTCGCGAATTCTCCGTGCTGAAGTCGATCGAAGGTGCGCCCGAACTCAAGCAACTCGACGAGGCGATTGCCGCGCAGCACACCGTCATCGCCCAGAAAGATCGGAGCTTTTACGTGCCGCAAGTGAGCGCCTCGGCCGGCTACGACCGCATCCTCGACCAGAATTTTGCCGGCACGGATTTCACCGCGCAGCTTGCTGCGGAAGGCCTGCCGGTTTCGCCGCTGAGGCATCCCGACTATGAATGGCAGGCCGGCGTGGTTGCGACGCTTCCGATTTTCGAAAGCGGCGCGCGCAATCACGACCTCGCCGCGGCGCGCGCGCAGCTCGACCAGCTCGAACAGACGCGCGTGAAAATTTCGCAGCAGGTCGAGCAGCGCGCGCTGAACGCCGTGTTTTCGATCCAGTCGTCGCATCCGAAAATTGCGCTCGCGCGCATCGCCGCCGACCGCTCGCGGCGCAGTCTCCAAATTGTCAGCGACAAATATTCCCGCGGTGCGACGCAGATCATCGACGTGTTCGACGCGCAAAATCAGGCGGTGCGCTCCGAGACCGATGCGGCCACCGCCGTCACTCAATTTCTCGCCGACATTCTCGAATACCAGCGCTCCATTTCGTGGTTCGAAAAATTCCAGTCGCCCGAGGCGCGCGCCGCGTGGATGAATCACTTCAAGCGATTCATCGGCGAAAACGGCGGCGGCGCTCCGGCCGGTAATTGACGATCGCGGCGACCGCGCGCAGTTTCCAATCATTGGAAATTTGCCGGGCCGCAAGTTCCAATGATTGGAAATCACGCGGCGAAATTCCGGCGCGGCGCGATCACGTTTTGTTAGCCTTTTGTTAGTGCGACATCACCGCTTGCTGGCAAATCATCCGGCGGCTAGTCTCCCGGCACAAATTCACGGAAAGGCAGTTCACATGGCGAAAGAATTCTGGATCGGCTTTGACCTCGGCGGCACCAAAATGATGGCCACCGTTTTCGACAAGAATTTCAAAATCCTCGGGAGCAAGCGCAAGAAGACGAAAAGCTCCGATGGCGAAACCGGGGCCGAACGTCTCGTCGGCGTGGTTGAGGAGGCGCTGCTCGAAGCGAAAATTGACAAGGATGATCTCTGCGGCATCGGCATCGGCTTTCCCGGCCCGCTCGATTTGAACGACGGCATCGTGCTCGAATCGCCGAATCTCGGCTGGAAGAACTTCGATCTCCGCGGCCTGCTCGAAAAGAAATTCAAGTGCCCCGTCGTCGTCGGCAACGACGTGGATGTCGGCACCTATGGCGAATACAAATTTGGCGCCGGCCAGAAATCGCGCTGCGTCGTCGGCGTCTTTCCCGGCACCGGCATCGGCGGCGGCTGCGTTTATGAGGGGAAAATTCTGCGCGGCAAAAAACTTTCGTGCCTAGAAATCGGCCACATGCAGATGATCCAGAACGGCCGCCTTTGCGGCTGCGGACGCCGCGGCTGCCTCGAAACGCTCTCCAGCCGCCTCGCCATCGCCGCCGAGTCCGCGATGGCAGTCTATCGCGGTGAGGCCCCGCATCTCGAGAAAATCGCCGGCACCGATGTCAGCCAGATGCGCAGCGGTGCGATCGCCGAGGCGATTCACGAAGGGGACGAGATCATTGAACTGATTGTCCGCAACGCCGCGCGCTGGCTCGGCATCGCCGTCGCGAACACCGTCAATTTGCTCGCGCCTGAAATCGTCGTCCTCGGCGGCGGCCTCGTCGAGGCGATGAAGGAAATTTACGTCGAGGAAGTCGAAAAGGCCGTGGACAACTTCGCGATGAAATCGCTGGCCGACGAAGTTGAAATCATGGCCGCGAAACTTGGCGACGATGCCGGCGTGATGGGCGCGGCCGCGCTCGCGAAGGACACGTTCACGAAGGAATGAAATCCGCGCGCATTCTTCCAATCATTGGAAAATGCGGTTGCGATAACTTCCAGTCATTGGAAATTCTGAAATGGAAAATAATCCGACAAGCCAGCGGCCTGTACCCGCCGCGCCCGCGCCGGTGCCGGGCCGCGTCATCGCGGTCATAGACATCGGCGCGACGGCGATCCGGATGGAAATCGCGGAGCTGAAGCCGGACGGCGAAATCCATTCGCTCGATGCGCTGAACAACGCGGTGCGCCTTGGCAAAGACACGTTCACGACGGGGCGCATTTCGCAGGCGACGATCGAGGAGAGCGTCAAGATTTTGAAGGGCTACCGGCGCGTGATGGAGGAATATGGCGTTCGCGACAACGCGCAGATTCGCGCCGTGGCGACCAGCTCTGTGCGCGAGGCCGCGAACCGCGATACGTTTCTGGACCGCGTTTATATGGCGACGCGGATCAACGTGCAGGCGATCGAGGAGACCGAGGAAATCCGCCTGACTTATCTCGCCATCCACCAAGTGTTGCGCCGGCAGCCTGAGCTGCAAAAAGGCGACGTGCTCGTTGTCGAGGTTGGCGGCGGCGATACCGAGCTGCTGCTGATCCAGGACGGCCTCATCAATTTTTCGAACACGTACCGCCTCGGCGCGCTGCGCATGCGCGAGCAGCTCGGCGGGCGGACCGAATCGCCGCAGCGCCTGCTCGCCACGTTCACAAAGCACATCCAGCTCAGCGTGGATCAAATTCAGCGCAGCCTTCCGACGCTCAAAACGCCGACGCTGCTGGCGATTTCCGGCGATGCGCGATTTGCCGCCGAACAACTCGGCGCGCAAAAACCCGGAAAAGAAATCACGCGCATCGAGGTAAAAGCACTTGCCTCGCTCGCCCGAAAAATCGCGACATCGTCGGTGGATGATCTCGTCATTGATTATCGCATCACGTACCAAAGCGCCGAGACGCTCGGCCCCGCGCTGCTTGCCTATGCGCAGCTCGCAAAAGTTTTCCAGGTCGAGCGGCTTTTGGTGCCCAACGCGAATCTGCGCTACGGGCTTTTGCAGGAAGTCGCCCTCGGCGGCGCGTGGAACAAGGAATTTCAGGAACAGGTCGTCCACTCCGCCGTCACGCTCGGAACAAAATATGGTTTCGACGCGCGTCACGGCTCCCAGGTCGCGGACCTGAGCGTGCGGCTTTTTCGCGAAATGACAGCCGAGCATCTGCTCGAGCCACGGTTCGAAATTTTGCTCCATGTTGTCGCGCTGCTCCACGAAGTCGGGCTCTTCATCAGCACGCGAAGCCATCACAAACACTCGATGTATCTGATCCAGAACAGCGAAATTTTCGGGCTGAGCCGGCATGACATCAATCTCATCGGCCTCATCGCGCGATACCACCGGCGTGCCGCACCGCAGCCGTATCACGAAGGATTCGCCGCGCTGGACCGCGATGACCGGCTGGCCGTCAGCAAGCTTGCCGCGATCCTCCGCGTGGCCGATGCGCTTGACCGGAATCACATGCAGCAAGTGCGCGATATTTCGTTCGGCCGCGAAGCCGGGCAGTTCATTATTTCCGTCAAGGACGTCGAAGATCTCACGCTCGAACGGCTCGCCCTCAAAGAAAAGGGCAACTTGTTTGAGGAAATTTATGGAATGAAGGTGGTCGTTCGCACGGCCGCGCAAACCGAGGTAGTTTCCGGCAATGTCTGAAAAAGAAGAACCAAGATTTTTGAATCGCGAATTGAGCTGGCTCGAATTCAACCAGCGAGTGCTCGATGAGGCGCTGGCTAAGGAATCGCCTGTTTTGGAACGATTGAAATTTCTCGCGATCACCTCGTCGAACCTGGACGAATTTTTCATGGTCCGCGTCGGCGGACTCCACCAACTCGTCGAAGAGGGCAAAAAGGAGGAAGATTTCTCCGGGCGCACACCAGTTCAGCAGCTCACCGAGGTCAGCGAACGAATCCGCAAAATGGTCGCAGACCAATACGCGTGCCTGCTCGACGACCTCGAACCGAAGATGGCCGCCGCGGGTTTGCGACGCCGTCCCATGAAGGAAGCCGAGCCGGGTTCGTACGAACACATCAGCGAAGTTTTCACGCGCGACATCTATCCGGTGCTCACGCCCGTCGCCGTGCAGGCCGACGAATTTCCGCTGCTGGCCGGCCTGACGCTCAGCATCGCCGTCCGCCTCAAGCCTGCGAAGGATTCCACAAAGCCGCGCTACGCTGTCGTCACGCTGCCGAAAAAACTCGGCCGTTTCATCACACTGCCGGTCGTCGAAGGTCACAACTTTGTTGCCATCGAAGACATCGCCGGCGAATTCATCGACAGACTCTTTCCCGGCGAGGAGATCGCCGAATGGGTTCCGTTCCGCATCACGCGCAATGCCGACATGAGCGTTCAGGAAGACCTCGCCGAGGATCTGCTCGCCGGCATGAAGGAAATCCTCACTGCGCGAAGACAAAGCGCCTGCATCCGCCTCGAAATCGCGAGCCGCGTTTCCAAAATGCTTCTTTCATTCCTGCAATCCGCGCTGAAGATTGACGACGCCGGCACCTATCTCATCCGCGGCCCCCTTGATCTGGCCGCCTTTTTCGGCATCGCGCGCATGACCGGGTTCGATCATCTGCGCGATGAAGTCTGGCCGCCGCAGCCCGCGCCGGGCATCGCCCCGAATGATTCTATTTTCGATGTCATCTCGAAGCGCGACGTGCTGCTTTATCATCCGTACGAAACCTTCGATCCGGTTGTGAAACTGGTCGAAGAAGCCGCCGATGATCCCGATGTGCTCGCGATCAAGCAGATTCTGTATCGCACGAGCGAAAAGAGCCCGGTCGTCGCCGCGCTCGCCCGAGCGGCGAATCGCGAGAAACACGTGACCGTTCTTGTCGAACTTAAAGCCCGGTTCGATGAGGCGCGCAACATCGGCTGGGCGGAGGCGCTGGAGCAGACCGGCGTGCAAGTAATTTACGGACTCAAAGGTCTGAAAACTCACGCCAAGATTTGCATCATCGTGCGCCGCGAGGCCGGCGGCATCCGCCGCTACGTCCACTTCGGCACCGGCAACTACAATGAAATCACCGCGCGGCTCTACAGCGACATCAGCTTCATGACCTGCCAGGAGGATTACGGCGCGGATGCCACCGCGTTTTTCAACACGATCACCGGCTACTCGCAGCCTGTGCCATTCCGCAAGATCGAGGCCGCGCCCATCGGCCTGCGCGCAAGAATCCTCGAACTGATCGAGAGCGAAATTGCGCGCTGCGAGCAAGGCCAGGAGGCGAGAATCATCGCGAAGGTGAATTCGCTCGTTGACGAAAAGATCATCGAGGCGCTCTACCGCGCATCGCAGGCTGGCGTGAAAATCCAGCTCAACGTCCGCGGTGTCTGCTGCCTCCGCCCCGGCGTCACCGGTTTCAGCGAAAACATCGCCGTCACCAGCATCGTTGACCGTTATCTCGAACACGCCCGCATTTTGTATTTCCATCACGGCGGCGATCCGCTCGTCTTCATTTCCAGCGCCGACTGGATGCCGCGCAACCTCGACCGCCGTGTCGAACTGCTCACGCCAGTCGATGACGACGCCTGCCGTGACCGGCTGATTTCGATCCTGAACGACTGCATGAAAGACAACCGTCAGGCGCGCAAGCTGAACCCTGACGGCAGCTACACGCGCCTCAAGCCGGCCGGAAAAGAAAAACCGTTTCGCGCGCAGCAGAATTTCTACGATCAGGCCGTCGCCGCGAACCAGCGCGCGAAGAAAGCGGCGGGTGTTGTCTTCGAACCGCAGCGACCGGTCCACAAGGCATGATGAGGTGTCATCGTGAAAACGGATGTAAGAATTTCCGAACTGCTCCGCCAGCACCGCAACGAGGACGTACACACCGGATTCGTGACGAATCTTGCGCTCGAACTTTTCGACGCGGTGAACCGCTGCCTCCCGCTTGATCGCGCGGACCGCCGGATCCTCGATGCGGCCTCGCGCCTTCACGACATCGGCTATTCCTCATCCCCCCACGATCACGTTGCCTCGGGCGCGCAGATCGTGCTGAAGACCCGGCTCCACGGTTTCAACGAAGAAGAACGCCGACTGATCGTCGGCATTATGCTGCTCCACGCCGGTGACTTCCGTGCGCGCCTCGCGAACCACCCGGTATTCAAGGACTGGCGCGAATTGATGCGCGTCAAACGCCTCGGTGCCATCCTTCGCGTTGCCGACGCACTCGACCACGGCCACATCCAGGACGCCGAGATCCTGCGCATCCGCTGCAGCAAAAAGCGCGTCCTGCTCATAATCACCTCCCCGTGCCATCCCGCCAACGCCGAGGCCGCCCGCAAGAAATCCGTTCTCTGGCACGAAGTCTTCGACACGCCGCTGACGATCACCGGAAACTTCCCCGACAAACCGCGTACGCCGCTTCGCCGCCACGACCAGATACTTCCCGCGCTGCGCAAACTCTTCTTTCTCGACTACCGCCGCCTCACCGAGCTTGCCACCTGCGAACCCGCCGAACTACCGACCGTCGGTGAAATCCACGCCGCCCGCGTCGCCCTGCGCCGCAGCGCCGCCCTGCTGCGATTTTTCGCCGACGAACTCAAAACCACCAGCGCCGCGAAGCTGCGCGTCAGACTTCAGGAACTCTCCACGAAACTCGGCTTCGCCCGCGACGCCTCCGTATGGAACAGATTCCTCGCCTCAAAGACGGTCACCCGCGCCATGGATGGCCGGCCCGGCTGGGCCGAATACCTCGCCGGCGAACAGCTCCGCGAACACGAAATCTACGCCTCCCTCCGCGACATCTGGGCGCGCCCCGCATGGCGCGAAGGCCGCGAACACTTCGGCCACTTCCTCCGCATCGAACTGCCCGCCATCGAAAACCAGGCCACCGCCGCCGCCGCCGCCGCCCGCGTGCTGAAAAAGCGCGGCAAGAAACTCCTCAAGCGCTGCACCGCCCGCCTCCTCGCCGACACCGAAAGACTGCACGACACCCGCCGTCGCATGCGCCGCCTCCGCTACCTCGCCGAATTCTTCGCGCCTGTTCTTCCCCGCAGACAGCGCCGCCTCGCCAGGAAACTTCACCGCATCGAAACCGACCTTGGCAAGCTCCATGACATCGACATTGCCGTCGCCAAACTGCACGAAGACCCGCGCCCCATCGCCGCCAACCTCGCGCTCACCCTCGCCCAGCGGCGCCGCGAACTCGAACGCGATGTCCTCCAGTAGACCGCCTTCCCGACTGTACGCCGAATCGCCGCCTGACAATTTCCAATCATTGGAAGAAACCGCCTGCGCAAACTTCCAATGATTGGAAATTTCGAGGCGGTTCGTTACGGTTCGGGCATGACAGAAGCAAACGAAGTCGGCCGGCCGCCGCTGGCCTGGATGTGGTGGATTCCCGCAGTCGTGTGGGCCGCGGGAATTTTTTATCTCAGCTCGAAACAGGCGAAGGACCTGCCGCAGATCGATATTCCGTATCTCGACAAGGTCGTTCATTTCATTTTGTACGGGACGCTTTCGACGCTCACTTTTTGCGGCCTGCGTTTAGGATCGGCGCGGAATTTCCGCGTCGCCATGTTTCTCGGATTGCTGATCGCGTCGCTTTACGGCGTCTCCGATGAGTACCACCAAAGATTCGTTTCCGGGCGATCGTGCGATGTGTTCGACTGGGTCGCGGACACGCTCGGCGGCAGCGTCGTTTTTCTCGCGGCATTTCTGCGGCCGAAAGGACCGCCGCCGGTATGACGCCCGATCTTTTCCGACACCAGGCCGAGAAATTGCGCGTGGAGATCAACCGGCTCAACGCGCTTTATCGGGACGGGCATCCCGAAATTTCGGACCAGCAGTTCGACACGCTGCTCAAAGAACTGCAGGATCTCGAACGCGAATATCCCGAGTTGCAGTCGCCGGATTCGCCAACGCTCCGCGTCGGCGGCGAACCGCTGAAAGAATTCCGCCGCGTGAAACACATCGCGCCGATGCTATCGCTCGAAAAGAAGGAATCGCCCGAAGAACTTGAACTGTTTGAAAAAGAAGTCCGCAGGAAGATTCCGAACTTCAAACCCGAATACATTGTCGAACCGAAAATAGACGGCGTTTCGATCTCGGTTCACTACGTTGACGGCGTGATGACGCTCGGCGTCACGCGCGGCGATGGCGAGGCCGGCGACGAAATCACGGCGAACCTCAAGACGATTCCCGACATTCCGCTGAAACTTGATTTCGATGGCAAGCCGCCGCGCCTGCTCGAAATTCGCGGCGAAGCCTACATGATCGAAGCGGACCGCATCGCGATGAACGAAGTCATCCGCGCGCGCGGCGAGAAAACTTTTGCGAACACGCGCAACGCGACCGCCGGCTCGCTCAAACAGCTCGATCCGAAAATCGTGGCAACGCGCCGGCTTCACGCGGTTTTCTATTCGCTCGGCGCGATGGACGGAATCAGCTTTGCGAGCCACGAAGAGGAATTCGAAACCTTCGCGAAGCTCGGAATCCCGACGCCGAAACTTTGGTTCAAAGTTGAAAGCATTGCCGCCGCCGAATCGAAATCGCGCGAACTGAAGGAACGCGAAGATGAATTGCCGTACGAAATTGACGGTTCCGTCATCAAGATCAACGACAACGAAACGTGCCGTAAACTCGGGCTGAAAACAAACGTGCCCGCCTATGCCGTCGCCTACAAACGGCCCGACTGGTTCAACGAGGCGACGACGAAACTCAAAAACATCATCGTGCAAGTCGGCCGCACCGGGGTCCTCGCGCCCGTCGCCGAAGTCGAAACAGTTTTTCTCGACGGAACGAACATCTCGCGCATGACGCTGCACAACGCCGACGAAATTAAACGCAAGGACATCCGCATCGGCGACACGGTCGTCATCAAGCGCGCCGGCCGCGTAATTCCCGCCGTCGTTCGCGTCGTGGACGATCAGCGCACCGGTCACGAAAAGATTTTCCACATGCCCACGAAATGTCCGTCGTGCGGCGGTCCGGTTTTTCAACGAAAACTTTCCGGCGGCGAAAACGAGGTTGCGTTGCGCTGCGAAAACGAGGAATGCCCGGACCAGATGGCGCGATGGATCGAATATTTCTCGAGTCGCGGTGCGCTGAATATCGAGGGCGTGGGCGAAATCGTCGCCGAGGCGCTCGTGAAGGGGGGGCTCGCGAAATCGCCGTTCGATTTGTTCGCGCTGAAGCTGGAACAGCTCGCGACGCTGAATCTCGGGACGCCGGAAGAGCCACGCGTGCTCGGTGAAAAAACCGGACAGAAGATTCTGGCGGCGCTCGAAGCCGCGCGAACCGCGCCGCTCGGAAAATGGCTTTATGCGCTCGGCATTCCGTCCGTCGGCGATTCGTCGGCCTACGCGCTTGCGGCGGCGCACGCCGACATCGAAGCCATCGCTCATTCCGAAAAGCTCGCCCGTCTCGTCGAACTCGCAAAACTCCGCGATGAAAAGAAGGCGACGAATCCCCGCTCCCGCGCGAACAAAGGTAAAATGACGGCCGAACTCGAATCGCGATTCAGCGAAGTCAGCAAGAAACTCGACGCGCTCGAACCGGCTGTCGCCAACGACGCGCTCGGCGGAGAAATCGGCCCGTCCGTCGCGAAAGACGTACTGGGTTTCTTCGCATCGCCTCGCGGGAAACAAATATTGCACGCGCTGAAAGCCAATGGTCTCAAACCCGCCGGCTCGCCACAAATCGCGGCAACCGTCTTCGATTCCTCATCGCCATTCGCCGGCAAGACCGTCGTCATCACCGGCACAATGCAGAAATATTCGCGCGAAGAAGCCCAAGCTGAACTCCGCAAACGCGGCGCGAAAGTCACCGACAGCGTCAGCAAGAACACCGACTTCGTGATTTGCGGCGCGGAGGCCGGAAGCAAACTCGCGAAGGCGCAAAAGCTCGGCGTCGCGATTCTGGATGAGGCAGAATTCTTGCGAAGATTGTAGCGGCGAAATTTCAATATGAGGGAGGAACGGGCTATGAAGAACTGGATTTGTGCATTGATTGTGTTGGCCGCGACTGGACACAGCATGGCGGCACCCAAAGAAGGAATTCTCATTGTGCCCAATTACTACAACGCACCAATTTCACTTATCGCCGATAATTACGGCGAGTGGCTCGACAAACAGGTTGTGGTCGCGCCGGGCGCTCATGTTGCAATCACGGTGAAGAGCGATGACAAATTGACGCTCAGCCAAGCGCTTAATTTGATCGGACTCGCAATCACAAATGCAGGCGTGGAGATTGTTGAGACGGAACCTGGCAAGATAACTTTTCAGCCAGCCCGGCATTCGGTGACGACTGCGGGCCATGTCTCTTCTGCACCAAGCGGAGTCGCCACAACAACGAACGCGAGCATGAGACACTCAGAGCGACGCCTGTTAATATTCGAACCTCAAGACACGACGAATTCCGCTGTGACAAATTTCAGCAAGCTGTCTCCAGAAATGCTGAAGCACTTGCGGGAATATCAGCAGGAAGTGCTCCGGCAGGGACTGCAGCCGCTCCCGATTCCATTGCCGCCGATTACAAACAGCGCGCCGGAACAACCCGTCAAGAAACCGTGACCGCGTAACAGGCTTCCAATCATTGGAAGTTTGCGCGAGCGGCTTTTTCAATGATTGGAAATGAGCGGCGGCGTGCTAGCTTTCGCTGCGATGGAACTGCCCGAAAAAATAAAAGCGAAGCTGCAGACGCTGCCGGACAAACCGGGCGTGTATCTGATGCGCGACCGGTCGGGGAAGATCATCTACGTCGGCAAGGCGTCGTCGCTGCGCAACCGCGTGCGGCATTATTTCCAGTCGGCGACGCTGCATAGCGCGGAGCCGAAGTTGCGCGGGCTGATCCGTAGCATTGACGATTTCGAATTCATTGTCGTGCGGTCGGATGCGGACGCGGTGGTGACGGAAGGGCGGATGATCAAGGAGTACCGGCCGCGCTACAACGTTTCGTTCCGCGACGACAAACGATTCCTGCTTTTGAAGATCAACCTGGCCGATCCCTGGCCGCGATTTGAAACGGGACGGATCGAGAAAAAAGATGGCGCGGTTTATTTCGGGCCGTACGCGAATTCGGGATCGGCGCGAGCGGCGCTGGAATTTGTGCAGAAGAAATACGGCGTCCGCCAGTGCAGGCCGCGCGAACCGGGGCCGGAGGACCACCGCCACTGCCATCGCGACATCATCGCGTGCTGTACCGCGCCGTGCATCGTGAAGATTGCAGCGGATGCTTATTTGAAGCGGTGCGAGGAGGCGTGTGCGTTCTTGCGCGGCGAGCGGCGCGAAGTTCTGAACGAAATGCAGGCGGAAATGGAGGCCGCCGCGGCTGGACAGAATTTTGAAAAGGCCGCGGCGATTCGTGATTCGCTTTTGATGCTGCGGCGCGCGCTGCGCGAAAAATCGAAGGGGCGGCGCGACATCGAAACGGCGGACGCGGATGCGAAGGGTGGCTTGACCGAATTGCAGGCCGCGCTGAATCTGCCGTCGCTGCCGCGCGTGATCGAGTGCTTCGACATCTCGAACATTTCGGGAACGCATTCGGTGGCGAGCATGGTTTGCGCGGTGGACGGAGCGCCGCAGCGATCACGGTATCGCCGGTTCCGAATCAAAACCGTCGAAGGCAGCGATGATCCGGCAAGCATGGCGGAAGTTGTGCGCCGCCGCTATTCGCGCGTGCTGGCAGAAAATCTTCCGCTGCCGGACCTGCTGCTGATTGACGGCGGCGTGACGCAGCTCGGCGCGGCGCGCCGCGAGCTTGCGGCGCTCGGTCTCGAAAAACTTCCGTCGGCGGGAATCGCGAAGCGGATGGAGGAGCTTCACACGCGCGATGATTTGAGCGAGCCACCGGTGCGGCTGCCGCAGGGCAGCGCGGGCATCCGCGTCGTGCAGCGGTTGCGCGACGAGGCGCATCGTTTCGCGCTGACATACCATCGGGTGCTGCGCAATCGGAAGATCAGCGAATCGCTGCTGGATGAAGTCGAGGGCATCGGCGAGAAGCGAAAGGAACTTCTCTTGAAACAGTTTGGTTCCGTGCGCCGCCTCTCGCGCGTGAGCGCGGAGGAACTTGCGTCGGTGCCCGGCGTCGGCCCGATGATGGCGGCGGAAATCCGGCGCGTCCTGGGCGCGATGGATCGCCGCCCCGACTGATCTTTCGCGATCAGTGCGGCTGCGCTGCTTTGCTGCCGCTACCGGTTTCCGTGGAGACGACGGCTTCGAGCTGATTCATGACGGGCTGGACGGTTGCGCGATGACGTTGGACTGCGGCGGAAATCTCCGCGATGACATCGGCGTGCTGCGCGGCGACGTCGGTGGTTTCGCTGGGATCGGCGTTGAGGTCGAAGAGCAGCGGCGGATCGTGCGGCTCGGGTTTGCCGGGACCGTAGGACGGTTGCGTGATGAAGTGAGCCTTCCATTTTCCGAGCCGCGCGGCGTAAAGCTGCGTGCCGCGATAGTAGATGTACGCGTCGCGCTGAACGGTGCCGGAATTCGTGAGCAGCGGCGTGATGTCGAGCCCGTCCATCGGCCGATCGGCGGGAATCTTCGCGCCGGCCCACGTCGCGAACGTCGGCAGCAAATCCATCGTCGAGGCGATTTCGTGGCAGACGATTCCGGCGGGAACTTTGCCAGGCATCCACGCGATCCCCGGCTCGCGCATTCCGCCCTCGTAGGTCGAGCCTTTGCCGTCGCGCAGCAAACCGGCGGAGCCGCCGGCTAGACCGCGGATCAGCCACGGGCCGTTGTCGCTGGTGAAAAAGACGAAGGTGTTTTTGTCAATGCCCGCGGCGCGCAGCGCATCGAGAATCTGGCCGACGCTCCAGTCAATTTCCTCGACGACGTCGCCGTAGCGGCCGCGCGGGCTTTTGTTGCGGAACGCGTCCGACGCGAACAGCGGCGTGTGCGGGAACGTCTGCGCGAGGTACAGGAAGAACGGGCCGTCCTTGTGTTCGTTGATGAACTTGACCGCGTGTTCCGTGTAGCGGCGCGTGAGCGTGGTCTGATCGGCGGGCTGCTCGATGAGTTTTTCGCCTTCGAACAGCGGCGCGTTGAATGCCTTCGGATCCGGATCGAGACTGTCGTGCTGGCCCTTGGCGAGGCCCGCGACGGGATTCATGTCGTTGGAATGCGGCAGTCCGAAATAATAGTCGAAGCCGTGTTTCATCGGGTGGCCGTCGGGATTGTTCATCCAGTTTCCGAGGTGCCATTTTCCGATGCAGGCCGTCGCGTAGCCCTGCGTCTTGAGCAACTGGGCCAGCGTGATTTCGCTGTCGGGCAGATGCCCGGTGGACTCGCGCCGCAGCACGCGAAACCTGTCGTTGCACATGCCGCTGCGGATCGGATAGCGCCCCGTCATCAGCGCCGCGCGGCTCGGCGTGCAGACTTCTGCGGCGGAATAAAAATCCGTGAAGCGGATGCCCTCGCGCGCCATGCGGTCGAGGTTCGGCGTGCGGATCGAAGGATGCCCGTAGCAGCCGAGATCGCCGTAGCCGAGGTCGTCGGCGAGGACGATGATGAAGTTCGGCTTCGCACTTTTCTCCGCGCCGCATGCGCACGCGGCGAACATCGCGGCGCACGCCGCAGCAGCAACCAGCAGTCGCTTCATCATTTCATTTCTCCAATGGTTGGAAATTCACGCCATCACATTTTCCAATGATTGGAATTATTGCGCGACGATCTGCAGCGCGGTGATGCTGCCGCGGAACGGGGTGGGGGACGAATAGGTGGCGACGGGTTTGGCGTTGTCGTCGCCGAGACAGAAATCTTCGGCCGGCTGGTGCGCGATGAGGCCGGGGGCTTTTCCGGTGACGGCAGGCTGGTCGCCGGCTTGCAGCGTCATCGTCCCATCTTTCGCGAGCGATGCGGTGATCTTCGTCGCGCCGCTGATTTCGGCGGGCGAGACGATCTCCGTGACGGAACCGGCGCCGGTGCGAACGGCAAATGCGACGCGGCCGGCCTTGAGATGCAGCGCGTAGCCAACGCCGATGCCGCCGTGCGCGAGGACGATGGCGTCGCGCTGCGTGGTTTCGATTGCGCACGAAATGGTGAACGGCTTGCCGCCGATTTGCGGGGCGGCCTCGGTGCGAATTACGGCGCCGGGTTTGAGCGAGTCGAGTTTTGTGGCTTCGGGTTTTTCCACGGTTGAGGCGCGATCCTTTTTGCCGTTCTTCTTGCCGGGCTTCTCGTCGTCGCCGGTTTCATAAAGCATCTTCGCATTCTCAATCTCGCCGGCGGGACGGCGCGCGCGAGGGTTCTTGCCGCCGATTTCCGCTTCCATTTTTTCCGCGAGCGCCTTGAGCTTCGCGACGATGTCGGGATTTTTGTCGGCAACGCTCGTGCGCTCGCCGATGTCCTCGTCGAGGTTGTAGAGCCGCAACACGCCGGGTTTCACATCCGGTGCGGTGCTCTTGCCCATGGATTCATGCTGCGGAACGAGCGCCAGTTTCCACGGGCCCTGGCGGACGGCCTGAAGCTCGTAGCCGCCGAAATAATAATGCGCCTCGCGCTGCGATTCCTTCGTCTGGCCGAAAAGCAGCGGCGAGATGTCGCGACCGTCAATCACCGGTTCAGCGGGAACTTTTCCGCCGGCGATGGAAACGAATGTCGGCAGCAGATCAATCGTTCCGGCGACGGCATCGCAGACGCTGCCGGGCGCAATTTTGCCGGGCCACCACGCGATTGTCGGTTCGCGCATTCCGCCTTCCCACGTACTGCCTTTGCCACCGCGGAGCGGCCCGGCATTTCCGGCGTCGGCGCCCTTGACGAGCCACGGCCCGTTGTCGCTGGTGAAAACCACGACGGTGTTCTGATCGAGCTTCTGCTCGCGCAGCGTTTCGAAAACTTTCCCGACGCTCCAGTCCACTTCCTGTACCCAGTCGCCGAAGCGGCCGTTTTCGGATTTGCCGACGAAGGCCGGGCCGGGATGGATCGGCGTGTGGACGGCCGAGTGCGCGAGGTACAGCAGGAACGGATGATCCTTGCTTTCGCGGATGAAGCGGACGGCCTCGTCGGTGTAGCGCGAAACGATGCAGTCCTCCTCCTCGTTGCTGAGCAACTGAATCACCTTGTCGTCGCGCACCAGCGGCACGACGGGCACGCCGCGCTCCTTCGAGTGGCGCAGCATGTCATTCGAATACGGCAGGCCGAGGTAATGATCGAAGCCCTGCTTGGTCGGCAGGAATTCCGGCTGATCGCCGACGTGCCACTTGCCGATGCACATCGTCGCGTAGCCGCATTCCTTCAGCCGCTCCGCGATCGTGAATTCCTTCGGGTTCAGTCCGTTCTTGCTCCCCGGCGGATAAACGCCCGGCACGGATACGCGCGCGCCATAGCAGCCGCTGAGCAGTTGCGCGCGCGAAACGGAGCAGACCGGCGCGGCGTAGAAACTCGTCAGCTTCATGCCTTCCTTCGCCATGCGGTCCAGATTCGGCGTCTTCTGCTTCGTCGCGCCGTACGGCCCGATGTCGCCATAGCCCATGTCATCAATGAAGATGATCACGAAGTTTGGCGCCGCCGGTCCGCCGGTCGCGGCGAGCAGCAGGGATGGCGATGCCAGCAGGAGGCCGAGAACAATCAGAATTCTTTTCATAATTTTTCCATGGCGCGATTGAGGGCGCGAACATTTCCATCCGAAGGCCACCCGGGCCCGCCGCGCAATTCCCGCCGCCCCTTATTTCGCCGCAGCGTCCGGATTCACAGGCACCATGATCCGCTTGCCGGTGTTATAGGTGACCATCGTCAGGCACGGGCTGTCCTGAGTGCGGGCCATGTGCGGAACATCCTTCGGGATCAGCAGCGTATCGCCCGCCTGCAACTTGTCGCGGCGATCGCCCAACTGATGTTCGCACGCGCCGGAAAGCACGTGCAGCGCCTCCTGCGAATTGGGATGAACGTGCAGCTGGTTCGCCTGGTGCGCCTCGATGTACACAATGCCGACGGTGATCTCGGCCTTCGGATCAATCTCCGCATTCATCACCCAGCGAATCCAGCCCCACGGAAATTTTATGGCCGGGATCTTCTCGTAGGCCGCGAAGCTCAGCTTCATTTCCTCGGCAGCGCTGGCAACACCGGCACCGGACAGCAGCGCCGTCGTCGCGGCACTCGTGGCGATAAACTTCCGTCGTGTAATCATGGCCTCTCTCCGTTTTGCATTGCGTACTTGCTCATCAACCATCTCTCCACCGCCGGCAAGGAACATCGTTTCACTTCTTCGACCCCGGTCACTTCCAATCATTGGAAACTGCGGCCGCGCAAACTTCCAACCATTGGAAGTCAGGTTTTCTTCTTCTTATCCTCTGCCCTCTGCTCCTTGTCCTCTGCATTCTGCTCCCCGTCCTCGGCCTTGCGCTCGCCGACCTCGGTCTTCTTCAGCTTCCACTGCACCTGCCGCACCACGCCCATCATGATATTCGCATCCGCCACGCTGAACTTCCCGCGCGCGAAGATCCGCCGGAACGCCATCATCATGTGCTCCGACGTGTCGTCGTCGAAGAAGCCGACGTCCTTCATCAGCCCGTGCCACATCGTGAACATCCGCTCCCGCATCACGTGCGGCGCCTCGGGATGATGCTCCTGCGGCGCCTCATAGTGCTCGTTCGCGAGGAAGATTTCGTAGCAGCAGATCAGCACCGCCTGCGCGATGTTCAGCGACGAATACCATGTCGAACTCGGGATGCGGATCACGTTCGTACACATCGCCAGCTCCTCGTTCGTCAGCCCGCTGTCCTCCGTGCCGAACACCAGCGCCACGTCCCCGGCCGCCGCCTCCACCAGCAGCTCCGGCGCCCACTCCCGCGGCGACTTGCAGTGCGAGCGGTACAGCCCCTTGCGCGCCGTCGTCCCATACACCCGCTGACAATCCTTCACCGCCGCCTCCAGCGAATCGAACTGCTCCCGGCTCTCCAGCACGTCCAGCGCATGCATCGACATCTGCTGCGCCTCGCTGAAATTCAGCGTCGGGTTCGGCTGCACCAGCGCCAGCCGCGTGATGTCCATATTCTTCATCGCCCGGCACACCGCCCCCAGATTCCCCCCGTAGGTCGGACGCACCAGCACGACTCGGATATTGCGAAGTGGATTCATGTGCCCGCACCGTGCCACGTTCACGCCGCCCGATGCAAGATTCGGGATGTAGCCGCGCTCTCAGAGCGCTGCTACAACCAAGCGTCTTCGGAGAAGCCGCTCCACCATGATCCCCCCGCGAATTTCCTTCCCCGCCCGATTCCCGCGGCTATCCTCCGGCGTTTCGTGATAGCAACGTAAACTTGCTATCCTTCCAAACAGCGCGAAAAGAACAGAAATAGGACAATCACTTGTTGGCCACAAATATGAATGCAATTGAATATCGCGAGGCCACATGGAGACTGCTTGCCGCATACGGTGCGTCCGTTATCTTCTTTTCATTCGCTTTTGCGCTCAAAGGGCCATTGTTTCTGCCGCACAGTTACATCCCATCACCACAGTGCGTCGTCGGCATCGGTGGTGGAGCGGTCGCTCTCGCGCTTGCGCTGTATTCGACTTTGAAAGGGCGGGTGAAGATCCGGCTGACAAATTCTGGCATTGAATACATCACATTCGGAATCACACTGCCGTATGGCTCGATCAAGCAAATTGCGAAACGGATCTTTCTGCCGCGACCTGACAGTTCAACAGATGATTGCGTTTGGGCGTGTATTGATGCCCGGCTGACCGATTCCTTTGGTGTCTTGGCAAAGAAAGCGACTTTCAAAGACGCTGACGGCAGAATCTGGATTCCCGTCGGAATTGTCGGGCAGCGTAAAACAAAAGAAGCGCTCTTCGCCGAGCTATCCAACCGGATTCCCGGGGCAGCTATACATCAAGAAAGCGCCTTAAATAATCCTGATAAGGTCAGCCCGCCGAGAAAGCGGAAGCCCCGCGTGTTCCTCTGGGTCTTTGGACTTACCGGGATCGGCAGCTTTCTGCTGGGAATCCATCACATAGACACCGCAATTCAGACGAAATCATGGCAGCAGGTGCCAGGTAAGATTCTCGTATCGGATGTCTACAAGGAAAGAAAAGGCGGATGGCGCGCAACCATTGCATATGAGTACGAAGCTGGCGGTGCGAGATTGACGAACAAGGTGATTACGGCTGGCGACCCTTTTGCCTTCCACTCGGACGGCACCATAGCCTACCAGTACAAGAAACGTTTTCCCGTCGGCAGCAAAGTCAACGTCTTTTGTGACGTGCAACATCCTGAGAACTCCGTCTTGGAACCTGGATTCGTGGCCCTATCGCTTTGGCTTCTGCCGCTATTCGGACTCTTCTGGGCGTATGCGGGATATTTCTTTGATGTCGTGCTGCCGCGGCTGACAGGAAAATAGAATTGAGCCCAAGGAGCCTGAGATACTCGCCTTAAAGACAAGGTGAAATCTCCGCCGTAATGTTCTGCCAGGTGACATATGTTTGAAAGAAAACACGAGCGAGTGCTGTCCTCCCGGCGGTTTGCCTGGCGGGTGGCCGGGTTTGCTGGAGCCGCCGGCGTGCTGATCATCACCGCCCTGGGCATTGGGGTGGCCGGCTACCACTGGATTGCCGGCTTCGGTCTGGTTGATTCATTGCTCAACGCCTCCATGATCCTCGGCGGCATGGGCCCGGTCGGCGAACTGCATGGCACGGCGGCCAAGGTCTTCGCCTCGGCCTATGCCCTCTTCAGCGGCCTGGTCTTCATCTCGGTGGCGGGCTTGCTCTTCACCCCTGTCATCCACAGGATCCTCCACCTGTTCCATGTCGATGAATCAGGCAGGTGACAAGCCGAACCATCACCCCCGGCCCGCCCACCTGCCACGGCGACGGAGCGCCGTGGCGACAATGAACCAGGATGTAGCCGCGCTCTCAGAGCGCTGCTACAATCAAGGCATACACCATGAATAACCGGAGGAACTTTTTCTGGATTCTGGCCGCGATCGCTCTTGCCGCCGCGATTGGCTTTGCCATCCATTCACAATGTACCGGCGTCAATGCCTTGTCGTGGAAGGTCCGCGTCAAGATTGCGCGCCAATTGGAGAAGCCGGTCAGGGCATTAACGATCAATGACCTTCCAAAAGTGAGGCACCTGGCATTGGAGGACTCGATCAAATTTCCTGCAGCGGCAGGGCCATTCATTCGCGACGGCAAAGTGGTGATACACGACAGGGATTTGGTTCATCTCGACAAACTGACCGGCCTGCAATCATTCCTGTTGTGGTACACGCAAGATGTCTCGGATGCAGGGATGCGCCATCTTTCAGGCCTCACCTCGCTGAGATCGCTCTACTTGGAAGATACAAAGGTGACTGATGCGGGGGTTCAACACCTGGCAAAGCTATCCGCGCTCACGGAGCTTCATCTGGTTGAAGCAAACGTGACGGATGCGGGAGTTCGCATCGTGACAAATATGCCCGCAATGCAAACACTCTTTCTGCCCAAAACACAGCTGACAGATGAAGGGCTGAGATACTTGACGAATCTCTCCGGTCTTCAAACGCTCTATTTGTCCTACACAAAGGTGACGGATGCGGGACTACAACATCTGATGAAGCTTTCAGCATTGGAGAGTCTCAGTTTGGCAGATACACGGGTGACGGCTGATGGGCTGCGCGCGCTGACAAATCTTCCTTCCCTGAAATCGCTCCTAATATCGAGAACTCAGGTGACAGCTGCGGAACTGAAACGCTTGCAGGCACAGTTGCCGAATTGTTCAATCACGCTTTGTTTGTAACCGGACTAGTGTTGTGTAACAGACGCAGCTTTACAATGGCGCACCTTGTTGAGGATTTCGTCGACCTTTTGGGTCCAGACAAA